>JAIEPJ010000129.1 GCA_019749835.1 Phreatobacter sp. | reverse complement strand
CGGCTGCTGCTGGATCGGGGCCGCTGGCTGGCGCGGCGGTTGCACGTTGGGGCGGCCCTGTTGCGGCTGCCCGGGACGACGCTGGCGCGGATCCTGATCCTGGGCCTGGGCCAGAATGATGGCACCCTCGGCGCGAAGACCCTGGGCAAAGCCAGGCATCATGGCGAGGACGGGAAGGATGGTTCCCGCCAGCAGGGCGCGCTTCATCGCATGCATGGTCATCTCCCAAGGCCTCGTGTCGAGCCGATCGGGAACCGACCCGACGCCACCACCATGGCACGCAGGAAAGGCGGCGCAATAGCGACCCTGCGGAGGCAGGGCGTGGAATTTGCCTTAACGTCGTTCATCGGCAGCGCTCCCCGTGCGGGCAGGGCGTGGAGCCGCTTGCCTGTTCAGAGCGGCTTCTTCAGCCACTTGCCGATGACGCCGACGATGCCCTCGCGGAAGACCAGCACGCAGATGACGAAGATGACACCCTGCACGACGGTGACCCAGGCGCCGAGGCCTGCGAGGAAGTTCTGCATGGAGATGATCACAGCCGCGCCGACGATCGGACCAAAGACCGTTCCCATGCCGCCGACCAGGGTCATCAGCACGACCTCGCCGGACATGCTCCAGTGCACGTCGGTGAGCGACGCGAGCTGCACGGCGATGGCCTTGGTGGCGCCGGCGAGACCGGCCAGCGAGGCGGAAAGAACGAAGACGGCCAGCTTGTACTGGTTCACCCGGTAGCCCAGCGAGACGGCGCGAGCCTCGTTGTCACGGATCGCCTTCAGGACCTGCCCGAAGGGCGAATGGATGATGCGATAGATCAGCAGCACGCCGACAAAGAAGATGGCGGCGACGAGATAATAGGTGACGGTATCGTTGCCGAGCGGCAGCACCCCGAACAGCGCGTTGCGCGGCACGGCCTGGATGCCGTCCTCACCACCGGTGAAGCGTGGCGCCTGCAGCGAGAAGAAATAGACCATCTGCGCCAGGGCCAGGGTGATCATGGCGAAGTAGATGCCCTGGCGGCGGATGGCGAGAGCGCCGAAGGCGAGGCCAAGCACGGCACCCGAGACCGTACCGAGCAGGATCGACACTTCCGGCGTCAGGCCCCAGTGCTTCGCCGTATAGGCGGCGACGTAGGACGCGAAGCCGAAATAGGCGGCATGGCCGAAGGAGAGGAGACCGCCATAGCCCAGCATCAGGTTGAAGGCGCAGGCGAACAGCGCAAAGCACAGCACCTTCATCAGGAAGAACGGATAGCCGACCACCGGAATGAAGGGGAGCACGACCAGCAGCGCCGCCATGGCGATGAACAGCGTGCGGTGAAGCGCGGAATGATCGGCCTGCTCGGCGGTCTCGGTGGCGGGAGCAGCGATGGTGACATCGGCCATCAGGCGGTCCTCCCGAAGAGGCCGGCGGGCTTCACGAGCAACACGATGGCCATGATGATGAAAATGACGGTGGCTGAGGCCTCAGGATAGAAGACCTTGGTCAGCCCCTCGATGATGCCGAGGCCGAAGCCGGTGACGATGGCGCCGAGGATCGAGCCCATGCCGCCGATGACCACCACGGCGAAGACCACGATGATGAGATCGGCTCCCATGTTCGGGTTGACCGAATAGATCGGCGCGGCGAGGACGCCGGCGAAGGCGGCGAGTCCGACGCCGAACCCGTAGGTCAGCGTGATCAGCAGCGGCACGTTGATGCCGAAGGCCTGGGTCAGGGTCGGGTTCTCGGTGGCGGCCCTCAGATAGGCGCCGAGGCGGGTCTTCTCGATGACGAACCAGGTGGCGAGACAGACCACGAGGGAGGCGACGACCACCCAGGCGCGGTAGTTGGGCAGGAACATGAAGCCAAGATTCTGGCCGCCGCGCAGTTCGGCGGGGATCTGGTAGGGCAGGCCCGACGAGCCGAAATAGTTGCGGAACAGGCCCTGGATGATGAGGGCGAGGCCGAAGGTCAGCAGCAGGCCATAGAGATGGTCGAGGTGATAGAGCCGTTGCAGGAACAATCGCTCAATGATCACGCCGGAGATGCCCGCCACCACGGGGGCGAGCAGCAGCGAGGGCCAGTAGCCGATGCCCAGCCAGTTGAGCAGCATCCACGAGATGAAGGCGCCCATCATGTACTGCGCGCCATGGGTGAAATTGATGATGTTCAGCAGGCCGAAGATGACGGCGAGGCCGAGGCTGAGGATCGCGTAGAACGAGCCATTGATCAGCCCCAGAAGGAGCTGTCCGAAGAGGGCCTGGGGCGGAATGCCTAAGAGCTCGAACATGGACTGCGGATCCCAAGGGAAGGCGGGGCGCCGACGCGCGGCGCCCCGGATGCGGGTTGGATCAGGCGCGAACCAGCGGGCAGGCGTTGGCGCTGAGCGGCCGGAACGCCTCTTCGGCGGGCAGGGTCGCCAGCAGCTTGTAATAGTCCCACGGACCCTTGGACTCCGACGGCTTCTTCACCTCGAACAGATAGGCGGGGTGCATCTTGCGGCCGTCGGCGCGGATCGTTCCCTTGCCGAACAGCGGATCGTCCGTCTCGTTGCCCTTCATCCAGGTCATGGCCTGTGCGGCGTCCTTCGACCGGGTCGCGGCCACGGCCTTCAGGTAGTGCAGCACGGAGCCATAGACGCCGGCCTGCACCATGCTCGGCATGTTGCCGGCGCGCTGCGGGGCGAAGCGGCGCGACCAGGCCCGGGTGCTGTCGTTGAGATCCCAGTAGAAGGTCTCGGTCAGCACAAGGCCCTGGGCGGTCTGCAGGCCGAGGGCATGCACGTCGTTGACGAAGACGAGCAGGCCGGCGAGCTTCTGGCCACCTGCCGTGATGCCGAATTCGGCGGCCTGCTTGATCGAGTTGACGGTGTCGCCGCCGGCATTGGCGAGGCCGATCACCTTGGCGCGCGACGCCTGGGCCTGCAGCAGGAACGAGGAGAAGTCCGTGCCCGGGAAGGGCGTGCGGACCGCACCGAGAACCCGGCCGCCCTGACGCTGGACGACCGCCGTGGTGTCACGCTCGAGCGCATGGCCGAAGGCATAGTCGGCGGTGAGGAAGAACCAGGTATCACCGCCCGCCTTCACCATCGCACCGCCGGTACCCTGCGACAGCATATAGGTGTCGTAGGTCCAGTGAACCGTGTTGGGCGAGCACTGGGAGCCCGTGAGATCGGAGGTCGCGGCCCCCGAATTGAGGAAGATCTTGTTCTTCTCGCGGGTGATCTGGTTGACGGCGAGCGCCACCGAGGAGGTCGGCACATCGGCGATGACGTCGACGGCGTCATTGTCATACCACTGGCGCGCGATATTGGCGCCGACGTCGGGCTTGTTCTGGTGATCGGCCGAAACGATCTGGACGTTGAGTCCCTTGGCGGCAGCGCCGAAATCCTCCGCCGCCATGCGGGCGGCGATGGCCGATCCCTCGCCGGTGAGGTCGGCATAGAGACCGGAGCGGTCGTTGAGCACGCCGATCCTGATGGTGATGGGCTGCTGCGCCTGCGCCATCGAGCGGGCGGAGAAGGCGGTGGCGGCTGCGCCGGCAAGGACGGAGCGGCGGTTCATGCGGAACGTCGTCATGGTCGTATCCTCCAAAGGGGGTCCGTTCGGGTCGGTTTTTCTTGTTGTTGCGGGCTCACACACCCAGATGGGCGTGCAGCTTGTCGATGTTCTTGTCGAGCTCGGCGTTGAGGATCATGTCCACGACGCGGCCCTGCTCGACCAGGTAGTGGCGGTCGGCCACCGTCTGGGCGAAGCGGAAGTTCTGCTCGACCAGGATGATCGTGAAGCCTTCCCTCTTCAACCGCGCGATCGTGCGGCCGATCTGTTCGATGATGACGGGGGCGAGACCTTCGGTCGGCTCGTCCAGCAGCAGGAATTTCGCACCGGTGCGCAGGATGCGGGCGATGGAGAGCATCTGCTGCTCGCCGCCCGACAGCTTGGTGCCCTGGCTTTGCAGCCGCTCCTTGATGTTGGGAAAAAGATCGAAGATCTGTTCCACCGTCATGCCGCCCGGCTGGACCTGCGGCGGCAGCAGCAGGTTCTCCTCCACCGAGAGCGAGGAGAAGATGCCGCGCTCCTCCGGCACGTAGCCGATCCCCAGGCGCGCGATCGCGCGCGAGGACATCTCCACCGTCTCGGCGCCGCGGAAGCGGATGGCGCCCTGGCGCTTGCCCATGATCCCGATGATGGATTTCAGCGTCGTCGTCTTGCCCGCACCGTTGCGGCCGAGAAGGGTGACCACCTCGCCCTCGGCAACCTCGAGATTGACGCCATGCAGGACGTGCGATTCGCCATACCAGGCGTGCAGGTCGCGCACCTCCAGCATCGGGGCGGCCGTAACCCGGCGGGTCGTGTCCAGTGCCTCAGCCATGACCGGCTCCGATATAGGCTTCGATCACGCGCGGATCCTTCGAGACGCTGGCATAGTCGCCCTCGGCGAGAACCTTGCCGCGCGCCAGCACGGTGATGCGGTCGGAGAGCGAGGCGACGACGGAGAGGTTGTGCTCCACCATGAGAATGGTGCGGTTGGCCGAGACGCGGCGGATCAGTTCGGAGATGCGGTCGACATCCTCGTGACCCATGCCGGCCATCGGTTCATCCAGCAGCATCATCTCCGGATCGAGCGCCAGCGTCGTGGCGATCTCCAGCGCACGCTTGCGCCCATAGGAGAGCTCTACCGCCTGATGGCGCGAGAACTCGCCGAGACCGACGGCTTCCACCAGGCGGGCGGCCTCGCCATCGAGTGCCTTGAGCACCTGCTCGGAATTCCAGAAGTCGAAACTGTCGCCGCGCTTGCGCTGCAGGGCGATGCGAACGTTCTCGAGAACGGTCAGATGCGGAAAGACCGCCGAGATCTGGAAGGACCGCACCAGGCCGAGTCGGGCAATGTCGGCCGGCTTCGCCCGGGTGATGTCCTGCCCCTTGTAGGTGATGGTCCCGCGGGTGGGGATCAGGAACTTGGTCAGCAGGTTGAAACAGGTGGTCTTGCCGGCCCCGTTCGGCCCGATGAGCGCATGGATCGTGCCACGCCTGACGGCGAGGTCGACCTCGCTCACCGCGGTGAAGCCCTTGAAGTCCTTTGTCAGACCATGGGTCTGAAGGATGATGTCGTCGGTCGTTCCCACCATGCACTCTGTTCTTTGTCTGTGCGTTGGCCGGCATTGCTGCATGGCACGCGAGGCGTAGTCAATCGAAATACCTGACGAGCGCGTCATGTCGAACGGCGGATGCCGGGGTTGCAGCCACCGGCGCGCTCTTGTCCCAATCCCTCGGGCGCGCGGAATCGCGCGGGTGAGGGAAGCCGCCATAACGCCTTGCGCATGGATACCGCGCGTGGCGCCGGGGCAGAAGGAGCGCCCGCGGAAGCAGATGGACTGGTCAGGCGATGGCGCGGGTTGCACCGCCCCCTCCCCCGCTCGACACTGGCGCCCGGGAGCAACGCCGAAAAGGACGCCGCCATGTGGGAACCGAGCCCGATCTATCCCGACCCGTCGATCGAGATCCTCGATCCGCGCTTCCTCAAATACCGCCTCTTCAATGCGGCGGTCGAACGCCTCGCCACCGGCCTGCGCTGGGGCGAGGGTCCCGTTTGGATCGGCGACCAGCGCTGCCTGCTGGTCAGCGACATTCCCAATGACCGCATCCTGCGCTGGGACGAGGAAACCGGCGCCATCACGCCGTTCCGGTCGCCGAGCAACAAGGCGAACGGCAATACCCGCGACCGCCAGGGCCGGCTCGTCACCTGTGAACACGGGGGCCGTCGCGTCATCCGCACCGAATATGACGGAACCATCACCGTCATCGCCAGCCATTACGGCGACCGGCGCCTCAACTCGCCCAACGATGTCGTGGTGAAATCGGACGGGTCGATCTGGTTCACCGATCCGGCCTTCGGTCTTCTCAGCCACTACGAGGGCACCGTCGCCGAGCCGGAACTGCCGCAGAACGTCTATCGCGTCGACCCGGCGCGCTGCGAGATCACCGTCGTGGCGGAGGCGGTCGCCGGTCCCAACGGCCTCTGCTTCTCACCCGACGAGAAGACCTTCTACCTCGTCGAGTCGCGCGCCACGCCGCATCGCCTCATCGCCGCCTACGACGTGTCGGCCGATGGCCGCTCGATCGGCAACCGGCGCGTCTTCGCCGATGCCGGCCCGGGCGGAACCCCCGACGGCATCCGCTGCGACATCGACGGCAATCTGTGGTGCGGCTGGGGCATGGGCGCACCAACCCTCGACGGGGTCATGGTCTTCGCCCCCGACGGCACCGCCATCGGGCGGATCGCCCTGCCCGAGCGCTGCGCCAATGTCTGTTTCGGCGGTCGCCATCGCAACCGCCTGTTCATGGCGACCGGCCGCGCGCTCTACGCGCTCTATGTCAACACGCAGGGCGCCCCGGGCGGCTGAAACGCAGACCGCCGCGCTTCTGGCGAAACGCGGCGGTCGGCAGGGCCGGAAGGGGCCGATGGTTCAGAGAACCCGTCGCGGATCGAACGTGTCGCGCAGACCGTCGCCGATGAAGTTGATGGCGAGCACCGTGATGAAGATCGCCGCGCCGGGGAACAGCGCCCAGTGCGGCGCATAGTCCAGGAAGTCCTTGGCGTCGAACAGCAGCCGCCCCCAGGTCGGGATGTCCGGCGGGAAACCGAGACCGAGGAAGGACAGCGTCGATTCCGCGATAATCGCCGCCGCCACGTCGATGGTCGCGGCCACGATCACCGGTCCCATGGCGTTCGGCAGGATGTGCCGCACCACCTGGCGAGTCTTGGAAGCACCGAGCGCCTGGGCGGCCTCGACGAATTCCTTCTCGCGCAGGGAGAGGAACTGCGCCCGGACCAGGCGGGCCACAGGCATCCATCTCAGGCCGCCGATGACGATGACGATCAGGATGAAGACGCCCATTTCCACGCCGAAGACACTCTTCAGCGAGTCGCGGAACAGATAGATGATCAGCAGCAGCAGCGGCAGCTGCGGCAGCGACAGGAAGAGGTCCGTCAGCCACATCAGCGCCGTGTCGACCCAGCCGCGGGAAATGCCCGCGATCGCGCCGATGATGACGCCGACGATGATGGCGACGAGCATGGCGGCGAGGCCCACGGCGAGCGAGATGCGCCCGCCATAGATCATCCGCGCCAGCAGATCCTGCCCGAGGTCGTCGGTGCCGAAGGGATGGGACCAGGAAGGCCCCTGCAGCCGCGCCGTGAAATCGATGTCGTCGATGGCGACCGGCCAGAGCCAGGGGCCGACGATGACGGCGACGATGATCGTCAGCAGCGCGGCGCTGCTCGCGACCGCCAGCTTGTGGCGGCGGAACTTGCGCCAGGCGTCGACCATCGGCGAGACATGCTCGGCGGTGACGACGGCTCCGATCGGGGCCACCGCCGGATCAGCGGAAGGCGATGCGGGGGTCGAGCCAGCCATAGAGGACATCTGCAATCAGGTTAAAGGTTACGACGAGACAGGCGAAAACGAAGGTCACCGCCATGATGACGGGTGTGTCATTGGCGAGAATGGCGCTGATCAGCAGCGAGCCGATCCCCGGGATGCGGAAGATCTGCTCGGTGACGATGGCGCCGCCGAAGACGGTGGGCATCTGCAGCGCGACCAGCGTGACCACCGGGATCAGCGCGTTGCGCACCACGTGGCGCACGACGACGGTCTTCTCGCCAAGCCCCTTGGCGCGGGCCGTGGTGACGAAGTCGAGACGGATCACGTCGAGAACGGCCGAGCGCACATAACGGGTATAGGAGGCGGCCTGGAAGAGGCCGAGCACCATGACGGGCATGATGGCCTGCCGGATCTGCTCCCAGTACCAGCGCCAGCCCGTCGCCGAGATATCCGAGCGATAGACGAAGGGCAGCCAGTCCAGCCAGATCGAGAAGACCAGAATGAAGAGCAGGCCGGTGAAAAAGGTCGGCAGCGAGAAGCCGATGAAGGCGAAGGTGTTGGCGATCTGGTCGAAGATCGAATAGGGCCGCGTCGCCGCGTAGATGCCCACGGGCAGCGCGATCGCCAGCGCCAGGATCTGCGACGAACCGATGACGAAGATCGTCGCCGGCAGGCGCTGCAGGATCAGCGTGTCGACATCGACACGGCTGGCGAAGGAGAAGCCCCAGTCGCCCTGCATCATCGCCGCCAACCAGCGGAAATAGCGCAGGTAGACCGGATCATCGATGCCGAACTTCTCCCGAAGTGCGAGACGCACCTCGGGAGGAATGTTCGGATTGGTGGCCATCTCCTCGAAGGGATCGCCGGGAGCCAGCGCCAGCACCGTGAACAGCACGACGCTGATGCCAAGCAGGCTCGGAAGGGCGATCAACAATCGCCGGACGAGATAGGTACCCATGAAAGCTGTGCCTGGTTCCTCTTGAAAGGGACCTGACGCCGGATGGCGTCAGGGCCGGAACCACGCATTGAGCATCCACAGATCCAGATCCCAGCCGCTGGGCTGGACCACCAGATTGTTGCTGGAGGCCGCCATTCGGGTGCGGGCGAGGACGGGAACGATGATGTTCTCGCCGCAGAAGATGTCGTTCATGCGGATGAAGAGCGCCGTGCGGCGGGCCGGATCGAGCGAGTTCTGCGCTTCCCGGAAAGCCGCATCCGCCTCAGCGCTGGAATAGCGCGAGATGTTCCGGCCCTGCCACTTGTTGTCCTTGTTGGCGATCTCCCACGAGACCAGTTGCAGCATGAACCGCTCGGGGTCCGGCTGGAGCATGGTCGTCGTGTACATCTGCATGTCGCAATAGAACTTGGAGTAGGTGTCGGGGTTGGCGACGTCCGAGGAGAAGAAGACCGAAGCGGTGACCGACTTCAGCTCGATGTCGATGCCCGCACGCTGGGCGGCCTGTTTGACGATCGCCTGATTCTTCTGGCGCGGCGCGTTGATCGACGTCTGGTAGACATATTTGAGCTTATTGCCGCCCTTGGCACGAATGCCATCGGCGCCGCGGACCCAGCCCGCATCGTCAAGGATCTTGTTCGCCTTGTCGATGTTGAACTCGTATTTCATGTTCGGCGAAACGTAGCGCGGCGGGGCATTGACGAAGTTTGCCGTCGCCCGGCCACCGCGACCGTAGATGAACTTCTGCACTGACTCGCGGTCGATAAGCAGGTTGATCGCCGCGCGCACGGCCGGATCGGTCAGCGTCGGATGCTTGGTCTTGACGCTCGACCGCTCACCGTCGACCTCGGTCCACGGATCCGTCGTGTTGAGCATGATGAACTCGATATTGCCGCTGGAGACCGGAATGGCCTTGCCGCGACCGCCGCGTTCCATGCGCAGGAGGATTTCGTCCTCCACCTGCATGTTCCAGGCATAATCGAACTCGCCGGTCTGGATGACGGCGCGGGCCGCCGAGACGGCGTCGCCGCCGCCCTTCACTTCGATCGTGTCGAAATGGGGCTGGTTGGCGATGTGGTAGTCGGCATTGCGCTCGCCGCGCAGGATGTCACCCGGCTTGAAGTCGATGAACTTGTAGGCGCTGGTGCCGACCGGTTTCAGGTTCGCCGGCGCATCGCGGGAGGCAGCGCCCTTGAACGGCTCGAAGACGTGCTTCGGCAGGATCATGCCGGCGGCGCCGACGAAAGCGTCGGCCCAGAACGGCGTCGGTTTGGCGAAGGTGATCTTGATCGTCAGGTCGTTGACCTTCTCGATCTTGATGTCCTTGTAGGTGCCGATGGTCGTGGCGGCGGTCGCCGGGTCGGCGGCATATTCCGCGGTGAAGAGGCAATCGTCGGCGGTGAAGGGCCTGCCGTCGTGCCACTTGACGTTCGGCTTCAGCTTCCAGGTCACCGACAGGCCGTCAGCGGAGACGCTGCCGTTCTCGCGGCTCGGAATCTCGGCGGCGAGGAAGGGAACGAGGTTGCCGTCGGTGTCCCAGCCTGCAAGCGGCTCGTAGAAGACGCGGGAGCCTTCCTGGTCCTTGGTGCCGATGGCGAAATGCGGATTGAGCAGGGTCGGTGCCTGCCAGAGCAGGATCTTCAGCGGACCGCCGCCGCCGGCCCTGGTCGGCCTGTAGGGGGTCAGCGTCTGGGCCTGGGCCACGCCGTGGAAGTCGAGAATATGCCAGGCGGTCGGCGCGGCGACGCCGAAGGCGGCGAGGCGCTGCATGAAGCCGCGACGGGAGAGCTTGCCCTCCTTGACGTCGGCGACCATGCCGTGGATTTCGGTCTCGTTCATCGCAATCACTCCTCGCAAACGTGCTGGGCGAGCCACTCTGGTCGGGCCGGATTATGGTTCCGGCGCGCGAAGCGGGGATCGGAGCGTTTTCGGTTGCGGAAGTCAACGCGAATTCACGCGATGTCCACGGCGCCGCCGCAATCTGACCTTGATCCAGGCACGGTGCCCCATGTGGGCGCAGCACTTTGCCGCAGCAGCGTGCAGCCGCAGGGCGCCGTGGCCCCCGGGGAGCCTGGCCCTACTCGGCCGCCTGCCGCGGCGCGAGGAGGAAGCCACCCGACTGCCGCGCCCAGAGCTGCGCATAGAGACCGCCGCGCGCCAGCAGCCCGTCATGGGTGCCCTCCTCGATGATGCGCCCCTGGTCGAGCACCACCAGCCTGTCCATGATCTTCAGGGTCGACAGGCGGTGGGCGATGGCGATCACCGTCTTGCCCGCCATCAGCGCGCCGAGACTGTCCTGGATCGCCGCCTCCACTTCGCTGTCGAGGGCTGCCGTCGCCTCGTCGAGGATCAGGATCGGCGCATCCTTGAGAATGACGCGGGCGATGGCGACGCGCTGCCGCTGGCCGCCGGAGAGCTTGACACCCCGCTCCCCGACATGGGCGTCGTAGCCGGTCCGCCCGCCGCTGTCGCGCAGATCAGGAATGAAGCCGTCGGCATGCGCCCGCGCCGCGGCGGCCTCCATCATCGCCGCGCTGGCCCCGGGGCGGCCATACAGGATGTTGTCGCGGATCGACCGATGCAGCAGCGAGGTGTCCTGGGTGACAACCGAGATGGCCTGCCTGAGGCTCTCCTGGCTGACCGACCGCACATTCTGACCGTCGATCGTGATCTCGCCGCGCTCGACGTCATGGAACCGCAGCAGGAGGTTGACCAGTGTCGACTTGCCGGCCCCGGACCGGCCGATGAGACCGACCTTCTCGCCCGGCTTCACCCGCAGCGACAGGTCGTGGATGACCGGCCGATCGGAGCGGCCATAGCCGAAACTGACATGGTCGAAGACGATCTCGCCGCCCGCCACGGCGAGGGGCTGCGCACCGGGCATGTCCTGCATGGCGAGCGGCCGGGCGATCGAGCCCATGCTCTCCTGCACGACGCCGACATTCTCGAATATGCCCTGGATCTCGGCGGCGACCCAGCCCGACATGCTGATGATCTGGATGGTGAGCGGCAGAACCATGGCGACCGCGCCGATCTCCACCTGACCGGCCTGCCAGAGCATGACGGCGAGCGTTCCGACGGCGGCGAGCAGGACGGCATTGAGAACGTTGAGCAGCACCGTGAACAGCGTGTTGACCCGATGCTGGGCGAGGAACGCCGTGTTCATCTCCACCATGCTGTCGCGGATGTAGCGATCCTCTTCCGCCGTGCGCGCAAAGAGTTTCACCGTCTGGATATTGGTGTAGCTGTCGACGACCTTGCCGGTGACGGCCGATCGCTTGGCCGATGCCGCGCGGGACTTGTCCCGCAGCCGCGGAACCATGGCGGCGAGCAGGATCACGTAGAGACAGAACCAGGCGAAGATGGGCAAGGCGAGGCGCCAGTCCTGCGCCATCATCAGGCCGGTCGCCGCAACGCCGTAGAACAGGATGTGCAGCACGGACCGCATGGTGGCGAGCGCCGTCTCGCGCACGCCGCCGCCCGCCTGCATGACATGGTTGGCGATGCGGCCGGCGAAGTCGTTCTGGAAGAAGCTCAGCGACTGGCGCGCGACGTGGTGGTGGCTCTGCCAGCGGGTCAGCGTGTTGAGCGGGCCGGAAATGCCGTGGTTGGAAATGGCCCGCTGGACGAAGAGCACCAGAGGCCGCAGGACGAGCACGACGAGGAGCATCACCGCGAAGGTCGGCCCGGCCGTGGCGAAAAGCTGCTCGCGGGGCGTCTCGGTCAGGATCGCGACCAGCCGCCCGATGAAATAGGGAATGGCCGTCTCGACCACGGCGGCGATCATGCCGACGACGACGAGTGCGGCGAAGAGCCAACGCGCCTGGCGGATGAAGTACCAGAAGAAGGCGATGAGGCCGGCCGGTGGCCCGTCGCCGGGCGGCAGGGCGACGGGATCGATGCGGGTTTCCAAATAGCGCAGCATGAAATGGGGTGTCCGGGCGAAAAGCGAGCCGGCCCCGACGGCGGCGGCGCGCGGGGACGACTCATGCAAACGGGCAGGAACGGTGGACCCTCAATGTGACGCAGCCGCGGTCCTCCGTCGACCCTGGTGAGGCCGACCCGCGGCGGCTGCTGACAGATCGTGGCGACCGACGGTTCCCATGCAGAAACCCCGGCCTTTCGACCGGGGTTCTGCTGGCGTGGCGAGGATGATGGGGACCGATCACTCGCAGACGCGGATGGTGCGGCGCTCCGGGCCGTAGGGGCCGTCGACCCAGCGGCGGGTCAGGTAGCAGTCGCGGGCATAGCCGTAGCCGTAGGCATGGGCGCGGGAGGAGGCGAGGGCACCGCCGACGATCAGGCCGGTGGCGAGGGCGCCGACGCCCCAGGCCATGTGGCGGCGATGGAACGGGCCGGCTTCGGCCTGGGAAGCGACGCCGACCGACATGGTGGCGACAGCGAGGGCGGCGATGGCGAGGGTCTTGAAGCGGTTCATGGCGAGGGTCCTTTCTCAGGTTCGGTGGGGCTCGTTCGCCCCGGTCCTCCATGGGTTGCGCCAGCCATCAAAAAGGTTCGGGCCCGCCGCGATTTTTTTCGCGACGGGCCCGCAGGGAGTTCGACGGTGGATGGCCTCAGGCCGCCGAGACGAGCTGCCCGTAGCACGCCACCTCGGCCAGGTGGTGGTCGGCATCGCCGAACAGCGTGTCGATCATCGTCAGCCGCTTGAAATAGTGGCCGGCCTTGTACTCCATCGTCATGCCGATGCCGCCATGCAGCTGGATGCCCTGCTGGCCGATGAACTTCGCCGAACGGCCGATCTGCACCTTGGCAGCGGAGGCGAGGGCCCGCCGCTCGGTCGCATCCTCGGTGGCGGCGGTCATGGCGGCGAACATGGCCATGGAGCGGGCCTGTTCCAGCGCCACGAACATCTCCGCCGCGCGGTGCTGCAGCGCCTGGAAACCGCCGATCGGGACGCCGAACTGCTTGCGCTGCTTGAGATAGTCGACGGTCAGGTCGGTGAGCTCGCTCATCGCGCCCACCGCCTCGGCACAGAGCGCGGCGATCGCCTCGTCGGCCACCGCCTCCAGTACCGGCAGCCCGCCCTCGGGATCGCCGAGGACGCCATCCGCATCGACGCGGACACCCGACAGGGTGATCTCGGCGGCATGGGTGCCATCCTGCGTCGGCGAGGAACGCCGCGAGAGGCCCGGCGCATCCGCCGGGACCATGAACAGGCCGATGCCGCCGCGGTCTCGGCGGCTGCCCCCGGTGCGCGCCGAGACGATGATCCGGTCGGCGGAGCCACCATGGACGACAACCGCCTTCTCCCCGTCCAGCACAAAGGACGCGCCGGCCTTCTTCGCCGCGGTCGTGACGTCGAACAGGTCGTAGCGCGAATGCCGCTCGGTGGTGGCGAGCGCAAAGGTCCGCGAACCCTCGGCAATGGCGGCGATATGCTCGGCCTTCTGCGCGGCGGAACCGGCGCGCTTCAGCACGCCGCCGCCGAGGATGACGGTGGCGAGGTAGGGTTCCAGCACGAGATGTTTGCCGAAGCTCTCGGCCAGCAGCATGGTCTCCACCGCGCCACCGCCGAAACCGCCATCCTCCTCGGCGAAAGGCAGGCCGAGAATGCCGAGTTCGGCGAACTTGGCCCAGACCTCCGGGCTCCAGCCGCCCGGCAGGGCCGCGATCTTCTTGCGGCTCTCGAAGTCATAGGTGTCGGACAGGAAGCCATCCACCGAGTCCTTAAGGAGCTGCTGTTCTTCGGAGAGATCAAAATCCATGGGAGGAGCCTGTCGGTGCGGTTCCGCGTGAGCTGAAGCTTCGAGGTCGTCATGCCCGGCCTTGTGCCGGGCATGACGACTTCATTCAGCGGCGGTTGTGTTCAAGTCGTGGATGGCCGGGACAAGCCCGGCCATGACGGAGTGGGGGCCAACCTTGGGCAGCCCATGAGGCTCAGAGCCCCAGCACGGCCTTGGCGATGATGTTCTTCTGGATCTCGTTGGAGCCGCCATAGATCGAGACCTTGCGGACGTTGAAATAGGTCGGCGCGATGGTCTGGGCCCATTCCGGCCCGATCGGCGGCTCGTTCGATCCCGGCTCCTCCGGCGCAAAAGGCGCCGAATGGGGGCCGATCACCTCCATCAACAATTCGGTCGTCGCCTGCTGCAACTCCGAGCCCTTGATCTTCAGCACGGATGAGGCCGGGTCGGGCTTGCCCTTCTCGCGCTTCTTCTCCCCGGCAATGACGCGCAACTGGGTGATCTCCAGCGCCTTCAGCTCGATCTCCACCTCGGCGATCTTCTCGCGGAAGCGCTGGTCCTCGATCAGCGGCCGCCCGCCGCGCTGCTCGATGGCCGCCATTTCCTTGATCTTGCGGATGCGCTGCTTGGAGATGCCGACCCGGGCGATGCCGGTGCGCTCGTTGCCGAGCAGGAACTTGGCGTAGTCCCAGCCCTTGTTTTCCTGACCGACGAGGTTCTCCAGCGGCACCTTCACGTCGTCGAAAAAGACCTCGTTGACCTCATGGCCGCCGTCGATGGTCTGGATCGGCTTCACCGTGATGCCCGGCGTCTTCATGTCGACCAGGATGAAGGAAATGCCCTCCTGCTTCTTCACCGAGGCGTCGGTACGGGCGAGGACGAAGATCCAGTCGGCATATTGGCCAAGGGTCGTCCAGGTCTTCTGGCCGTTGATCACCCAGTGATCGCCGACCTTCTCCGCCTTGGTCTTGAGTCCCGCGAGATCGGAACCGGCACCGGGTTCGGAGAAGCCCTGGCACCACCAGTCGTCGAGACTGGCGATGCGCGGCAGGAAGCGCTTCTTCTGCGCCTCGGAGCCGAAAGTGTAGATGACCGGGCCGACCATCGAGGTGCCGAAGGCGAGCGGCGGCGGCGAGGGCGCCATCATCATCTCCTCAAGGAAGATGTACTGCTTGACCGCGTCCCAGCCCGTGCCGCCATAGGGGACGGGCCAATGAGCGACGCCCCAGCCCTTGTCGTTCAGCGTCTTCTGCCAGAAGACGATATCGTCGCGGGTAGGATGGTGGCCGGCGGCGAGCTTCTCGCGCAGCGCCTTCGGCAGCTTGGCGTCGATGAAGGCACGCACCTCCTTGCGGAAAGCGATCTCCTCGTCGGTGAACCTCAGTTCCATGCGGACCTCCCTGGACTGGCCGCGCCAGCGAGGCGCGGGCGTCTGTCATCCTCGCCCGAAAACATACCCGAGCGAATGTTTCTTGTTCGCATTGAAGCCCCGCAGGACCGGGAAGGCAACAGGAACCTGTGCCGCAGCCCTCCATCAAAGGAGGGGCGCCGCATGGCTGCCGCCACGCTGCCGCCGAGCGCGTTGACAGGAGCCGTGGCACAGTCCGGCCAGCACAGGGAGACATGCCGATGGCCTTCGACTTCAAGGGAAAACACGTCGTGGTCTGCGGCGGCAGTCGCGGCATCGGCCGGTCCATCGCACTCGGCTTTGCCGCGGCGGGGGCGGCTGTCTCCATCTGCGCCCGTGGCGAGGACGGTCTGAAAGCCACCGCCGCGGAGATGGCGGCGCATGGCGCCACCACCCATTTCGCTGCCTGCGATCTCGCCGACGGTGACGCCATCGCAGCCTATATTCCCGCCGCGGCCAAGGCGCTCGGCGGCATCGACGTGCTAGTCAACAACGCCTCCGGTTTCGGCATCGGCGATACCGAGGACGGCTGGGCCAAGGGCCTCAATGTCGATGTCATGGCCACCGTCCGCGCCAGCCGGGCGGCTCTGACCTTTCTGGAAGCCGCCAAAGGCGCCTCGATCATCAACATCGCCTCGATCTCGGGCTACCGGCCCTCGATCCGCACGGCTGCCTATGCGGCGGTCAAGGCGGCGGTGATCCAGTACACGACGAGCCAGGCGGCGGCCCTCGCGCCCAAGGGCATCCGCGTCAACTGCGTCGCCCCCGGCTCCATCGAGTTTCCCGGCGGCACCTGGGAAGCGCGCCGCACCTCCGACCCGGCGCTCTACAACAAGGTCCTCGGCGCCATCCCTTTCAACCGGCTCGGCACGCCGGAGGAGATCGCCCATGTCGTCATGTTCCTTGCCTCGCCCTATGCCAGCTGGATGACGGCGCAGACGCTTGTCGTGGACGGCGGCCAATTGCTGGGGTGAAACGAAAAAGGCGGGCGCCGAGCCCGCCTTTCGTCATCCCTGGATCCGGCCTCACGCCAGCGTGTAGGCGGTCTTCACTGTCGTGTAGAACTCGCGGGCATAGGCACCCTGCTCGCGCGGGCCGTAGCTCGAGCCCTTCCGGCCACCAAAGGGCACGTGATAGTCGACACCCGCCGTCGGCAGGTTGACCATCACCATGCCGGCCTCCGAATTGCGCTTGAAGTGCGAGGCATATTTCAGCGAGGTCGTGCAGATGCCCGCGGAGAGGCCGAACTCGGTGTCGTTGGCGACCGCCAGCGCTTCCTCGTAGTTCTTCACGCGAAGCACGGCGGCGACGGGGCCGAAGATCTCCTCGCGCGCGATGCGCATGGAATTGTTCACCCCGGTAAACAGCGCCGGCTGCAGGTAGAAGCCGGGAGTCTCGCGGTTCAGCCGCTCGCCGCCCCAATGGAGTTTCGCGCCTTCCTCGCGGCCGATCGCGATG
>JAIEPJ010000121.1 GCA_019749835.1 Phreatobacter sp. | reverse complement strand
TTTCTTATCGAACAAGGCATCACGATCCGGAAGGGTCTGCGCGCCGTTCAAAACTAGCTTCTGACTCTTCTGGACGAACGCCGGGACGAGATCTCACCGGGGATAAGACACATCATCCTTGATCTTCATGACGACTGGATGCGCCTCGATGCCCGGATCGAAGCGATCTCCCAGGAAATCGCTGAGATCGGACAAAGCGAGGCCCACTGCAGGGCGTTGAGGACCATTCGTAAGCGCCGTCTTGACCCCACCTTCCTGCTGAATCCGTAAGCTGCGATGCGCCCTCGTATGGAGATTTGCAGGGGAGGCGTCAGTGGGAGTCCATCGGGAGCGCAGTATGGAGGCCGTTGGGTTTGTGGAGCTTTTGGCGGCTCCGGCGGCCAAGCGGCGATGGTCCGACGAAGCTAAGGGTCGGATGGTGGCGGAGACGCTGGTGCCCGGTGTCACGATGAACGAGGTGGCACGTCGGCGTGGGTTGAAGGCCAATCACCTGTCTTCTTGGCGGACGCTGGCGCGGCAAGGCAAACTGGTGGTGCCGGAATTTGCGGGGGCGGAGTTCGCCGCGCCGGTGGCATTGTCGCAGCCGGTCGAGACGCCGGTGGAGACGGCGTCGATTGATCTGATCATCGGGCCGGTGACGGTGCGGCTGGACGGTGCCACTGCTGCGGCACGGGTCGCGGAACTGGTCATAGCGCTGCAGGCCCGCCCGTGATCTTTCCGTCGAACCGGGTGCGGATCATGGTTGCCACGAAGCCCATCGACTTCCGCAAGGGTCACGACAGCCTGGCCGCGATGGTGAAGAACGAGCTGCGCACGGACCCGTTCACTGGGACGGACTTCGTCTTCCGGGCCAGAAAGGCGGACCGGTTGAAGCTCTTGTATTGGGACGGCACCGGTCTGGTGCTGGCCTACAAGCGGCTTGAGGAGCACAGCTTCACCTGGCCCGCCGTGAAGGACGGGCTTATGCTGATGAACCACGCGCAGTTCGAGGCGTTGTTTGCGGGTCTTGACTGGCGGCGGGTTCGGGCCGTCGGGGCGAAGGCTCCCGAAGCGGTGGAATGACGGGATCTGGCCTGCGGCAGGATGACTCGGTTTGTGCTTTGGGCGGGCATCGGACAGGCCACTATGGTAGACCCGCGCCATGCCGAAGACTGCTGATCTGCTTGAAGAAATTGCTGCGCTGAAGGCGATGTTGATCGCCGAGGAGGCGCGCGGCCAGCGCAAGGACGAGCGCATTGCGCGGCTGGAGAAGCTGGTCGCTGCCTTCAAGCAGGCGGTCTTCGGTCGCAAGTCGGAGAAGAGTGATCCGGACCAATTTGAACTGGCGCTGGAAGACCTCGAAACGGCCATGGCGGTGATCCATGCCGAAGAGGATACCGAAGATCGGGCCGCCAAGCGCCCCGCCAAACCGCGTGCTGCCAATCGTGGATCGCTGCCCAAGCACTTGCCGCGCATCGAGGAGGTCATCGAGCCGGACAGCCTGATCTGCGCCTGCGGCGGCTGACTGCATTGCATCGGCGAGGATGTCTCGGAGTGGCTCGACATCGTCCCCGCCCAGTTCCGCGTCATCGTCACCCGCCGTCCGAAGTATGCCTGCCGCTCTTGCAACGACAGCATCACGCAAGCCCCCGCACCGGCGCGGCTGATCCCGGGCGGCATGCCCACCGAGGCCACGGTCGACCATGTGCTGGTCAGCAAGTATGCCGATCACTTGCCGCTTTACCGACAGGCCCAGATCTACAGCCGCCAGGGCGTCGATCTCGACCGCTCCACCCTTGCCGATTGGGTGAGCCGCGGCGCCTTCGAACTCCGCCCCGTCTACGACGCGCTGATGGCGGACCTGAAGCGATCAACCAAGCTCTTCATGGACGATACCCGCGCCCCCGTCCTCGATCCGGGGGCACGAAAGACCAAGACCGGATACCTCTGGGCCTTGGCCCGCGATGACAGGCCATGGGGCGGCACGGCACCACCGGGCGTGGTCTTCACCTATGCCCCCGGTCGGGGAGGGCAGCATGCCGAGCGGATATTGCAGGGCTTTGGCGGCATTCTGCAGGTCGACGGCTATGCCGGCTACAACCGCCTGATTGCAGCGGACCGGATCGGTCCGGGCATACAGCTCGCCTATTGCTGGGCGCACGCCTGCCGCAAGCTGATCGAGATCACCTGCACCGGACCCGCGCCGATTGCGGAGGAGGGCGTGGCCCTCATCCGCGACCTCTACGCCATCGAAGCCGAGATCCGAGGCAACGACCCCGTCACCCGACTATCCGCCCGGCAGGGTCGCTCCGCCCCGATCCTCACCCGCATCGACGACTGGCTGACACACCACCGCACCCGTGCCTCGGCAAAGTCGCCCTTGGGCGAGGCGCTCGCCTACATCGCCAAATACCGCGATGGTCTTGGCCGCTTCATGACCGATGGCCGCGTCGAGATCGACAACAACACCGTCGAACGCACCATCCGCCCCATCGCCCTGAACCGCAAGAATGCCCTCTTCGCGGGCCACGACGGAGGAGCCGAAAACTGGGCTGTCATCGCCTCGCTCATCGAGACCTGCAAAATGAACGGCGTCGATCCTCATGCGTGGATGTCCGCCGCCCTCACCGCCATTGTCCAAGGACACAAGCAGAGCCAGATCGACGACCTGCTGCCGTGGAACTTCGTCTCTTGAGAAGCCCATGACAAAACGACGGCCTCCTGAGATCACTGGTGCCGCCAGACCTTTATGGCCGAGAGGACGAGGATCAGAGCGAGGCCCGGCAACAGCACCGCGTTCGGGATGATCCCCAGAAGCTGCCCGCCAATCCATGCGCCGAAGATCGACCCTGCCGCCATGACCACAAGGAACGTCCGGTTGCGACCGATGACGGTAAAGCTCTGGTCGCGGCTGTAGCGGGTGAAGCCCACGATCATGGTGGGCAGACTGACTGCAAGCGACAGGCTTCCGGCAAGCTTGATGTCTGCCCCGAACAGCAGGATCAGAGTTGGTATTAGCAACTCGCCCCCGGCAACACCCAAGACTGACGCAACAACGCCTATCAACAGACCTGCGAGCACACCTGCAAGAACCTGAGCAGGACCGGCGACAAGCGCCTCCCCGCCCGTCAGGCCATGGCCCAGCAAGAGGACACCCGCAATAGCAAGGAGCATCACCGCGATCACCTTGTAAAGTGCAGCAGAACTCAGCCGTGTCGCCCATCCCGCCCCGAGCCAAGCACCTGCCAGACTCCCAGCCAGCAGGTTTACGATGACTGGCCAGTGCGCGGCGACCTGATCGAAGGGCACAGTCCCGGCGCGAAACGGCAGGGCGAAGGCAACGACCACAAGGCTCATCGCTTTTTTCAGGATGACCGCTTCGAGTGCCGCAAATCCAAAAGGTCCAATCAGAAGTGGAAGCCGGAACTCTGCCCCGCCGAGGCCGATCAATCCGCCCAAGGTGCTGATGACAGTGCCACCGAAGAAGGCAGCAGGCTTGTTACGCGCCAACGGCGCACCGGTCTGCTTCGTCATGCGGGATCGCCTTCAGTTCAGGTCAGTCACTCCCCATTACTGCCAGCACCGATAGACACAAGAGGCTATGGACGGTCATTGCCGGTCGACGAAAGACCAAAGGCCACGATGCGCTTCACAACGCCCTGCTCGGAGACGTGGGGTCGGGACAACGCTTACTCTGTAGCTGTAGCGCACGTCCAAAACCGGGACATATCGTGAGAAGGTGTCGACAACGGTCAGCACCCGCAAGTTCTTAACCGTCGCCAGTTGGCCATGCACGAAGTCCATCGCCCAGACCTCGTTCGGTCCGACGGCCTCGACACGGTCATCTCGCAGCTTAGCCTTTACCCGACGCTTGGGTGTCTTGTACTTGAGCTGCCTGCCCAACTCTCTGTAAATGCGATAGACTTTCTTGACGTTGATCCCCAGCCTTCACGATCCAGCAGGACGTGAACCCGGCGGTAACCATACCGCACGCGCGTCTCGCAGATCTCCCTGACCGCCAGTTCCCCGATCTTGGCATTCAGCGCCCCCACCTTGTCTTAATCGACCGCGGGAGCCTTTTTGTCATCTCGCTCGAAGATGTCAGCCGCACCCTCAACTAGAGCCTTCTTTCACTGGTGGATAATCGTCGGATGCACGCCGTATTCGGCGTGCTAACTCCGAAACCGTGCGTTCGCCCTTCACGGCCTCCAACGCCACGCGGGCTTTGAACCCAGCGTCATGGTTCCTGCGTTTCTTCATCTCCTGATCTCATCGTAGGTGGAGACCAGCAGACGTCAGATCGTAGCTTCCGTCACCGTCCGATTTTCGGGGAGCAGCTCACTGTTTGCCCCTGTCGGCACCAGCGTGGTCTGTTTGCGCTACAATCCCGGCGGGATGAACGAAGCGGAACTGGACGCTCTGAACCGCGAACTTCTTCTGCGGCTGCAGGAAAGCGGTATCGCCGTGCCGTCCGGAACGACCCTGCGGGGGCGCTACGCCCTGCGCGCGGCTTTTTGCAACCACCGGACCGAAATGCAGGATCTGGGCATCCTCATCACGGCTGTCCGCAATATCGGCACCGCGCCGCGGGACATGGCAACGCCAGAGGGATCCTGAGGTTTAATAATGGGCGCGCCGCGCGACTGGCTTGGGCGATGCAGACATGCCCGGCACGTGTGCCCCTTGCCCCCCGAAGGATAATGGTCTGAGGTCTTTTCACGAAACCTTCGGCGTCGATTTCAGGTGCCGGCGCAGCTCCAGCGCCAAGGCAACCTCGCGCTGCAAGTAGCTGCGGTCGGCGCTGTGCTCCAACTCGGCCCAGCTGTCTATCATGGCCTGCGCATCCCATCCCTGGGTCATGGCTTCGGCGCGGTCTAGATGCCGCGCTGCGCCGACCGCGTCCCCCAGCGCTGCATGGCAGGCCGCAAGACGCGTTTCCTTCCATGAATCTGTCTCGGGCAGACGCTGTATGCAGGCACTGGCCTCGGCATGGTTGCCTGCAATATGGTGGGCGATAGCAAGATCGCCATGATACCAAGCCGGGTGCAGGGGGTTCAGCCGCACCGCTGCCTCAAGACAGGCGATGCCCTCGGCCGGATTGCCGCGCAGGGTCAGCACGTATCCCAGCATGGCAAGGGGATCGGGGTCGGACGGGTTGATCTGCACCGCCTGCCGGGCCGAGAATTCCGCGGCATCGACCTGGCGTCGCCAAAGGCGGGCAAGCGCAAGGATCGTATGGCAGCGTGCCTCTTCCGGCGCGAGTTCCACCCCGCGCAGCGCAAGGGCAAGCCCTTCGTTCAGCACATCCTGGGGCGAGGCGTCGTAACGCCCGATCGTAAGGATGGCGAGACCGAGATACGAGTGGCCCAGTGCAAAGATCGGATCTCGCGCCACGGTGAGACGGAAATGGGCGCATGCCTCCTCGTTCACACCGGGTCCGTATCGGCGCAGCGCGGCGACCCCCGCCACGAAATGCCGCCATGCGGTCATGTCGGCGCTCGATGAGGCAGGTTGAAGGGCGACGCGCCTTTGTTCGTCAAGGGTCAGACGTGTGATGATGCGATGCGGAAGTACCGTTGTCACTTCCGCAGGGCCATCGTCCCCGACGACGAAAGTTTCGGTCCAGATCTGCCGTCCAGTCGACGTCTCGCACAGCGCGGGTGACAGCCGAAGGCCCGCAGCCGTTCTTCGCGCCGGACCTTCCACGAACCAGTCCGCGCCCAGCTTGCGCGCGGCGTCCTGAGGTGCGATGTCTTCCGGCCGGCACTGAAAGGCGGAATGTCGCGCGATGACCCGTACGAGGCCATATCGGCCAAGGCACTGGCAGATTTCCTCGACCACCCCGTCCGCGAGGATGCGATCCTCCGGCCTCTCGGACACCGTCAGGAAAGGCAATACGACCACGCTGGGCGGGCCCTCTGCGACGCGATCATCCCGCGAGGTTTCCAGCACATAGCCGCGGCGCGGAACCGTGCGGAGCACCCTGTCGCCAAGCACCCGCCGTAGCTCGCGGATGGCCTGTGTGAGCGAGTCTTCGGTGACGATGACGTCGGGCCACACCGCAGAGATAAGTTCGTCTTTACCGATTACACGACCGGCATTCTTGGCTAGGTAGGAAAGAAGCGCGAAGGTCTTTGCTCGCAGATGGACACGCTCGCCGTCGTGGACAAGCGTTCCGTTCAACAGGTCAAGGTCATGTTGGCCGATCCTCATGGGCGGTCCCTTTCAGGGCACGCCCAGCGAAGACCTGTGCTCGCCACCTGTTAAGCGTTCAGAAACCGAGGATGCGCCGCAACCACATCCTGTCATCGCTCCAGGCCGGAGCAGGGGCATCGACCGATGGCATTAAGGCAAGGAAATCTCCACTGGCACAGCAATCCATGTTGCCCGCCTCAAGCAGCCGGTCCCGACGATCTCCGATCGGGGGCAGGCAGTCGACTTCGCTTTCCCAAAGGGCGGCGATGATGTCTTGTGCGATAAAGATAGGATCATGCAGCGACATGGGACACCTCCGCATTGGCGATGTTCCGAGGCTGGATCAGGTTGGCTGGGAAGTCCTGAAAGCGAAGTGAAGTCTTTCTGAAATCGGGTCCAAGTCTGCGGCAGACACGCCGACGGCGTCCGATGTGGCGGACCCGCTCAAAGCAGTGTAGATCAGACTTAGGTTGAGATCGAAGATATCCGTCGCTGTGGCCACCGAAGACAGTTTTGGCCCCGTCACGCGGAGCAGGGGTCCGCAGGCTCTAACGGAACCTCTTGGGCCAGTCTGATCCCGATCTCACCTTTTCCCAACTACAACAATAGCCATCGCTTTGCGGATACCTCCAGTGCAGGGTTCCTCCGTGTTCGCTCTGGCGACAGTCCGCTTTCCCCTCGAATGGATCGATGGTTCCTTAGGTGATACCTCGATTTATTGATGAATAATTGTTCGCGCGGCTATGGTTTGCACTCTCCTTGGGCAGAAGAAGTCGCATCCCTCACTCGGCGTAATTGGTGCTCTTGCCTTCGGATTGATACGATGGCGAAGGTCGGCAACACCACTTGATCCATTATGCCAGCCAGTCTCCGCATCCTTTTGGTCGAAAGCGACCCTGAACGCGCAGAGCGGGTGCGCGAAGCCCTTGCCGAGGCGGGCGAGAGCGATGTGGTCGTGTTTTCGGGCCGTCGCGTGCTGGCGCGCGACGTGGCCGAGACGATGCCTGACATCGTGCTGGTCGACATCGCACATCCGTCCCGCGACGTGCTGGAAGAACTGGCGCAGGCGACAAGGCCCATGGACCGGCCCGTTGCCATGTTCGTGGACCGGTCCGATCCCGCCACGACCCGCGCCGCCATCGAAGCGGGCGTGTCGGCCTATGTGGTCGACGGGCTGCGGGCCGATCGCATCCGCCCGATCCTCGATGCGGCTGTGGCGCGGTTCCACCTGTTCCAGCGCGTGCGGTCGGAACTTGCCGCCACCAAGGCCGCGCTGGAGGAACGCAAGGTGATCGACCGCGCCAAGGGGCTCGTGATGAAGGCGCGCGGCGTGTCCGAGGAGGAGGCCTATGCCTTGATCCGCAAGACGGCGATGGATCAGGGCAAGCGCGTCGCCGACGTGGCGCAGGCGTTAGTGACGGCGGCGGACCTTTTGCGATGACTCGCGATATCGCCCTTGGCTATGTGCCCCTTGTCGATGCCGCGCCCTTGATCATCGCGGACGCCTTGGGCTTTGCCGAGGAGCAGGGCCTTCGGCTGGTGCTGCATCGCGCGGCCAACTGGTCGATGTTGCGCGACATGCTGGATCAGGGGCAGGTTGCGGCGGCGCAGATGCTTTCGGTGATGCTGGTGGCGCGGGCGCTGGGACTGGGCGGTGGCGATGTCCGGCTGGAAACCCCGCTTGTCCTGTCGCTGGGCGGGCAGGTGGTGGGCGTGTCATCCGCAGTTGCGGACGGGCTGGACCAGCTGGGCCACGGCTTCGGCTTTTGCGATGCCGCCGACGCGGCGCAGGCGGTGGCCGCCTTGGGACGGCCGCTGCGGTTCGGCGTGCCCTTCGCCCATTCGATGCACGCACTGCTGCTTGGCGACTGGATGAAGGGGCTGACGGAAGGTCTGGCCGACCTGCGGACCGTGGCGCCCCCGCTGATGCCCGAAGCCTTGGCCGAGGGCGAGCTTGACGCCTTTTGCGTGGGCGAGCCGTGGGGAAGTCAGGCGGTGGTCACGGCGCGGGCGCGGCTTCTGCTGCCGGGCACGTCAATCCATCCGGCCAGTCCGGAAAAGGTCCTCGCGCTGCGGGCAGGCTGGTGCGAGGCCGAAGCCGATCTGACGGGGCGGCTTGTCCGCGCGCTGTCGCGCGCGGGGGAGTGGCTTGCCCTGCCCGGAAACGCTACGACCGCAGCCGAGGTGGTGACCCGTCCGGGCCGCGTGGATGTGGCGGCGGAACGGGTGGAACGGTCCCTGCTCGGTCGGATCGTGACCGATGATCGCGGGACGGAACATGTCGTGGCAGGCTTTCAGACCTTCGGGCCGTCGCGCCTGATGCGCCCCACGCCGGAGCAGGCCGGATGGATCGCGGCACGGCTTGCCTTCCGCTTCGGTCTGCCGCGGGGATGGGCCGAATCCGCTGCGGCAGGGGTGTTCAGGGCCGATCTTTACGACCGTTTCCTTCGGCCCGTGGCGGCCTGACGGGCGCTTTGCCAGCCGCCCATTCGTGCGACTCCTGTCCCTTGGCGGGCAATGCGCGGGTTCAATCGCACAAAGTTTAGCCGTTTCTCTGCATCGCAGCATGATCGGTCTTCGCCTGACTTCCCCGCGCTTGCCAGACGGCGAATCCGCACGCAGCCTGAAATCACGACGGGGCAATGGCGTCCCGTCACGGAATTTCCCGAACGACCGGGACCCACCGGGCAAAGCCGCCTGACCCTGCCGCACCCTCCCTGCGGCACCGGTCTGGCGGCTTTTTGTTTTTTCCATCGAAGGACCACACATATGAAACGCTGCGCCTTCCTGATGCTGACCACCGCACTGCTGTCGGCCCCTGCCTTTGCGGCGACCGCCGATCTGGAGAAAGACGAACTCACCCTCGGCTTCATCAAGCTGACGGATATGGCCCCGCTTGCCATCGCGGCAGAGAAGGGGTTCTTCGAGGACGAGGGGCTTTACGTCACGCTTGAAGCCCAGTCGAACTGGAAGGTGCTGCTGGACCGCACCATTTCGGGCGAGATCGACGGGGCTATGATGCTGGCGGGGCAACCGCTTGCCGCGACCATCGGTTACGGCACGGCGGGCGAGGTGATCACCCCCGTCGCGCTGGACCTGAACGGGAATGCGATCACCGTGGCGAACGAGGTGTGGGCGGAGATGAAGCCCCATGTCACGATGGACGCGGCGGGCAAGCCCGTCCACCCGATCAGTGCCGCAGCGCTGAAGCCCGTGGTAGAGGCGCGGACGGCGGCGGGCGAGGCGTTCAATCTGGGCATGGTCTTTCCCGTATCGACGCACAATTACGAGCTGCGCTACTGGCTGGCGGCGGGGGGGATCCACCCCGGGTTCTATGATGCCGGTGACGTCAACGGGCAGACCGGAGGCGAGGTGCTGATTTCCGTCACGCCGCCGCCGCAGATGCCCGCCACGCTGGAGGCCGGCACCATCCTTGGCTATGCCGTGGGCGAGCCGTGGAACCAGGCGGCAGTGAAGAAGGGGATCGGCGTTCCGGTCATCGCCGATGCCGACATCTTTGCCAAGAACCCCGAAAAGGTCTTTGGCCTGACCCGCGCCTTTGCCGAGGAGAACCCCAACACGACGCTGGCGCTGACCAAGGCGCTGATCCGGGCGGGGATGTGGCTGGATGCCAGCCGCGAGAACCGGCTGGAGGCGGTCGAGATCCTGAGCCGTCCGGATTATGTCGGCGCGGATGCGGCGGTGATCGCCAATTCGATGACGGGAACCTTCGAATACGAACCCGGCGATGTGCGGCCCGCGCCCGACTTCAACCTGTTCTTCCGCGAGAACGCGACCTTCCCCTATTATTCGGATGCGGTCTGGACCCTGACCCAGATGCGCCGCTGGGGGCAGATTGCCGAGGCGAAGCCCGACAGCTGGTATGACGCGACAGCAAAGCAGGTCTACCGGCCCGATCTCTACAAGGCTGCGGCCGAGGCGTTGATCGCGGACGGGCTGGCGACGGGGGCGGATTTTGACTTCGACGCCGATGGCTATCGCGACCCTACCGATGCATTCATCGACGGCATCGCCTTCGATGGCACGAAGCCCAACGCCTATATCGACAGCCTGCCCATCGGGCTGAAGGGCGACCAGACGCCCTCGGACGCCATCACGAACTGAGCGTCTTGGCGCGGGCCGGACGGTCCGCGCCCTTTCGTCATCCTCTGACAAGGACATGCCATGACCGCCCTTGATCCTGCCGCCCTGCCGGAAGAACCCGAAACCTCGCGCGCCGAGAGGCTGGCCCGGCTTTACACCTTTATCGGCCGCTGCGACCCGTGGTTGCGGGCGCTGGGGCTGGCCTGGCTGACCCCGATCTGGCGGGCGTTGGCCGGCGACAACCCACGCGGGCAGATGCGCGAGATCTGGCGGCTGGCGGTGGTTCCGCTGCTGGCGATTGCCGGTTTCCTGAGGGTCTGGGGGACGCTGGCCCCCAAGGTGCAGACGTCGCTGGGCGCGGTGCCGGGGCCGGTGCAGGTCTGGGAACAGGCGCAGGCGCTGCATGCAGATGCCAAGGCGGAAGCGGCGAAGGAGGCCGCCTTCTATGCCAAGCAGGAGGAACGCAACGCGGCGCTGGTGGCCGAGGGCAAGGCGGACAAGGTCAAGACCCGCGCCTATACCGGCAAGCCCACCTATTACGAACAGATCCTGACGTCGATCCGCACGGTCTTCACGGGGTTCCTGCTGGCCACGCTGGTCGCCGTGCCCTTGGGCATCGCGGCGGGGCTGTCGCCGACCGCCAATGCCGCGATCAACCCGCTGGTGCAGGTGTTCAAGCCCGTCTCGCCACTGGCATGGCTGCCCATCGTCACGATGGTCGTTTCGGCGACCTATGACGGGGGCGAAGGGGGCATGGCGAAAAGCTTCCTCGTATCGTCGGTGACGGTGATGCTGTGTTCGCTCTGGCCCACGCTGATCAACACTTCGCTTGGGGTGGCGTCGATCGACCGTGATCTGGTGAATGTGGGCAAGGTGCTGAAGCTGTCGGCATGGACGAAGATCACCCGGCTGGTCCTGCCTTCGGCGCTGCCGCTGATCTTTACCGGGCTGCGGCTGTCGCTGGGCGTGGGTTGGATGGTGCTGATCGCGGCAGAGATGCTGGCGCAGAATCCGGGTCTGGGCAAGTTCGTCTGGGACGAGTTCCAGAACGGATCGTCCGACAGCCTTGCGCGCATCATGGTGGCGGTGCTGACCATCGGGATCATCGGCTTCCTGCTGGACCGCGTGATGTTCACGCTGCAGACCGTGTTCACCTTTTCGGCGCAGCGGTGATGGCGATGCTGGAACTGGTCAATGTTTCCAAGGGCTTCGGCGAAGGGGACGCGCGGCATGAGGTGCTGCGGGAGCTGACCCTTTCGGTGCGCGAGGGCGAGTTTCTGGCCATCCTCGGCTATTCGGGCACGGGCAAGACCACGCTGGTCAACCTGCTGGCGGGTCTTGCCACCCCCGATCAGGGCGAGGTCCGGTTCAGGGGGGCACCCGTCACGGGGCCGGGGCCGGAGCGGGCGGTGGTGTTCCAGTCCTATTCGCTGATGCCGTGGCTGACGGTGGCGGGGAATGTGCGGCTGGCCGTGGATGCCGTGCATCCGGCGCTGTCGGCTGCGGATCGCGCGGGCAAGGTGGCGCAGTATATCGGGATGGTGGGCCTGTCGCATGCCGCCGACCGCCGCCCGGCCGAGCTTTCGGGGGGGATGCGCCAGCGGGTCGGGATTGCGCGCGCGCTGGCGATGGAGCCAGAGGTGCTGTTACTGGACGAACCGCTGTCGGCGCTGGATGCGCTGACGCGCGCCAATCTGGCCGAAGAGATCGAGGCGATCTGGGCCGCGGACCGCCGCACGGTCGTCCTTGTCACCAATGATGTGGACGAGGCGCTGGTTCTGGCCGACCGCATCGCGATCCTCAATCCCGACGGCACGCTGGGGTGGGAGTTTGCGGTGGCGCTGCCGCGTCCGCGCGACCGCAACGCGCAGGACGAAACCTTCAAATCGCTGCGTGCCAGCGTGACGGCGAGCCTGATGGATGCCGCCCGGCGCGCCACGGTGACGGACCGGCGGCGACTGCCCGCCGTCACCCCGCGCCATGCGCTGCCCGGTGCCTATGCGCAGGCGGCGCGGTCCATGACGGGCGACCGCTATCTGCAGTATTCGCAGCTGCACAAGGTCTATGCCACGCCCAAGGGGCCGCTGACCGTGGTGGAGGATTTCAACCTGAGCCTGAGGAAGGGCGAGTTCGTCAGCCTGATCGGCCATTCCGGCTGCGGGAAATCGACCGTGCTGACGATGACGGCGGGGCTGAATGCCATCTCGAAGGGGGCGATCAAGCTGGATGGGCTGCATGTGGAGGGGGCCGATCCCGAACGTGCGGTGGTGTTCCAGTCGCCGTCGCTTTTCCCCTGGCTGACGGCCAAGGAGAATGTCGCCATCGGGGTGGACCGCGTCTATCCCAAGGCAACGCAGGCTGAACGGCAGGAGGTGGTGGAATACTATCTGGAACGGGTCGGGCTGGCCGATGCGATGGACCGCCGCGCTGCGGACATGTCGAACGGGATGCGCCAGCGCGTGGGCATCGCGCGGGCGTTCGCGCTGTCGCCCAAGCTTCTGCTGCTGGATGAACCCTTCGGGATGCTGGACAGCCTGACCCGCTGGGAATTGCAGGAAGTGCTGATGGAGGTCTGGAGCCGGACAAAGGTCACGGCCGTCTGCGTGACGCATGACGTTGACGAGGCGATCCTGCTGGCCGACCGCGTGGTGATGATGACCAACGGGCCGAATGCCACCATCGGCAAGATCACGACGGTCGCCCTGCCGCGTCCGCGCACGCGCAAGGCGCTGCTCGACCATCCCGACTATTGGACCTACCGCGCCGAAATCCTTGGTTTCCTTGAGGAATACGAGCACGGCGCAAAGAAGAAGGAGGTTGCATGATGGGCGAAAGACTTGTCGTCATCGGGGCGGGCATGGCGTCGGGCCGTGTGCTGGAGCATCTGGTCGAGGCTGCGCCGGATGCCTTCGATATCACGCTGTTCAATGCCGAGCCGCGCGGGAATTACAACCGGATCATGCTGTCGCCCGTGCTGTCGGGCGAGAAGGCCTATGCCGAGATCGTCACGCATGACGCGGATTGGTATGCGCGGCATGGCATTGCCACCCGGTTCGGCGAGCATGTCACGCGGATCGATCGCGCGCGGCGCGTGGTCGCCACGTCGCGGGGCGAAACCCCCTATGACCGGCTGCTGATCGCCACGGGTTCGGCGCCGTTCATCATTCCGGTGCCGGGGCGCGAGTTGAGGGGTGTCGTCACCTATCGCGACCTTGACGATACCGAGGCGATGATCGCTGCGGCGAAACCTGGGGCGAAGGCCGTGGTGATCGGCGGCGGGCTTTTGGGACTGGAGGCGGCGGCGGGTCTTGCCCTGCGGGGGATGGAGGTGACGGTGATCCATCTTATGGGTCATCTGATGGAGCGCCAGCTGGACCCTGCCGCGGGCTATCTGCTGCAGAAGGCGCTGGAGGCGCGGGGCATCCGCATCCATTGCAAGGGCGCGACAAAGGCCATTCTGGGCCATGACCGGGCCGAGGCGGTGCTGTTGGAGGATGGCACGACCTATGGTGCGGATCTTGTGGTAATGGCCGTGGGCATCCGCCCCGAAACCCGCCTTGCCACGGATGCGGGGCTGGATGTCGGGCGCGGCATCACCGTCAGCGACGCGATGGTGACATCGGACCCCGCGATCCTTGCGGTGGGCGAATGCGTGGAGCATGAGCGGCAGCTGTTCGGTCTTGTCGCGCCGCTTTACGATCAGGCCAAGGTGGCGGCGGCGACCCTGCTGGGGCAGGAGGCGGCGTTCCGGCCCGTGCAGACGGCGACGAAGCTGAAGGTCACGGGATGCGACCTGTTCAGCGCGGGCGACTTTGCCGAGGGCGAGGGGCGCGAGGATATCGCCTTCCGCGACCCTGCGCGCGGCATCTACAAGCGGCTGGTGATCAAGGACGACCGCCTGATCGGTGCGGTGATGTATGGCGACACCGCCGACGGGACGTGGTTCTTCGGACTGATCAAGGACGCCACCGACATCGCGCCGATGCGCGACACGCTGATCTTTGGTCCCGCGCATCAAGGGGGGGCCACTCCGGACCCTATGGCGGCCGTTGCAGCCTTGCCGCCTGAGGCGGAGATCTGCGGCTGCAACGGCGTCTGCAAGGGCAGGATCGTGGAAGCGGTGCAGGGGGGCGCGGTCACGCTTGACTCCGTGCGGGCGCAGACCAAGGCGTCGTCGTCCTGCGGGACCTGCACGGGGCTGGTGGAAAAGGTCATGGCGGTGACGCTGGGCGATGCCTTTGCCGCGCCTGCGAAGCAGACCATGTGCAAATGCACCGACCTTGGCCACGAGGATGTGCGGCGGCTGATCAAGGCGCGGGCGTTGAAATCCATCCCGGCCGTGATGCAGGAGCTGGGCTGGAAGACCCCCGGTGGCTGCCATTCCTGCCGACCGGCGCTGAATTACTATCTGCTGGCGGATTGGCCGCTGGAGTATCGCGACGACCGGCAATCCCGTTTCGTCAACGAACGCAATCACGCCAACATCCAGAAGGACGGCACCTATTCCGTGGTGCCGCGCATGTGGGGCGGCGTCACCACGCCTGCCGAACTGCGCGCCATCGCGGATGCGGCGGACAAATATGGCGTGCCGATGGTCAAGGTGACGGGTGGCCAGCGGATCGACCTGCTGGGGGTGAAGAAGGAGGATCTGCCCGCGATGTGGGCCGACCTGAACGCCGCTGGCATGGTGTCGGGGCATGCCTATTCCAAGGGGCTGCGGACCGTCAAAACCTGTGTCGGGTCGGAATTCTGCCGCTTCGGTACGCAGGATTCCACGGGGCTTGGCATCCGGCTGGAGAAGCTGCTGTGGGGGTCGTGGACGCCCCACAAGGTCAAGCTGGGCGTGTCGGGCTGCCCGCGCAACTGCGCCGAGGCGACGGTCAAGGATGTGGGCATCGTCTGCGTCGACAGCGGCTACCAGATCAGCGTCGCGGGCGCTGCGGGGATGGAGGTGAAGGAGACGGAATTCCTTGCCGCCACCCCGTCCGAGGACGAGGCCTGCGAGATCACGGCGGCCTTCATCCAGCTTTACCGCGAACAGGCGAAGTATCTGGACCGTCCTTACAAATGGGTGGCCAAGGTCGGGCTCGACTGGGTCAAGGCGCAGGTGGTGGAGGACCGCGCCAACCGCGCGGCGCTCTTCGCGCGTTTCGAGATCAGCCAATCGGTCTATCGCAAGGACCCCTGGGCCGAACATGCGAAACCCGAGGAGCGCCGCCTGTGGTCGGCGATGGCGGATCTGTCACTGGAGGCTGCGGAATGAATTGGATCGACATCGGCGCGCTGGAGGATATCCCGGCGCAGGGCGCGCGTGTGATCAAGACGGCGAAGGGCTGCGTGGCGGTGTTCCGCACCGCCGGGGATGAGGTCTTCGCGCTGGACGATCGCTGTCCGCACAGGGGTGGGCCCCTGTCCGAAGGGATCGTCCACGGCGCGCAGGTGACTTGCCCGCTGCATAACTGGGTGTTCGATCTGGCCACCGGGCAGGCGCAGGGCGCGGATGAGGGGCAGGTGGCGACCTATCCGGTCCGTGTGCAGGGTGGGCGCATCATGCTTGATGCGGCGCGCCTGCAACGGCGGAGCGCGGCATGACGGGGGGCATCCAGTCCACCTGTCCCTATTGCGGCGTGGGGTGCGGGGTGATCCTGCGTCCCGACGGGCAGGGCGGCGTGTCGGTCGCGGGGGACCCGGATCATCCGGCGAATTTCGGGCGGCTCTGTTCCAAGGGCGCGGCGCTGGCGGACACCGTGGGGATGGAGGGGCGGTTGCTTGCCCCCCGCATCGGCGGGCGCGAGGCGGGATGGGACGAGGCGCTGGATCTGGTCGCCTTGCGGTTTCGGCAGACCATCGCGGAGCATGGGCCGGATGCGGTGGCCTTCTACGTTTCGGGGCAGTTGCTGACCGAGGATTATTACGCGGCCAACAAGTTGATGAAGGGGTTCATCGGGTCGGCGAATATCGACACGAATTCGCGGCTGTGCATGGCGTCTTCGGTGGCGGGGCACCGTCGCGCCTTTGGCAGCGACACGGTGCCGGGGCAATATGAGGATCTGGAACTGGCCGATCTGGTGGTGCTGGTGGGGTCGAACCTTGCGTGGTGCCATCCCGTGCTGTTCCAGCGTCTTGCGGCGGCAAAGGAGGCGCGGCCCGGGATGCAGGTCGTGGTGGTCGATCCGCGCCGCACGGCGACCTGCGAACTGGCCGACCTGCACCTTGCCATCGCGCCGGGGGCGGACGTTGCGCTGTTCAACCGCCTGCTTTGCCATATCGTCGATACCGGACGGGTCGATCCCGACTTTCTGCAAGGGGTGGAGGGGTTCGATGCGGCGCTTGCCGCTGCCCGCCAAGAGGGCGAGACGGGGTTGGAGGATGCGGCGCTGCGCCGCTTTCTGGACCTGTGGGTCAACACGGAACGGGTCGTTACCGTCTATTCGCAGGGGGTGAACCAGTCGGCGCAGGGGACCGACAAGGTCAACGCCATCCTGAACTGTCACCTTGTCACGGGCCGGATCGGGCGGGCGGGCATGGGGCCGCTTTCCGTCACCGGCCAGCCCAACGCGATGGGCGGGCGCGAGGTGGGCGGGCTGG
>JAIEPJ010000200.1 GCA_019749835.1 Phreatobacter sp. | reverse complement strand
AGGTCTGCCTCTACATGTGCCCCTGGCCGCGCATCCAGGCAGCGCTGACCGACCAATACGCCCTCAACGTCACCTACCGCTACGACCGCGGCGAGCCGCGCATGTCGATGAAGGCCGCCGCCCGGGCGCGCGAGACCGAACAGCCCGCCGGCGACTGCATCGACTGCCACCAATGCGTCGTCGTCTGCCCGACCGGTGTCGACATCCGCGACGGCGCGCAGCTCGGCTGCATCCAGTGCGGTCTGTGCATCGACGCGTGCAATTCCGTCATGGCCAAGGTGAACCGGCCGCTCGGCCTCATCGCCTATGACAACGACGTCAACATGGACCGGCGTCGGCAGGGGCAGGAGGAGGTCTATCCGATCATCCGCACCCGCACGGTTCTCTATGCCGCCATGATCGCGGCCGTCGGCCTCGTCATGCTCTACGGGCTGATGACGCGCTCCTTCACCGAACTGTCGGTGCTGCACGACCGCAACCCGCTCTTCGTCCAGCTCTCGGACGGGTCGGTCCGCAACAGCTACACGGTGCGCATTCTCAACAAGCGGCCGCTCCACCGCATCTTCGTGCTCGCGGTCGACGACCTCCCCCTCGCACGGCTCAGTGCCGTCGGCATCACGATGACCTCGGGGGACTGGCCGGTCATCGACATCGGCCCCGATTCGACCCGCGAGCTCATCGTCCATGTCACCGCCGCGAAGCCGGCCGACCTGCCGCAGTCTCGCCGCGTCACCTTCCGCATCACCGAGCTTGGGACCGGCGAGAAGGCGAGCGTCGTCGACCACTTCATTTCCCGCTGACCTGAGGACCCCCCGATGTCCAGTTCCGCCTCCCCCACCCTGCCCCGCGAGCGCCGCCTCACCGGCCGCATGGTGTTTTTCGGCTTCGCCGCCTTCTTTGCCGTCGTCTTCAGCGTCAATGCCCTGATGATGACCCTGGCGCTCGACACCATGCCGGGAACCACCACCGACAGCTCCTATCGCGCCAGCCAGCGGTTCAACCAGGACCTGACGGCCGCGCGCGAACGGACGGCCCGTGCCTGGGCCGTCGAGGCGCGGGTCGATCGCGACCCGGCCGGCATCGCCGCCATGACCGTTTCGGTGCGCGAGCCCTCCGGCCCCCCCGTCGAGCGCATCACGGTCAAGGCACGTCTCATGCACCCCGCGCACCGGACCAACGACCGCAGCTTCGACGTGACGCGAAGCGGCCCGGGCCTCTATGTCGGCACCGCCGAAGGGGTCATTGCCGGAGCCCAGGACCTCGTCATCGAGGTCGAGCGCGATGGAGCCGTTCTCTATCGCTCCCGCAACCGCGTCATGCTGCCGTGAGCGACACGATGAGCACCCTGCTCGCAGCCGACCGGCCTGGCACGGCGCCGGCGCCCGCGGAGCGGCCCCTGCCGCTGCCGCCCCTCACCGCGGGAGGGACCGACCTCTCCCTCTATGTCGAACCGCTCGGCGAGGGCCGTGCGCGGATGGACTTCGCCGTCGATGGCATCACCTGCGCCGCCTGCATGCCCGTGATCGAACAGGGCCTCGCGCGCGAGCCGGGCGTCGAGGCCGCCCGCGTCAACCTCACCCACCGCCGCCTGACGGTCGAGTGGAGCCAGGCCTCCACGACGCCGCAGCGTATCGTCGAGCGCCTCACGGCGATGGGCTTCCGCGCCTTTCCCTTCGATCCGAAGGCGGTCGAGGGCGAGGAGGCCCGCGAGGCCCGCTTCCTGCTGCAATGCCTCGGCGTCGCCGGCTTCGCCATGATGAACATCATGCTGCTGTCGGTGTCGGTCTGGTCCGGCAACGTCACCGACATCACCCAGGAGCAACGCGACTTCTTCCACTGGCTCTCCGCGCTCATCGCCGTGCCAGCCGTCGCCTATGCCGGCCGGCCATTCTTCCGCTCGGCGCGGATGGCGCTCGCCGCCCGTCAGCTCAACATGGACGTGCCGATCTCGCTCGGCGTTCTGCTGGCCGTTGGCATGTCGCTGGTGGAAACCGCCAACCACGCCACCCATGCCTATTTCGACAGCGCCGTGATGCTGCTCTTCTTCCTGCTCATCGGCCGCTATTTCGAGCAGATGATGCGCCGCAAGACGCGCACCGTCGCCGCCAACATCGCCGCCCTCAAGGCCGAGACGGCGGTCAAGATCATGCCAGACGGCGCGCTGCGCCAGATGCCCATCGCCGCCATCCAGGCCGGCGACAGGGTCATGGTCCGGCCGGGGGAGCGCGTTGCCGTCGACGGCCTCATCGTCGCCGGGCGATCGGCGCTCGACCAGAGCCTCGTCACCGGCGAGACCCTGCCACAGGAGGTCGGTCCGGGTGATGCGATCTATGCCGGAACGCTGAACACCAGCGGAATGCTGACGGTCGAGGTCAGGGCCGCCGCCCGCGGCACGCTGCTCGACGAGGTCGGGCGCCTGCTCGAGACGGCCCTGGAGGCCCGCTCGTCCTACCGGCGCCTCGCCGACCGGGCCGCCGCGCTCTATTCGCCGGTCGTGCACCTGACTGCCATTGCGACCCTGGCTGGCTGGATCATCGCCGGCCTCGCCTGGCAGCCGGCCCTGATCATCGCCATCACCGTACTGATCATCACCTGCCCCTGCGCCCTTGGTCTCGCCATTCCTGCCGTGCAGGTCGTCGCCTCCGGCGCCCTGTTCAAGGCCCATGTCCTGCTCCAGTCGGGTGACGCGCTGGAACGGCTCGCAGCGGTCGACACCGTCGTCTTCGACAAGACAGGCACGCTCACCCTGCCCGAACCTGCCCTCGACCGGCCCGACGGCCTCTCCGCCGAGGCCCTGGCCCTGGCCGGCGGGCTCGCGCTCTCCTCGCACCATCCCCTCGCTCGCGCCGTCGCGGCAGCCTTCCCCGCGGCCAGGCCACTGGCGGATGCGACCGAGGAACCCGGCCAGGGCGTCAGCGCCATGGTCGAGGGTATCGAGGTCCGCGTCGGCAGCCTCGCCTTCTGCGATGCCGCAGCGGAGGGCGCCGCGGTCGCCGATCGGCATCCCGACGCGTCCCTGATCGCCTTCCGCCATGGTGATCTCCGCCACGTCTTCGCCGTGCGTCAGGTCCTCAGGCCGGACGCAGCGGCGGTGGTGGCCACCCTGAAGGCGGCGGGGCTCGCCGTCGAAATCCTCTCCGGCGACCGGCCCGCAGCCGTTGCCACGGTGGCCCGGACGCTCGGTATCGCTGCTGCCCGCGGCGACATGAAGCCCGCCGACAAGATCGCCCGGCTCGATGAGATGAAGGCCGCGGGACGCCGGGTGCTGATGGTCGGCGACGGCCTCAACGATGCCCCCGCCCTTGCCAGGGCCCATGTCTCCATGTCGCCCATCACCGCCGTCCACCTGACCCAGGCGGCCGCCGATGCGGTCTTCCTCGGCGACCGGCTGGCCCCCGTCGCCCATGCCCTCGCCGTCTCGCGCACCGCCCTGCGTCTGATGAAGGAGAACCTCTGGATCGCCGTGGTCTACAACGCCGTTGCCGTGCCCATCGCCATTGCCGGCTTGGTCACGCCCCTGATCGCCGCTCTCGCCATGTCGGGCTCGTCGGTGATCGTCACCGCCAACGCCCTCAGGGCGCGGCGCGGCCGTTTGTGAGGACGAGCCATGGACGTTCTGGTCTATCTGGTGCCGCTGGCGCTGGGACTCGGTGGCCTCGGTCTCGCCGCCTTCCTCTGGTCGCTCAAGACGGGACAGTATGACGATCTCGACGGAGCCGCCTGGCGCGCCATCATGGATGACGAAAAAATCCCGGAGTCAGCCCGCCTTCAGACGGATCAGGATGCGGTCTCGACCGTCTTGACGAAGCCGATCGATCCCGGCCGAAAATTGTGAGCCGTCAGCGCCCGGTCGATCTCCAGCCAGGTCGCCAGCCGCTCCGGCGCCACCCGTCCGCTCGTGTCCTCGATCAGGATGGTGGAGCAGCCCTCGCCGCGGGCGAGATCATCGACGAAGTCGAACAGCGTGGTGGGAGCGGTGCTCGCCGGCAGCTCGGCCTTTGACAGATAGGACAGTTCGAGCCGGCGTCCCGAGCGGGGGTCAGGTGCGATGCGGTAGAGACAGGCCGCATGGACATAGCCACGCCGGTCATCGACCACGACGCAGCCCGAGCGGCGGCGCTTGCCGCTCCCGAGCCCGGCGAGGTGCTGGCGCCATGCTTCGATTCCGATGTCGGGGTAGCAGAGGCGCACCAGACCGAAAACAGTCATGGCTTCGCTCGCTTCGATGATGCGGCCTTTGAACATCGAGGCGCGGGCTCCCACAGCGCATGGATGCCGGTACCATGAGAGGGCGTCCGCGACGCGTCCTTGTTCTGGATCAAATCAGGTGTATGAGTTTTTGAATATGTATGTCTCACTAGTGCCTTGTTCCCCCACCAAGGGTCACTGCCATGACCGAAATTATTGAAATTGCTCACCCGCGGGTCCACGCCTGCGGCCGCCAGCCTGGCGAAAACTACTGCGATAACTGCAAGGTCCGGTCGCTTGCCGTCTGCGCGGCGCTCGGCTCTGAAGAACTGCCGGAACTGGACAATATCGTCCACCATACCCGTGCCGAAGCCAAGACGACCTTCATCCACCAGGGGGAGACGGCCGAGTCGGTCTTCTCCGTCACGGAAGGCGTCGTCCGGCTCTACAAGCTGCTCTCCGACGGCCGCCGCCAGATCATCGGCTTCGCCATGCCTGGCGATTTTCTCGGGCTCGCCCTGCACAACCGCTATGGTTTCTCGGCTGATGCGGTGGACCCTGTCGGGCTCTGCCGGTTCGACCGCCGGGACTTCGACAATCTCATCACCGCCAAGCCGCATTTCCTGCGCCGCCTGCACGAATTTGCCACCCATGAACTGGTGATCGCCCAGGAACAGATGACGCTGATCGGTCGCCGCTCGGCCGAGGAGCGCGTCGCCGCCTTCCTCATCGCCATGCGCGAGCGCTGGGCCCGCATCAAGGGCCCTTCGGTGACGATCCAGCTCCCCATGCAGCGGATCGACATGGCCGACTATCTCGGTCTCACCATCGAGACGGTGAGCCGGACGCTGACCAAGCTCGCCCGCGACGGCATCATCCTCATCGTGCCGGAGGCCGTGCGGGTCCTCGACGAGAAGAAACTCGCCGCCATCGCGCGGGCCTGACCGGGACCGGTCAGGCCTTCAGCCGATAGCCCGTCCTGAAGATCCAGGCGATGCCGGCGAGGCAGAGCCCGAGAAAGACCAGCGTCATGGCGACGCTGACGCCGATATGCACGTCGGCCGTCCCGAAGAAGCTCCAGCGGAATCCGCTCACCAGATAGACGACGGGGTTGAACAGGCTGATCGTCCGCCACAGCGGCGGCAGCATGTCGATCGAATAGAAGCTGCCGCCCAGAAACGTCAGGGGCGTGACCACCAGCATCGGGATGAACTGGAGCTGCTCGAAGCCCTCCGCCCAGATACCGATGATGAAGCCGAACAGGCTGAAGGTCACTGCCGTCAGCACCAGGAAGGCCAGCATCCACAGCGGATGCTCGATCCGCAGCGGGACGAAGAGCGCCGCCGTCGCCAGAATGATCAGGCCGAGGATGACCGATTTCGTCGCGGCCGCACCAACATAGCCGGCGACGATCTCGAAGGTCGATATCGGTGCCGACAGCACCTCGTAGATCGTGCCGGTGAAGCGCGGGAAATAGATGCCGAATGAGGCGTTCGAAATGCTCTGGGTCAGCAGCGACAGCATGATCAGCCCGGGCACGATGAAGGCGCCGTAGGCGATGCCGTCGATCTCCTGCATGCGCGAGCCGATCGCCGCGCCGAAGACGACGAAATAGAGCGAGGTCGAGATGACCGGCGAGACGATGCTCTGCCAGAGCGTGCGCCAGGTGCGCGCCATCTCGAACAGGTAGATGGCCTTCATCGCATGGAGGTTCATCGGTCGCTCACCAGGTTGACGAAGATCTCCTCGAGCGAGCTCTGCCGCGTATGGAGGTCCTTCAGCCGCAGCCCGGCATCCGCCAGAGCCTGCAGCAGGACGGTGATGCCGGTGCCCTCGGCCTGGGTATCGTAGGTATAGACCAGCGCACCGCCGCCTTCGGCGAGGCCGAGATGGAAGGGAGCCAGGCTCTCCGGCACCGCGTCGATCCGGTTTTGCAGGTCGATGGTCAGTTGCTTCTTGCCGAGCTTGGCCATCAGCGCGGCCTTCTCCTCCACGAGGATGATCTCGCCCTTCGAGATGACGCCCACCCGGTCGGCCATTTCCTCGGCCTCCTCGATATAGTGGGTGGTCAGGATGATGGTGGCGCCCCGCGCGCGCAGCCGCCCGACGAGTTGCCACATGTCGCGCCTCAACTCGACGTCGACCCCGGCCGTCGGTTCGTCGAGGAACAGCACGCGCGGCTCGTGCGACAGGGCCTTGGCGATCATCACGCGGCGCTTCATGCCGCCGGACAGCGTCATGATCTTCGCGTCCTTCTTGTCGAAGAGCGACAGGTCCTTGAGGATCTGCGTGACCAGACCGGGATCGGGCGGTTTGCCGAACAGGCCGCGCGAGAAGGTCACGGTGGCCCAGACAGATTCGAAGGAATCGGTGGTCAGTTCCTGCGGCACGAGGCCGATCATGCCGCGCGCGGCCCGGTAGTCCGTCGCGATGTCGTGACCGCCGACCGTGACCGTCCCTTCCGAGGGCCGCACGATGCCGCAAATAGTCGAGATCAGCGTCGTCTTGCCGGCGCCGTTAGGCCCCAGAAGCGCGAAAATCTCGCCTTGCCGGATGTCGAGGTCGATATTCCTGAGCGCCTGAAAGCCGGAAGCGTAGCGCTTTGAAAGATTGGAAACCGTGATGATGGAGGTCATGGCCGGGACCATAGAGGCTCGCGGCGCCCGGCGGGAGGGGGAGAGTGGCAGCAGCCCCCACCGGGCTTCCCGGCATGCGTCGGCCTGTCCTCAAGGTCGGGACGACCGCCTCCCGCCGACGGGAATCGGGAGGAGGCATGTCCGACGGTGATACCAGACTGGAAGGCCGGCTCGTCTTCGCCGACGGCCGACGGTGCCGCTCACTTCAGAAGGTGGCCAGCGACAACCATGAGCAGCGGAATCGGAAGCGCGGCAATGGCGATGGCGACCAGAAAGCGGTCTGGCCTGAACATGCCGCTCATGCCGGCGACCAGGGCGATGCCACCACCACCGCCGATCAGCGCATTGCCTGGCATGTTCAGCGCGGCGATGAGCGCGAGGTCGCGATGGTCGACGAGCAGGCGCGCCAGCTTGTTCGGTGCGGTCTCCACGAGCGCCTCGACGCGTTCGGTCGGCGACATCGCACCCAGCCGATGGACGAGGGCACTGGCAGGGGTCAGCCCGATATAGTCAAAGAACCTTGAAAGGCTCGCGAGGGGCACGAAACGGCCCGCCGCATAGGAAAGGACAAAGGCTGCGATCGTCGCGAAATAGATCGGCAGCGCGACCGCCGACCCGAAGATGGCGAAGAGCGCGAGGCTGACCTCGATGCCGGGAACGAAGGGCAGCGCCAGCATGACGATGAACAGGATCAGCCCGAGGATCAACACGGTCTGGGCGGTCGTGTCCTGGAGGTTCATCGGATCGAAACCGAGATATTGCTGCAGCCAGCGACCGGCGAAATGGCCGAGCACGATGATGAGCGCATAGGCGGAGAGAATGGCACAGATGCGAACCCATCGCAGCGGCGGTCGCGCACCATCGGTCGCCTTCGGCTCGGCATGAGAGCGGGCCTGCGGGCGCGTGGCGATATCCGGTTCAGTCACAGTCGTCGGCTCCGTACCGATGCGGGGGAAGGCAGTAGCGGCGCGGACACGGCGAGGACCGGGAGGCGTCCGGGCACTGGAACCCGATACCGTCCCCTAGGGCAAGCAAATTACAGGAAGGAGACAGCCCGGCGTATGCGGCATTTTGCGCACCTCGTCAGCACCGAGGAGCGCCCCGGGCGGAAAACAGCGCCGCGGTTATCCGCGCGCCGACCGGTAATTTAGGACCGGCGGCGTTGGAAGTCCATGCCAGCGCAGCATGGCCTGAGGCTGAGCAGGCCCCTGTCAGCACTTTTTTAGAATGAGTGCTAACGATATGATTTAAATCATGAATTACCTTTTCAGCTTGCCAGGATGCTGATGTTGCGCTGCGATGGGGTGCGTCATCCGGCAAAGGAGGTTCACGCATGGCATCGGCCGATTTCGCCCGCCAGATGGAGGGCTACGGGCTGACGACGGCAGGCATTCTCTACCGCCTGCCCGACCATCCCGCCATCCTCCAGGAATATATCTGGCAGGCCTATGACCTCGCTCCCCGCTTTCCCGAACTGAAGCGCTTCCTCGCCTTCTGGCAGGCCGAGCTCGACGGCAAGCTCTACCGGGTGACGGTGGCGCACAAGGACCTCATCGGCCCTACCGAGATGCGCGCGGTGGGCGCCGAGTTCCGCCTGCACTGAGCCGGCGACGGAGCGGTCAGCCAGTTTTTTTGCGCTGATCGCGACGGCGCCGCAGAGCGCTAGGGCGCCGGCAGTCGACCTGCCCCTCTTCTCACCGCTGGGTTGAATCGGAGCGCCTTGACTCTCCCGGCAAGAGTCCCTCTTCTACAGAACGAAACAGGAACAAATATGACCGCGCACCGCGACACCCTCGCGGCGCTGAAGGGTACCCTTGCGCGTCTGGAGCGGGGGGCCATGCCTTCCGCGTCGCCGCATTTCTCCCTCGGTCCGGCCGAATTCGACGCCGCTCTCGGCGGCGGGCTCGCCCGTGCGGCGCTGCATGAGGTCTTCGCCGAGAGCCCGGCCCATGGCCCCGCCGCCACCGGATTTGCCCTCGGCCTGGCGCTGCGGGCGGCACCGTCGGCGCCCGTGGTCTGGGTCCGCCAGCGCATGCTCGACCAGGAGTTCGGCCGCCCCTACGGCCACGGCATCGCCGCCCTCGGGCTCGATCCGGGCCGCCTCGTCCTCGTCAGGGCGAAGGATGCGGAGGCGGTGCTGAAAGCCACCCACGACGCCGCCCGCTGCGGCGCCGTCGGCGTCGTCCTCGCCGAGATCTGGGGCGCACCGAAGGTCCTGGACCTCACCGCCAGCCGGCGCCTGTCGCTGGCCGCCGCCGAGAGCGGCGTCACCCTCATCGCCACCCGCACCGCAGCGGAACCCGCCGCCTCCGCCGCCCTGTCGCGCTGGCAGGTGCGGGCCATGGCTTCCGAGGCCGCGGAGGCCGGCCTGCCGGGCCTGCCGGCGTTCCTCGTCACCCTGCTGCGCCACCGGGCCGGCATTCCGCAACGCGACTGGCCCATGGAGTGGGACCGTGAACACCGCCGTTTCCGCCAGCGGGCGGCGCTACCTCGCCGTCTGGATGCCCTTCCTGGCGACCGAGCGGCTACGCCGCAAGCGCCCGCCCTGCCCTTCCGGCGCGCCGGATGAGGCCCCGCTCGTCCTCACCGAGAAGATCGGCGGCGCCCTGCTCGTCACCTCTGTCGATGCCAAGGCGCGCGCCCTCGGCCTCGCTCCGGGGCAGAAGCTCGCCGATGCCCGCGCCTGCCTGCCCACCCTGGTGGCCCTGGAGCACGACCGCGACGCCGACCGGCATTTCCTGGAGCGTCTCGCCGATGCCGCCGACCGCTACACGCCGCTGGTGGCGCTGGAGCCGCCGGAGGGATTCGTCCTCGACATCACCGGCTGCGCCCATCTCTTTGGCGGCGAGGCAGCCCTGCGCCGGGATCTCCTGCAGCGCCTCGCCGGCGCTGGACTGACGGCGCGCGCCACCATCGCCGGCACGCCGGAAGCGGCCTCCGCCCTCGCCCGCTACGCCACCTGCGAGCGCGTGCCCCCCGGCGGCGAGGCGGTGGCGGTGGCGCCCCTGCCCGTCGCGGCGCTCGGTCTCGATCCCGCCGTCGCCCTGGCCCTCACCCGCGCCGGGCTGAAGACGATCGGCGACCTCGCCGCCCGGCCAGGCGACATCCTCGCCGCGCGTTTCGGGGCGCTTCTGGCGACGCGGCTGCGCCGGGTCACCGGCCGTGAGGACACCCGCCTGACGCCGCGCCGGGCGGTGGCGGCCTGCATGGTCGAGCGCCGTTTCGCCGAGCCGGTGGGCCGGCGCGAGGACCTCCTCGGCACGCTTGGCCTCATCCTCGGCACGGCGGGCACGACGCTGGAGGAGCGCGGCGAGGGCGGACGGCTCTTCGAGGCGAGCTTCTTCCGCACCGACGGCGTGGTGCGCCGCATCGCGGTGGAGACAGGCGAGGCGACGCGGGACGGGGCGGCCCTCATCCGCCTCTTCGCCGAGAAGATGCACCTTCTCGACGACCCCACCGATCCCGGCTTCGGCTTCGACCTCATCCGCCTCGCCGTCCTGCGTACGGAGGCGCAGATCCAGCGCCAGGCGCAGTTCGACGGCCGCGGCGAGGCCGACCGCGAGACCGTCGCCCTCATCGACCGGCTGGTCGCCCGCTTTGGCCGCGACAGCGTCGTGCGCCTCGTCGACCGCCATTCCCACATTCCCGAACGGGCCGAGGCCATGCGCCCCGCCATCGCCGTCGGCGCGACCATGGCCTGGCCGGCCATGCGCGCCGCGCGGCCGCTCACCCGCCCCCTCCAGCTCTTCGACCCGCCGCAACCCATCGAGACCCTCGCCGAAGTGCCGGACGGGCCGCCGGCGACCTTCCACTGGCGCCGCACCACCCACCAGATCGCCCGCGCCGAAGGCCCCGAGCGCATCGCCACCGAATGGTGGCGCGACGGCGAGAGCGCCCTGACGCGCGACTATTACTGCCTCGAGGACCGCGAGGGCCGCCGCTTCTGGGTCTTCCGCCAGGGCCTCTACGGCACCGAGACGACCGCGCCGCGCTGGTTCGTCCACGGGCTCTTCGCCTGAGCCGCCCATGGCCCATCCGGAACCGGCCTATGCCGAGCTCGCCACCCAATCGAATTTCTCCTTCCTGCGCGGCGCCTCCCATGCCCGCGACCTGGTGCTCACCGCCCTTGCCCTCGGCCATTCCGGTATCGGCATCGCCGACCGCAACACGGTGGCCGGCGTCGTGCGTGCCCATGCCTTCCTGAAGGAGATCAGGACCGACGGCATCATTCCCCCGGACAAGGTGAAGGAGGGCTCCTCCCCCGGCGAGTTCGTCTGGGTCGACATGCCCCAGGCCAGCACCCTCGGCTTCACGCCGGAGGCGTTCAGGGCGGCGGCCGAACGCTTCCGGCTCGCCGTCGGCACCCGCTTCGTCTTCTGCGACGGATCCCCCGAGGTCATCGCCTATCCGGCCAATCGCCGCGGCTGGGGCCGGCTCTGCCGCCTGCTCACCACCGGCAACCTGCGCGGCGGCAAGGCCGAGTGCCAGCTCACCCTCGACGATCTCCTCGCCGACACCCGCGACCTCCTGCTGATCCTGATGCCCGGAGAGGACGAGACGGATTTCGAGGCGTCACTCCATGCCCTCGCCGAGGCCGCGCCCGGCCAGCTCTGGCTCGGCGCCACCATGGGCCGCAACGGCGAGGACCGCCGCCGCCTCTTCCGCCTCAAGGCCCTGGGCCAGGCGGTAGGCGTGCCGCTCATCGCCGTCAACGACGTGCTCTACCACGACCCCGCCCAGCGCGACCTGCAGGACGTGCTCACCTGCATCCGCGAGGGCGTCACCATTGAGGAGGCTGGTTTCCGGCTCGCCGCCAATGCCGAGCGCCACCTGAAGCCGGGGCACGAGATGGCACGGCTCTTCCGCGACTGCCCGGAGGCCGTCGTGGAGACGCAGCACCTGCTGTCCCGCATGGATTTCTCGCTGGCGGAGCTGAAATACGAATATCCGGAGGAGCCGGTGCCGCCCGGCTGGACGCCGCAGGGCTGGCTCGAGAAGATCACCTGGGAGCGCGCCGTCCACCGCTATGGCGGCCAGATACCGGCGAAGGTCGAGAAGCTCCTCGCCGAGGAACTCGCCCTCATCGCCAGCCTCGACTATGCCCGCTACTTCCTCACCATCGTCGACATCGTCCGCGTCGCCGAGGACAAGGGCATCCTGTGCCAGGGCCGCGGCTCGGCCGCCAATTCCGCCGTCTGCTACGTGCTCGGCATCACCGCCGTGGACCCCAACGACCATGACCTGCTCTTCGCCCGCTTCATCTCGTCGGAACGGCGCGAGCCGCCGGACATCGACGTCGATTTCGAGCACGAGCGCCGGGAGGAGGTCATCCAGCACATCTATGCCCGCTACGGCCGCGAGCGCGCCGGCATCGCCGCCACCGTCATCAGCTACCGGCCGCGCAGCGCCATCCGCGAGGTCGGCAAGGCCCTCGGCCTCACCGAGGACGTCACCGGCCGCCTCGCCGGCATGGTCTGGGGCTCATGGGGCACCGCCATCGGCGACCATTATGTCCGCGAGGCCGGGCTCGACCCGGCCAACCCCCTCATCCGCCGCGCCGTCGGCCTCGCCGAACGCCTCATCGGCTTTCCACGTCACCTCTCCCAGCATGTCGGCGGCTTCGTGCTGACCGGCGCGCGGCTCGACGAGACGGTTCCCATCGGCAATGCCGCCATGGCCGACCGCACGTTCATCGAATGGGACAAGGACGATATCGACGCGCTCGGCCTGATGAAGGTCGATGTCCTGGCGCTGGGTATGCTGACCTGCATCCGCAAGGCCTTCACCCTGCTGCGCGAGACCGGTGGGCCGGACCTCGACCTCTTCAACGTGCCGCCCGACGATCCCGCCGTCTACGACATGCTGTGCCGCGGCGATACCATCGGCGTCTTCCAGGTCGAGAGCCGGGCGCAGATCAACATGCTGCCGCGGCTGAAGCCCCGCAATCTCTACGACCTCGTCATCCAGGTCGCCATCGTCCGCCCGGGGCCCATCGAGGGCGACATGGTCCATCCCTACCTGAAGCGTCGGGCGGGCCTGGAACCCGTCGTCTATCCCTCGCCGGCACCGGGCCATGGCGCGCCCGACGAGCTCTACCAGGTGCTGAACAAGACCTGCGGCGTGCCGCTCTTCCAGGAACAGGCCATGCGCCTCGCCATGGTGGCGGCGAAATTCACCGCCGACGAGGCCAACGGCCTGCGCCGCGCCATGGCGACCTTCCGCAATGTCGGCACGATCGGCCGGTTCGAGAAACTCATGACAAGCCGCATGGTGGCGCGCGGCTACGATCCGGCCTTCGCCCAGCGCTGCTTCGACCAGATCAAGGGTTTCGGCAGCTACGGCTTCCCCGAGAGTCACGCCGCTTCCTTCGCCAAGCTGGTCTACATCTCCTCCTGGATCAAATGCCACCACCCCGCGATCTTCGCCTGCGCCCTCCTCAACGCCCAGCCCATGGGCTTCTATGCGCCGGCCCAGATCGTCCGCGACGCGCGCGAGCATGGCATCGAGATCCATGCCGTCGACGTCAATGCGAGCCTCTGGGACAACAGACTCGAGCCCGGCAGGGACGGCCATGCCCTGCGCCTCGGCTTCCGCCAGCTCGACGGCTTTCATGAGGCCTGGGCCGAAAGGCTGGTGGCGGCGCGCACCCGGCCCTTCGCCGATGTCGAGGACCTCGCCCGCCGCTGCGCCCTGCCGGCGCGGGCGCTCCACATCCTCGCCGATGCCGACGCCTTCCGCTCCATCGGCCTCGACCGGCGCGAGGCGCTGTGGGCGGTGCGGCGCCTGCCGGATGACAGGCCCCTGCCGCTCTTCGCCGCCGCCGACGCCCGCGAACTCGGCACAGAGGCCGACGCCCTCCTGCCCGCCATGCCGCTGTCGGAGCACGTCGTCGCCGACTACCAGACGGCCCGGCTGTCGCTGAAGGCCCATCCCGTGCAGTTCCTGCGCGCGCGCCTCACAGCCGAGGGGATATCGACCTGCGCCGAGATCGCCGCCGCCGCCCATGGCGCGCGTGCGCGCGTGGCCGGCGTCGTGCTGGTGCGCCAGCGGCCGGGCAAGGGCACCGCCATTTTCATCACCCTGGAGGACGAGACCGGCATCACCAATGTGGTGCTCTGGGCCCGCAGGATGGAGCGCTTCCGCCGCGCCATCATGGGGGCGCGCCTGCTCATGGTGGACGGTCTGGTGCAGCGGAGCCCCGAGGGCGTCGTTCACCTGATGGCCGAGGACATCATCGACCGCACGGCCGATCTGCAAAGCCTGTCGGACGACCCGATGCGCGACAGCCTCGCCCGCGCCGACGAGGTGGCCAGGCCGCAATATCCGCGTGGCGGCGGACGCCACCCGCGCGATGTCAGGATCCTGCCGAAGTCACGCGACTTCCACTGACCGTGTCGCCACGGCGTCGACCGCCGGCACGTCGAAACTGTGCGGTGCCTCGCCGCGACGCCAGATCTCGACCATGCCCTCATAGGCGAGGCCCAGATGGGCGGCGAAGCGGTCGGGATCGAAGAGCGGCACGCTCTGGCGGGTCCGCAGCAGCGTCTCGCGCAGGGCCTGCGCCGTGCCGGGGTCGTTGCCGATGGCAATGGCCTTGGCCTTGTACTCGTCGAAGCTGGTGGCGATGAGCTGCTCCATGCCGGCCGCCCTGAGGATGCTCCCCGAGACGCGCGAGACGAAGCTTCTCCCCGACAGGGCCAGCAGCGGCGCACCCATCCACAGGGCATCGCTCGCCGTCGTGTGCGAGCCGACCGGATAGGTATCGAGGGCGAGATCGACCAGATTGTACCGCGACAGGTGATACTCGTTGTCCATCACCGGCCCGAACACCAGCCGCGTCGGGTCGACGCCATGGGCCTCCGCGCGCGCGCGCAAGCGCTTGCCGATCGCCGGGTCCTTCGACAGCAGCCAGAGCACCGAGCCGGGAACGGCCTTCAGGATGTCCATCCAGGCGGCGAAGAGCGTGCCGCCCACCTTGTAGACATGGTTGAACGAGGCGAAGACGAAGCCCGTCTCCGGCAGCCCCACCATCTCGCGGGTAGGCGCATCCACGACCTCGCGGCTGCGCCGGTTGGGCTGGTAGCAGTCCGGCAGCCGGGCGACCGCTTCCGAATAGCCGGCTTCGGCTGCGGCCGGAACGATGAAGGGGTCGGCGATGATGTAGTCGGCCTCGGCCAGGCCATAGGTGCCGGGATAGCCGAGCCAGTTCACCTGGATTGGCGCCGCGCGGTACTTCAGCAGGCTGAGCCGCGAGCCACCTGTATAGCCCTTGAGATCGACAAGGACGTGGATACCGTCGCGGCGGATCAGGCTCGCCGTCTCGGTCTCCGTGAGCATCGTCACGTCCTCGAAACGGTCGACGGCAGCCTTCAGCCGGACGCGCTCGGCATCCTCCACATGGGCGTCATAGGAATAGGCCACGACCTCGAAGCGATCGCGGTCGGTGCATTCCAGCGCTTCGGTCAGCAACTTCAGCGTCGCGTGATTATGGAAATCGTTGGAGTAATAGCCGATCCGCAGCCGCTCGCCCGACGCCGGTGGAAGCGGCAGTGGCACGTCAAGCGGCTCGGTCGGTCCCGGCAGGGTGCGCCCGCGCCGTTCCGAGGCGATCCGCTGGATTGCCGGGTCGTCGGTCATTGCCAGCACCATGAAGGGCGAGAGCCCCGCCTTGACGATGGTCTCATCGAGCGGTTCGAGCGAAGCGAGAATCTCGTCGGCGAGATCCATCTCCACCACATGCGACGCCGCATGGGCGATCGTGGACAGGAGGGCGCTGTGTTCGGGCAGGCGCTCGCGCACGATGCGGCCGAGATCGACGACCTGCTGGTGAGCGCTGGCGTCGAAGAGAAGATCGATCAACCGCGTGAGCACGTCGAGCCTGGCGCCGGTGGCGGCAGCGAGAGAGGCCTGCGCCTGGGCCGCGCCCAGTTTGTCCTCGGAAGCCATGAGCGCCATGATCTTGAACATGGAGGCCCAACGGTCGTCGGGAATGAGGGCCAGCGCGACATCGGCCCCGGCGACGGCCTCGCGGTTCCGGCCCGCCTGGACGTGCTGTCCGACCTCATAGAGGTGAATCACGGCGCTCAGATCCTCGAGCCGCATGCCGAGCGTGAAGGAGGCCTCGTTCGCCACACCCGTGCTTTGGAAGACCGGGCCAAGCGGCAGCCAGACATGAGCCACCGGATCGCTGGCGAGAGCCTTCTGCGCCTGCAGCAGGGCCCCGTCGAAGTCGCCACGCGCCATGGCGATCATCATGCTCACCGCATCGATCTTCGGATGGCTGGTCAGACGCGACAGATGGGCGACGATCGTCTCTGCACTCTCATTGTTGCCGGCACGGGCCATGCACCAGGCGAAGCTGAGAAAGGCGTCGGCACGGCTGGAATCGGCCTTCGCCAGGGAGAGCCAGAGCTGGCTGGCGGTCATCAGGTCGCCGCGGGCGAGATGTGCCGCCGCTACCGCATCCACCATCTCCGGATCGCTGCTATCGCTGTGGCGGGCGATGAAGTCCGACGCCTGGTCCAGCGCCGCGAGCCCCCGGTCGAGGAGTTCACGGTGGGCGGCGATCCCGGGTTGGGCGAGGCCGAGTTGACGGGCGATGCGCACCGCGATCGACGCTTCGCCGCGGGTCAGCGCCGCCTCGGCGGACCGCGTGGCGTAGTCGACCGCATGACCAATCGTCCGCTCGTCGAGGGGACGACTCCATTCGAGGGCTCTGGCCATCACGATCTCCACAGACGGGCGCTGCGGGCCGCGCGCAGCGGGCCCACCGAATCCGCACTCTTCGCGAAGATGGTTAATGCGGCTCTAACGCCGCGCCCCAAACGAGAAAGGGCGGCCCGGAGGCCGCCCTTTCGAAGCGTGGAGATGCTGGACGATCAGCGGAGGAACTGGAGGAC
>JAIEPJ010000064.1 GCA_019749835.1 Phreatobacter sp. | reverse complement strand
TTCCATTTCTGGCTGCCGCATGCCATGGCGGCGCCGACCCCGGTCTCGGCCTATCTGCATTCGGCGACCATGGTGAAGGCGGGCGTCTTCCTGCTGGCGCGGCTGTGGCCGGTTCTCGCCGGCACAGACCTCTGGTTCGCCATCGTCGTCCCCGTCGGCCTGGTGACCATGCTGGTGGGCGCCTGGATCGCCCTGTTCAAGGACGACCTGAAGGCGATCCTCGCCTATTCCACCGTCAGCCATCTTGGCCTGATGGTGATGCTGCTCGGCTTGGGCACGCCCTATGCTGCGGTCGCCTGCGTCTTCCACATCCTCAACCACGCGACCTTCAAGGCGGCGCTCTTCATGGCTGCGGGGATCGTCGACCACGAGGCCGGGACGCGCGACATCCGCCGGCTCGGCGGCCTCGCCAAGCTGATGCCGGTGACCGCCGTTCTGGCCGGCATCGCATCGGCCTCGATGGCGGGCCTGCCGCCGCTGAACGGCTTCCTGTCGAAGGAGATGATGCTGGAAGCGTCGGTCTCCGGTTCGCTTGCCGGCCTCGGCTGGCTCATTCCGGTCGGCGCGACCTTCGCTGCCCTCGTCTCGGTCGCCTATTCGGTCCGGCTCGCTGTCGGCACCTTTGCCGGGCACGAGCGCCACGACTATCCCCATCACCCGCACGATCCCGGTATCGGCATGTGGCTGCCCGTCGCGCTGCTGGTGGTGCTGGTCGTCGCCATCGGCCTGTTGCCGGCGCTGATCGCCGGGCCGATCGTGGCGCGGACCGCCCAGGCGGTCATCGGCAGTGCGCCGCTGCCCTATTATTCGCTGTCGCTGTGGCACGGCTTCACGCCGGCCCTGTTCATGAGCATTGCGGCGGTCATCGGCGGCGTTCTGGCGTTCCGGACCCATGGCGGCCTCGCGCGACTGCGCAGCGCCTGGCCGCGCCCCGAGGCGAAGGCGATGTTCGAGGCCGTGATCACGGCCGCCGTCGCCGCGGCACGCTGGTTCACCCGGCAGGCCAATGTCGAATCGCTGCCCCGGTCCATCGCCATCATCGCCATTTCGGTGCTGGTCATCGGCCTATGGGCCTTCACGCATTTCCCGCACGGGGCCGGCGCGCGCCCGATGCTGCCGGTGAATTTCGCGGCAGTCGTCGCCTGGGGCGCGCTGATGGCCGCCACCGCGGTGGTGGTGATCCAGCATGGCAACCGCCTTCTGACCCTGATCCTCACCAGCGTCGTCGGTCTGATCGTCTCGCTGGCCTTCATCCAGTTCTCGGCCCCCGACCTCGCCCTGACGCAGATCTCGGTCGAGGTGGTCTCCACCATCCTCCTCTTGCTGGCGCTCAATCTGCTGCCGAAGTCGACGCCTGCGGAAACGCAGACCGGACGGAAAGTCCGGGACGGCGCCATCGCGGTGGCCGCAGGCCTCGGCGTGGGGGCGCTCGCCTTCGCCATCTTGACGCGCGACTTCTCCACGATCTCCGATTACCACATCGCCCAGTCCAAGCCCGGCGGCGGCGGCACCAATATCGTCAACGTCATCCTCGTCGACTTTCGCGGCTTCGATACCTACGGCGAGATCATCGTGCTCGGCATCGCGGCGCTGGCCATCTTCGCGCTGCTCGACACGGCCCTGCGCGGTCCTGCCGCCCGCCGCCTCGATTCCATGCGGCAGGGGCTGGAATCGGCCGACGCCCATCCGCTGATCCTGGTGGTGGCGACGCGCGCCATGCTGCCCCTCGTCTTCACGGTGGGCGTGTTCATCTTCCTGCGCGGCCACAACCAGCCGGGCGGCGGCTTCATCGCCGGCCTCATCGTCGCCATCGCCTATATCATGCAGTATATGGCGAGCGGTTATTCCTGGAGCCACCAGAGGGCCCGGTTCGACGGTCATACGCTGGTCGGCGCGGGCGTCGTCATCGCGGGTTTGACGGGGCTCGGGTCCTTCGTGTTCGGCCGACCGTTCCTGACCAGTTCCTTCGGCTATTTCGACATTCCGCTGATCGGCCAGATCGAGCTCGCCACGGCCATGGCCTTCGACACCGGCGTTTTCCTTGCCGTGGTCGGCACCGTGCTGCTGGCACTGGCGCAGATCTCGCGGATCGAGGCGCGCGCCGAGCGCAGCCCGGTTCCCGATGGTCCCAGCGATATCCGGTTGCCGCCGGCCGCGCCGCAAGCCGGCGGATCCTTGCCGAGGGAGGGCTGAATGGAGGTGCTCGTTGCGTCCGCCATCGGCCTCCTGACGGCTGTCGGTGTCTATCTCGTGCTGCGGCGCCAGACCTTTCCGGTCGTCATCGGCACGGTCTTCCTGTCCTATGGGGTCAACCTCTTCCTGTTCGCCACTGGGCGGCTGGCGGTCAACCAGCCGCCGATCTACAGCGCGGGCGCGGCCGGCTATGCCGATCCGCTGCCGCAGGCCCTTGTGCTCACCGCGATCGTCATTTCCTTCGGCATGACCGCCCTCGTCGTCGTGCTGGCGCTCCGCAGCTTCCTGGAGACCGGCTCCGATTCCGTCGAGGACAGCCCGGGCGCGGCCGACGAGGCCACAGCGGCGCAGGTCACAACTGACCAGGCGCGGCCGTGATGCAGACAGCCATGAACCACTGGATCATCGCTCCCCTGGTGTTGCCCGCCCTCGTGGCGCCCCTGCTGATCCTGACCTCACGCCACAATCTGGCGGCCCAGCGGGTCGTCTCCATCGCCGCGACGCTGGCGCTGCTGGCGGTGGCGATCGGCCTCTACGGTCTGGCCCAGGACGGCACGGTGCGGCCCTATCTCGTCGGCGCCTGGCCGGCGCCCTATGGCATCGTGCTGATCCTCGACCGGTTGTCGGCCACGATGGTGCTCCTCTTCGCCGTGCTGGCGCTGGCCATTGTCCTCTATGCCACCGCCGGCTGGGACACGCGCGGGCGGCACTTCCATCCGCTGTTCCAGTTCCAGCTTCTCGGCGTCAACGGCGCCTTCCTGACCGGCGACGTGTTCAACCTCTTCGTCTTCTTCGAGGTCATGCTGATCGCCTCCTACGGTCTTATGCTGCATGGCGGCGGGGCGCAGCGCCTGAAGGCGGGCTTCCAATATGTGACGATCAACCTGATCGGTTCGACGCTGTTCCTGTTCGCGGTCGGGACCATCTATGCGGTGACCGGGACGCTCAACATGGCGGACCTGGCGCGCAAGGTTGCGGCGGTGGGAGCAGGCGACACGGCACTGCTCGGCGTCGGCGCGGTGCTTCTCTTCATGGTCTTCGCGCTGAAGGCCTCGGTGGCGCCGCTGCACGGCTGGCTGCCGACGGCCTATGCGGCGGCTCCGGGCCTGTCGGCGGCGCTGTTCATGATCATGACCAAGGTCGGCGCCTATACGATCCTGCGCGTCTACACGCTGATCTTCGGCGCCGATGCGGGGGCCGTGGCGGGGATCGTGACGCCCTGGATGCTGCCCGCCGCGCTTGCGACCCTCGTCGTCGGGGCCCTGGGCATGCTCGCGGCGCGCAGCCTTCTCAGCCTCGCCTGTTTCGCTGTGGTCTGGTCGATGGGGTCGCTGCTCGTCGCCTTCGGCCTGTTCGATGCGGGCGGGATCGGGGCCGGGCTCTACTACGTCCTGCATTCCACCATGGCCGGCGCGACGCTGTTCCTGCTCGTCGACATTCTCGTGCCGCAACGCGGCGGGGCGGAGGACCGTCTCGTTCCCGCAGCCGTCGGCCATCCGGTGCTGCTGTCCGGGCTGTTCTTCGCCGCCGCCATCGCCATGGCCGGCCTGCCGCCGCTGTCGGGCTTCCTCGGCAAGCTGATGATCATGGAGGCGAGCCGCGGCAGCGCCGCAGTCACCTGGATCTGGGCCATGCTGCTGGCCACCAGCCTGGTGGCGATCCTCGCCTTCGCCCGCGCCGGGAGCGTGCTGTTCTGGAAACCGGCGACGCCCCACGGCGCACCTGCCGCCTCCACCCCGCCACTCAAGCCGCTGCCGGTCATGGTCTTTGCGGGGCTCCTCGGCGCCACCGTCGCCCTCACCGCCTTTGCCGGACCGGTGCGCCGTGAAATGGGGCTGACGGCGGCGCAGATCCTGGATACCGGTGCCTATGTGCGGGCGGTTCTCGGTCCCGCCCCGCTCGCCAGTGCGGGGAAGCCGTGATGGGAACCCGTTTCCTGCCCCAGCCGATCCTGACCCTCGTCATCGCCGGCGTCTGGATGGCGCTGGCCAACGACATCTCCCTCGGCAATGCCGTGCTGGGGCTGATCCTCGGCCTCGTCATCCCGCTGCTGACCCAGGCCTACTGGCCGGATCGTCCACGCTTCAAGAATCCCTGGCGGATCATCGACTTCACCCTTGTCGTTCTATGGGACATCGTGATGTCCAACATTCAGGTGGCGCAGCTCGTCCTGTTCCGCCGCGGCGACAGCCTGCGCTCCCAGTTCGTCCGGGTTCCGCTCGAACTGACCAATGCGGAGGCCATCACCATTCTCGCCGGCACCATCACCATGACGCCGGGCACGATCAGCGCCGATCTCTCGGCCGACGGTACCTCGATCCTCGTTCATTGCCTCGAGACCGACGATCCCGAGGGCACGGTCAATGCCATCAAGGAGCGCTACGAGCGGCGCCTCATGGAGATCTTCGCATGATCGCCGCAGCCTGCGTGATCGCCTTCGTGGCGATTTCCGTCTCCCTCCTCCTCAACCTCTATCGCCTGGCCATCGGCCCGCACGCACTCGACCGGGTGCTGGCGCTCGACACCATGGTGATCAATGCCATCGGCCTGATCGTGGTGCTGGGCATCTGGTTCGGTGTCACGATCTTCTTCGAGGCGGCCCTGCTCTTCGCCATGGTCGGCTTTCTGTCGACGGTGGCGTTCTGCAAATATCTGCTGCGCGGCAACGTGATCGAGTGAGGCCGAGATGATGGCGTGGATCGCGGAGCTTCTGATCGCCGGCCTGCTGGTCGTCGGGGCCTTCTTCCTGCTGGTCGGCTCCTTCGGGCTCGCCAAGCTGCCCGACATGATGCGGCGGCTGCATGCGCCGACCAAGGCGACGACGCTCGGAATCGGTGCACTGCTCATCGCCTCGATGCTCTATTTCGTCAGTGTCCGGGGGCTGCTCTCCTTCCATGAACTGCTGATCACGCTGTTCCTGTTCATCACAGCGCCTGTTACCGCCCATCTGGTGGCCAAGGCCTATCTGCTGCGCCACCCGGAGTTGCGCAAAGACCTGCCCGACGTTCAGGCAAGCGGCGGCTGGGCGACCCTGGGAAAGTCTCCGCAGGACACACAGCGGCACGAGGCCTGACGCAAAGGGCCGGCGCGGAGCCCATCCGCATCGACCGTACCCTGCCTGGGGCGCCGCCACACGTCCTCTAACCCATCCTTCAATGGCGTGAACAAAATTGGAACATCCGTACGTTCCCGGATTGTTCCATGCAATGTTTGCGTCAGGATGGTGCCGGGGGTGGGCCATGGTGCAGCGGGTCGCGACGGTCGCATTCGAGGGTATCGAGGCCAAGCCTGTCGATGTGCAGGTGCATGTCCTCGCTGGGCAGATCGTGTTCAACATTGTCGGACTTCCCGACAAGGCGGTGAGCGAAGCGCGCGAGCGTGTCAGGTCGGCGCTGGTGGCCTCGGGCCTTGCCTTGCCGGGGCGGCGCATCACCGTCAACCTCGCCCCGGCCGACCTGCCCAAGGAGGGCTCGCATTTCGACCTGCCGATCGCACTGGGGCTGATGGCAGCAATCGGCGCCATTCCCGCGGACGCCCTCGGCGGGTTCGTCGTGCTTGGCGAGCTCGCCCTCGACGGACGGATCACGCCGGTCGCCGGGGTCCTGCCCGCGGCCATGGCGGCCAATGCGCTGGGGCTCGGCATCATCTGTCCGGCGGCCTGCGGCCCTGAGGCCGCCTGGGCGGGCGAGGACGTCGAGGTGCTGGCGCCCGACAACCTGGTGCAGCTTGCCAACCATTTCCGCGGCAGCCAGGTCCTGTCGCGCCCCAAGCCGGGGATCCGGACCGTGGATGCACCGCTCGCCGACCTGCGTGACATCAAGGGCCAGGAGAGCGCCAAGCGCGCCCTGGAGATTGCCGCGGCGGGCGGCCATGCGCTTTTGATGAACGGACCGCCGGGCTCCGGCAAGTCGATGCTGGCGAGCCGGATGCCCTCGATCCTGCCGCCCTTGACCCCTGCCGAACTCCTCGAGGTCTCGATGATCCACTCCGTGGCGGGGGAGCTTGAGGGCGGACAGCTGACGACGCGCCGTCCGTTCCGCAATCCGCACCATTCCGCGTCCATGGCGGCTCTGATCGGCGGCGGGTTGCGCGTCCGGCCGGGGGAAGTGTCGCTCGCCCATCACGGCGTTCTGTTCCTGGACGAATTGCCCGAGTTCCAGCCCCATGTGCTGGACGGGCTCCGGCAACCGATCGAATCCGGCGAGGCCGTCATCGCCAGGGCCAACCAGCGGGTCAGCTTTCCCGCCCGGTTCCAGCTCGTGGCCGCGATGAACCCCTGCCGCTGCGGGAAGGCGACCGAGCCGGGCTTTGCCTGCCCGCGCATGCCCAATCCCCGCTGCATGGCCGATTACCAGGCCAAGATCTCCGGCCCGCTCATCGACCGGATGGACATGGTGATCGAGGTGCCGGCGGTCTCCGCCGCCGATCTGATCCTTCCGGCGCCGGCCGAGGGCAGCCAGGAGATCGGCCTGCGGGTTGCGGCGGCACGGGCGCTGCAGCAGGCGCGCTATGGCGGGCGCGGGCTGCCTGTCAGGCTGAATGCCCATGCGCCGCCGGCCCTTCTCGACGAGGTGGCCGCCCCGGATGCGGCGGGTCTTGCCCTGCTGCGCGATGCGGCCGAGGCCCTGCGGCTGACGGCGCGGGGCTATCACCGGGTGCTGAAGCTGGCCCGGACCATTGCCGATCTCGACGGGGCCGCCAGCGTCAGGCGCGTCCATCTCGCCGAGGCCATCAGCTATCGCGGGGCGACGGATCGGGTGCGGGCCGCCGCCTGACGCCGTGCGCGGCGCGGTTGCGGTCCGTCGATCGTGCTGGGGAGGGCGTTGCCGGCGGTTGCCGGGTTAGAGCGGCCGTCTGCGGGTGCAGCGATGGCGTGTCCGCCAGGCCGGCCGCCGCCGGATCGCGGTGCCGTTTTCGATCCGGCGCGTGACGAGGACCGTCTCCGATGACGCCTGCCCCCAGGGGGTGCGACCGGCCGATGCATGGCGGCCCTGGGTCACACCCTCGGCGCCCGCAGCAGAACGGCCGCCGACCGCCGCGGGCCTCATGGCGCTCTATGGCCATGTCCTGGTAACCCGGCGTCAACCCTGTCTGTTTACGCTCTGCCCATCGTTCGGGGTTGCGTGGAGAGTTGCCGTGGATGCTTTCGCCCTGGTCGCGGGTGGTGCGGCAGCCTTCGGCGTGGCCTCGGTCGCGACCCTTCTGCATCTGGCCCATGGCCGGCGGGCCCTGCTGCGCAAGTCGGCGGCGCTGGAGGATACGGTGGAGGCCCTCACCGACCGGGTCTTCGAACTGGCCGAGAGCGAGGAGCGGCATCGCGGACTGATCGATGCGCAGGGCGATCTCATCGTGCGACGCGACCGCCAGGGAACCATCACTTTTGCCAACAGGGCGTTCGGCGATCTCGTCGGCCTTTCCACGGCCGAACTGGTCGGCCTCGATCGCGGCCCGGTGGTCATCGACCGCTCGGAAGAGCGTCGCGAGGCGGACGGCTCCTGCAGTGCCGACGAGCTGATCGCAACGCCCGCGGGGAATCGCTGGATCGCCTGGCGCCATCATCCCATCCGCAACGGCGAGGGGCGCTGCGAGGAGATGCAGTCGGTCGGCCGCGACGTCACCGACCGCAAGGCGGCCGAGGCGGCGCTGGCGTTGTCGACAGCCCGGGCCGAGAGCGCCAACGAGGCGAAGTCACGTTTCCTCGCCACCGTCAGCCACGAGATCCGTACCCCCTTGAACGGGATCCTCGGGATGGCGGACCTGCTGCTCGACACCCCCCTGTCCCCGGACCAGAAGACCTATGCCGATGCGGTCAAGGGGTCCGGCGAGGCGCTGCTGGCGCTGATCGACGAGATCCTCGATTTCTCGAAGATCGAGGCCGGCCGTCTCGATCTTGACGTCGCTCCCTTCGACCTGCTGCCAATCATCGAGGGCGCGGCGGAACTCCTTGGTCCGCGGGCGCAGGCCAAGGGGCTGGATGTGGCGACCTCCGTCGCCCCCGACGTGCCCCCACGGCTGATCGGGGACGCGACGCGTCTGCGACAGGTCCTGCTCAATCTCGCAGGCAATGCGGTGAAGTTCACCGAAGCCGGCGGCGTGACCATCGCTGCGACACGCGACGACGATCATCTCGTGCTCACCGTCGCCGATACCGGGCCGGGGATCGCACCCGCCGATATCGAGCGAATCTTCGGCGAATTCGAGCAGGGCGAGACGACCTTCTCCCGCCGCCATGCCGGCACCGGGCTCGGTCTTGCCATCTCGCGGCGCATTGTCGCCCTCATGGGCGGGACGCTCACCGTCGCCACCGCGCTCGGCGCGGGCGCGATCTTCACCGTCCGGCTGCCGATGACGATCGCGGAGACGGCCGGTCCAATGGACGAGGGCCTTGCGGATCTGGCCGTGCTGATCGTCTCGCCCTCGCCGATCGAGCGCGCGGCGCTGGCCCAGCGGTTGACGGTGCGCGGTGCCGTCGCCTTGGCCTGTGAAGGCCTGCCGGACCTTGCGCCGGGGCGTTTCGACACGGCGATCCTCGACTTTCGACTCGGCGAGGACGGTGTCGCCGCGGTGCTGTCGGCGCTCTCCGGGCGGGTCCAGCGCACGGTCCTCCTGGTGCGCCCGGCGGAGCGGTCGGCCGTTGCCGTCTGGCGGCAGAAGGGGATCGGCGGCTGGCTCGTGTCACCGGTCCGCGAGGCCTCGCTGCTCATGCAGATGCGGGGGCAGGGCCCCGGCCCGGCGGAACGGGCGGCCGAGGGGGAAGGCAAGTCCGATCAGCACCCCGTGGCAGCCGGCCCGGCCCTCACGGTGCTGATCGCAGAGGACAACGACATCAATGCGCTGCTCTGCCGCAAGCTCGTCGAGAAGCTCGGCCATCGGGCCGTCTGGGTCAAGGATGGACGCGCCGCCGCGGCCACGGCCCTCTCCCCCGAGGCCGGCATCGACCTTGTTCTGATGGACATGCAGATGCCCGAATGCGACGGCCTTTCGGCGGCCAAGCTGATCCGGGCCGGAGAATGCGACGGCCGGCGTCTGCCGATCATCGCCCTCACCGCCAATGCCTTCGCCGAGGACAGGGCGGCGGCCATCGCCGCCGGGATGGATTCCTTCCTCACCAAGCCTCTCGACCGCGACCGCCTGGCCGAAGCGATCGACCTCTACGGCAAGGTCACCACACCAGGCCTCGCGCGCGCAGCGCGGCGGAAAGGGAAGACGCGTCGGTGAAGTGGACCGCGTCCATGCCGAAGGCGCGCGCCGCCTCCACGTTGCGCGGCGAATCGTCGATGAAGAGACAGGCCTGCGGTGCCAGGGCATGGCGTTCACAGAGGATGGCATAGATCCGCTGGTCGGGCTTGTTGATGCCGACATCGGCGGACAGAACCAGCCCGGAGAAGGACTCGAGGAAAGGATGGGCGGGCCGCGTCCTGTCGAACAGTTCCCGGGAAAAATTGGAGATGCCGTAGACCGGGCCGCGTGCGGCGAGGCCTTCGAAGATGGCCCGGGTGCCTGGCACCTCCCCCGGCACTGCGTCCAGCCAATTGTCGTAGAAGGCCGCGAAGACTTCGGCATGGTGCGGAAAGCGGGCCGCATGGTCGGCGACCGCTTCGGCGACCCCCCTCCCGGCGTCCTGGCGGGCGTGCCAGTCCATGAACCCGACCTCCTCCATGAAGGCGTCGAGCGCCGCCCCGTGCTGGAAATGCGGGGCGAGCGCCGCCCGTGGCTCCCAGCGCAGCAGAACCTGGCCGATGTCGAATACGGGTATCGCGGGAGTTGCTTGCATGAGGGTCGTTCCGTTGGAAATTAACCGTCATGTAACGGTCAGATCGCGCCATAGTGGTAGATCGTAACGAACTGATAACGCACTGAAGAGACAATCCGCGCAACAAGACGCAGGGTCCGCTCCAGATGCCGGGAATCAGAAAGGCGATGCGGAAAGGCGGCCATGTGCCGCTTCCCGTATCCTCAGCACGCGAGGCCGGCCTGCTGAAGCGCGCCATGGCGATCGCCGGCATGGGCTATTGGCAATCGGCAGGGCCGGACAGCAAGACGCTGTGGATTTCGCCCGAACTCGCGGCCCTCTATGGGGTCGCCACCGCAGATGGCATCATTGCCGTCGCCGACGTGCGCGCCCGCTATCTCGGCACGGCGTCCGACGCGCTGAATCGCGGTCACCTCCTGTGCTGGAGCGAAGGCCTGGCTTATCGTGTCGAGGGCCAGTACCGTCATCCCGACGGGCGCGTCATCGATCTGTCCGTCCACGGTGAGGCCGACCGCGATACCGAGGGCCGGGTCATCGCGGTTTCGGGAATTGTCCGGGACGTGTCCGAGGAGAAGGCCGTCCTGCGCTCCTTTGCACAGAGCGAGCAGCGCCTCGCTGACTTCATCAGCACGGCCTCCGATTGGTGCTGGCAGACCGATGCCGAGCATCGCCTTCTGCCCAATGCGCTCCCGGCCGAAAAGAACACGGCGATCCTGGCCATCGCCGCGGGCCATGTCGCCCGCTGGGATCTGCCCTGTATTCCCGAGGATCGCGACGCCATGGCGCGCCACCGTGCCGATATGGAGGCTCATCGCCCGTTTCGGGCCTTCACCTATACGCTGATCGGCCCCAGCGGTGACAAGGCGACGATCCGCACCAGCGGCAAGCCCGTCTTCGATGAAAACGGCACGTTCCAGGGGTATCGCGGCACAGCCAGCGACGTCACCAAAAGAAAGGCGACCGAGGAGCTTCTCGCCCGCCGGACGACGGCCCTGGCCGAAGCGCAGCGGCTCGGCCGGATGGGATCCTGGCACTATCGGTTGGGAGACGCGCAGGTCACCTGGAGCGACGAGCTCTTTGCGCTGACGGGATATGACGCTGCCACGTTCGACATGTCCCACGCCAGCGTCCTCTCGCATTTCGCCAGCGAGGATGCGGCGCGCCTCGAGGACATGCAGAGGCAGGTGCTGAAGTCCGGCGGCTCCACCAGCGCCGACCTTCGGTTCCGCTGTGCCGATGGCCGCGTCGGCGATTTCGCCGTCAACTGCAAGGCGGAAGTCGTCGCCGGCAGGGTCGTCGGCGTCATCGGGCTGGTGCAGGACATCAGCGAACGCAAGCTCGCCCACCGCCAGCTGGAAGAACTGGCCTTCACCGATCCGCTCACCGGTCTTGCCAATCGCACGCAGTTCAAGCGGACGCTGACCAGCATGGTGGGAGGCGCCCTGCTCGAGGAGCGCTTCGGTGCGCTGCTGCTCATCGACCTCGACCGCTTCAAGGAGGTCAATGATTCCCTCGGCCATGCCGCCGGCGACGAGTTGCTCTGCCGGGTCGCCGGCCTGTTGCGTCAGCAGCTCGGCGCGGATGCCTTCATCGCCAGGCTCGGGGCCGACGAATTCGCCGTGCTCATCGATCGCCCGACGATGCAGGACGACATGAGGGAACTGGCCGACGCGCTCATCGCCCTGATCTCCGGCCCGATCGATCTCGCCAATGGCGAAGCCTTCATCGGCGCCACCATCGGCATCGCCAAGCTGCCCGAGGATGCGGCGACGACGGAACTGGCGATGCGGCACGCCGACCTCGCCCTGTGCATGGCCAAGGAAACCGGCCGGGGCCGCTGCATGGTCTTCGAGACCGAATATGCGGAAGCGGTCGAGCAGCGGATGATCCTGGCACGCAACCTCCGCCATGCGATCGAGCAGAACGAACTTCACGCCCACTACCAGCCACAGGTGGAACTCGCGACCGGCCGCGTCGTCGGCTTCGAGGCGCTGTTGCGCTGGACCCATCGGGAGCGTGGCGCCATCTCGCCGGCCGAGTTCATCCCGGTGGCCGAGAGCTCGGGCATCATCGTCGACCTCGGTCTGTGGATCCTGCGGGAGGCCTGCCGCCAGGGGCGCGCCTGGCTCGACCAGGGTCTGCCGTCCCGCACCATCGCGGTCAACGTCTCGCCGGCGCAGTTCTGGAACATGGATTTCGAGACTGCCGTCTCCGCTGTGCTCGCCGAGACGGGCCTGCCGCCGAACCTTCTCTGCCTGGAACTGACGGAAAGCCTGTTCGTCGACCAGAGCGAGCACCAGATCAGCCGGACGCTGGGCGCGCTCGCCGCCCTCGGGGTGCGCCTCGCGCTCGACGATTTCGGCTCAGGCTATTCTTCGCTCGGCTACCTCACGCGCCTGCCCTTCGACCGTCTGAAGGTCGACAGGTCCTTCGTGGACGGTGTCTCGACCCGGCCGGACAAGCGCAAGCTGCTCGGCGGCATCATCGCCCTGTCGCGCGGCCTCGGCATGTCCGTGGTCGCGGAAGGGGCCGAGCGGCCGGCGGAGGTCGATGTGCTGAGGGAGCTCGGCTGCGACGTGGTTCAGGGCTATGTCTATTCGCGCCCCGTGGCCCCGGAAATGGCTCCGCTCGTCGCCGAGTCGATCGAGCGTTCGCCCCTGGGCGAATGGCAACGCCGCCCGGCGCGGCTGGAACGGTCCCTGCCGGCCGTCGCCGCACTGATGGGCTGACAGCGGCTTCAGCCGCCGCATTCTCCGGTTTTTTGCGCCTGATCGCTCTCGAGAGGCGGTGAAGGCGCCGCGTCCCGTCGCCGACGCAGACGGCATGGCCGAGGCCATGGGCGGGCCTATCGACTGCAGCAATAGCGGCTCCAGCCAACGGCTTTACTGGCATGCAATTACCTTTTCTTCAGCGCTTTTGCGTAACGTCATGTGGAGTAATTGTGCTTCCAGCCTTGTTCGGGACCGTGACACTGTCGAGCGCCTCCCCCCATCCTCTGCGACCGACCGCTGCGGACACCCCGGACGGGCCCCTGCTGCAGCCCGCGTTGCTGGCGAGCCGTGCCATGGCCATTGCCCGGATGGGTTACTGGGTGATCGAGGCGCGCGATCCGACCACCTTCTGGATGTCGGAGGAACTCGCTGCCCTCATGGACGTGCCCGCCGGGTTCGTCACCATCGCGACGGTTCGCGAGCGTTATCATGGGGACGGTGCCGCGCGTGTCGCCGCGGCGTTGCAACGCTGCCTTTCGGACGGCACGCCCTATGTGGTGGATGTCACCTGCCGCCACCCCGACGGGCGCGACTTCTCGCTTCGCATCCACGGCGAGGCTGAGCGCGACGGGTCCGGTGCCATCGTGCGCATCATCGGCATCGTCACCGATGAGACCAGCGAGACCCAGGCGTTGGAGCAGGTCGCCGCCTCGGAACAGAGGCTGGCGGATTTCCTCGACACCGCGACAGACTGGTGTTGGCAGACCGATGCCGAGCACCGCTTCGAGCGTTTCGAGGCGGGCAGCGTGACACGATCGATCGACGTCAGACTCGTCATCGGAAAGCGGCGCTGGGACCTCGACGTCCCGGATTCCTCCCGCCTGGAACTGGAGGCGGTGCGGAGGGAGATGGAGGCCCACAGGCCGTTCCGCAATCTCGACTATACGGTCAACACCCGAGTGGGACCCCGTCGGGCCCGCACCAGTGGCAAGCCGATGTTCGATGCAGACGGCACTTTCCTCGGCTACCGCGGCACGACCGCCGACATCACCGAGTTGCGCGAGACCGAACGCCTGTTGCTGAAGCGGTCGGCAGCACTCGCCGAGGCCCACCGTCTCGGCCGCATGGGGTCCTGGTCCTATCTCCTGGGCGATGCCGGCTTGACCTGGAGCGACGAGCTCTTCTCGGTCACGGGCTTCGACCCCGCGACCTTCGACAGCTCCCACGAGGCGGTCCTGGCGCTTTTCATGCCGGAAGACCGGCAGACGCTGCTGGACGTTCAGCGCACGGTGCTGAAGGAGGGTGGTACGCACAGCTGCGACGTGCGCCTGTGCTGTGCCGATGGCCGCATCCGCGACTTCGCCGTCACCTGCAAGGGCGAGGAGGTTGGCGGCAAGGTGGTCGGCTTCGTCGGTACCGTTCAGGATGTTACAGAACGCAAGCAGGCGCAGCGGCAGCTCGAGGAACTCGCCTATGCGGATTCGCTGACCGGCCTCGCCAATCGCGCCAGGTTCAAGCAGGCGCTGACCAAGGTCATCGGCAAGGCCCTGCTCGAAGGTCGCTTCGCGACGCTCTACCTGGTCGATCTCGACCGGTTCAAGGAGGTCAACGACGCCTTCGGCCATGCTGCCGGCGACGAACTCCTCTGTCGTGTCGCGGCCATCCTGCGCCGGGAGTGCGGCGACACGGCCTTGATCGCGCGACTGGGGGGCGACGAGTTCGCAGTGCTGATCGAGCGAGACCACCAGCACGAGGATGTCCTGCTCACCGCCGACGACCTGATCCAAGCGCTGTCCGGGCCGATCGACCTGTCGAGCGGCGAGGCTTTCGTCGGCGCCACGGTCGGCGTGGCGATGCTGCCCGAGCACGCGACCTCGACGGACCAGGCCATGCGGCATGCCGACCTCGCCCTCTACACGGGCAAGGAAGCGGGCCGCGGCCGCTCGATGCTGTTCGAGTCGGCCTTTGCCGCGGCAGTGGAGCAGCGTCTGCTGCTGGCCCGCGACCTGCGCCACGCAATCGCGGAACAGGAACTGCACGCCGTCTACCAGCCGCAGGTGTGCATCAGCTCGGGCAGGGTCATTGGCTTCGAAGCGCTGCTGCGGTGGACCCACCGCGAGCGCGGGCCGATCTCTCCGGCGGTGTTCATCCCCGTCGCGGAGAACTCCGGCATCATCGTCGACCTCGGCCTGTGGATCCTCCGCGAGGCCTGCCGCCAGGCGAAGGCCTGGCTCGACCAGGGCCTGCCGCCGCGCACGATGTCGGTCAATGTCTCGCCGGCCCAGTTCTGGGCCATGGATTTCGAGACGGCCGTCGCCGCCGTGCTGGCCGAGACCGGCCTGCCACCGGAGCTGCTCTGCCTCGAACTGACGGAGAGCCTCTTCGTCGACCAGAGCGAGGAGCGCGTCAGCCGCACGCTCTGCTCGCTGTCGCGTCTCGGGATCAAGCTCGCCCTCGACGACTTCGGTTCGGGCTACTCGTCACTCGGCTATCTGACGCGGCTGCCCTTCCACCGGCTGAAGGTCGACCGGTCCTTCGTGGACGGCATCGCCGGTGATCCGGCCAAGCGCAAGCTGCTCGCCGGCATCATCGCCCTGTCCCGTGGTCTCGGGCTCGCCACCGTGGCGGAGGGCGCCGAGAAGCGGGCCGAACTCGACGTGCTGCGCGAACTCGGCTGCGATTCCGTGCAGGGCTTCGTCTATTCCCGCCCGGTCGGGCCCGACTCGGCGACGGCGGTCGCGGCCTCCATCGAGGCCGAGCCGCTGCCGGACAACCGCGCGCCATGCCTCGTCCCCGACGCCGAGACGACGGCGATGATCGCCGCCGTCGGCTGAACCCGGTCCTCAGCCGCCGATATTGTAGGCCGCCAGCGCCGCCATGTTGACGAGGTCGGAGTCGCGCGCGCCGAGCGGCACGATCTGGACCGGCTTGTCGAGGCCGACCAGCAGCGGACCGATGACGGTGGCGCCGCCGAGTTCCTGCATCATCTTGGTCGAGATCGATGCCGAGTGGAACGCCGGCATGACCAGCACGTTGGCCGGACCGGTCAGGCGGCAGAACGGATAGGCCTGCATCAGTTCCGGATTGAGGGCGACGTCCGCCGACATCTCGCCGTCGTACTCGAAATCGACGCGGCGGCCGTCGAGGATCTTCACGGCCTCGATGACCTTCTCCGAGCGCTCGCCCCTCGGCTGGCCGAATGTGGAGAAGGCGAGCAGCGCGACCCTCGGCTCGGTGCCCAGCCGGCGCGCCGCATGGGCGGCCTCGATGGCGATCTCGGCGAGATCGGCAGCCGAGGGCATCTCGGTGATGGCGGTGTCGGCGACGAGCACCGTGCGCCCGCGCGACAGCACGATGGAGACGCCGATGAGGCGGTGGCCCGGTTTCACGTCGATAACGCGGCGGACCTCCTCGAGGGCGGAGGAATAGTTGCGGGTGACGCCGGTCACCATGCCGTCGGCATCGCCGGCTTCCACCATGGCGGCGCCGAAGATGTTGCGGTCCTGGTTCACCATGCGCTGGCAGTCGCGGTACAGGTAGCCGTGGCGCTGCAGCCTCTCGTAGAGCTGGCTGGCATAGTCGGCATTGCGGGTGGAGAGCCGCGCATTGGCGATCTCGATGCCTTCCTTCAGGTCGATGCCGGCTGCCTGCGCCGTCGCGCGCACCCGGTCCTCGCGGCCGACGAGGATCGCCGTGCCGAGGCCCTGGTTGACGAAGCTCTGGGCGGCACGGATCACCTGTTCCTCCTCGCCCTCGGCGAAGACGACGCGGCGCGGCGTGCGGCGGGCGCGCTCGAAGATGCGGGCGAGGACGCCGGCGACGGGATTGAGGCGGGCGGTGAGCTGCGCCTTG
>JAIEPJ010000228.1 GCA_019749835.1 Phreatobacter sp. | reverse complement strand
CGTCGGGCGATACCCGCCGCTTCATCGACACCCGCAACATGGTCGGTGACCGCTTCGTGCTTTTCGCCGGCCTCGACGACGTCATCGTCGAGAGCGTCGCCATGGGCGCCGTCGGCTGGGTCTCCGGCATGTCCAACGCCTTCCCGCGCGAGGGCGAGACCCTGTTCCGCCTCGCCCGGGCCGGCCGCTATGCCGAGGCCATGCCGCTCTATGAGTGGTTCATGCCGCTCCTCCACCTCGACGCCCGCCCCGATCTCGTCCAGTGCATCAAGCTCTGCGAGAACATCATGGGCCGCGGCACGGCGCTGACCCGCCCGCCGCGCCTCGCCCTGCTGCCGCACGAGAAGGCGGAGGTCGAGGCGATGATGGCCAAGGCCCTCGCCAACCAGCCGAAGCTGCCGGATGTCGGCCTGAAGGCTGCCGCCTGACCCACGGCCGCGTCAAATCACGGCATTCACGTGCGTTATTCCGTTAACGCATTCTTGGGTTGCACCATGCCTTCCTAGGCCTCTATCCGAGGCAGGCATGGTTAACGAGACGCACGGTTTCAGTGCTCCGCGATGGAGACTGACGCGCTGGCTGGCGACAACCAGTCAGCGCGTGCCGGATGACGTCCGGACCGCACTGATCGCCCAGCTCTTCGGCACCCTGCCCATCTTCCTCGGCGGCATCGTCAACACCGTGGCCATCGCCGTCCTCGTCGCGGTCTGGCACCCCTCGCCGCTGCTCATCGCCTGGTGCTGCCTGGAGATCGCCGTTTCCCTCAGCCGGCTCGCCATCATGATCCACGCCCTGCGCGCGGTGCGGCGCGGCGGCAGGACCTTCACCGACCTGACCATCATCCTCGCCGTGGCCTGGGGCTTCACCACCGGCCTCGGCGCCTGCCTCGTCCTGCTCACCGGTGACTGGCCAACCGCCATCGTCGTCTGCATCTCCGCCGCCGGCATGACCGGCGGCATGTGCTTCCGCTATGTCGGCGCGCCTCGCCTCGCCACCGCGGTCATCGCCGGAGCCCTGCTGCCCGCCACGGTCGGCGCGCTGTTGTCAGGCAACACGATCCTGCTGATCTCGGCGGTCCAGGCGCCGGCCCTTCTGCTGGCCATGAGCATGGCCGCCTTCCAGCTGCACCGCATGCTCGTCGCCACCATGATGGCCGAGCGGGAGAACCTCCAGCGCACCCGGCTCGACGGCCTGACGGGCCTTGCCAACCGCAACGGGCTGACCCGCGCCTTCGAGACGCGCCTCGCCGCGCGGGAATTCGAGGACGCGCCCTTCGCGCTCCTCTATCTCGACCTCGACGGTTTCAAGGCCATCAACGACACCCACGGCCATCTCGTCGGCGACCGCATCCTGGCCATGGTGGCCGAGCGCATGCGTGTCCTCCTGGCCTCGGGCGATACGGCCGGGCGGCTCGGCGGCGACGAATTCGTCATCCTCACCTCGGTCGGCGCCGAAGCCGAGGCGCTCGCACTCGGGCGGGCGGCTCTCGCCGCGATCTCGGCCCCCTATCTCCTGTCCGACGGCCAGACCCTGCGCATCGGCGTCAGCATCGGCATCGCCATCGCGCCCCGTGACGGCCGCGACTGGGACATACTGATGACCCGCGCCGACACCGCCCTCTATGTCGCCAAGGCCCGCGGCAAGGCCCAGGTCGCCCTCGCCAGCGACGTCGACGGCGACACCCGGGCGCTCTGGGAGGCCATGCGCCAGGCCGAATCCGACCCGCGCGATCACCGGTTCGCCGCCGCCGGATAGGTGACCCCGGTCACGGGCCACCACCACGGGCGGCAGCGGCAGGCCAGACCGCCTCACGTCTGACGTTACGTTATTTACCTAACGTTGAGGCCCCTGCGCCATCAGTCGCCGTGAACCAGGCGGAGCAGCGCGAATGCAGACCGGCAAGGCCATCTATTCCGCACCGAGCTGGCGCTTGACCCGCTGGCTCGCCGAGCCGCCTGCAGGCACCCCCGCCCCCATCCGCCAGCGTCTGATCGCCGAACTCTTCGGCAACCTGCCAGTCTTCTTCGGCGGCCTCGTCGCGACCATGGTCGGCCCGGTCAGCGTCGTCATCTTCAAGCCGAGCCTGGTGTTCATCGCCTGGCTTGTGGCGGAGGCCGTCATCAGCGTCCTGCGGCTGACGGCACTGGTCCATGGCCGCCGGGCCGCGCGGCGGGGCGCCAGGACCCATACCGACCTGCATATCCTGATGGCACTGGCCTGGAGCGCCAATCTCGGCCTCGGTTGTTGCCTCGCCATCCTCTCCGGCGACTGGGTCATCGCCATGGCCGCCTGCATTCCGGCCGCCGCCATGGTCGGTGGCATCTGTTTCCGCAATTTCGCGGCGCCAAGGCTGGCCTCGGCCATGATGGTCCTGTCCATGTCGCCGATCCCGATCGCGACGTTTCTGGTCGGCGAGCCGGCGCTCATCGGCGTCACGCTGCTGGTGCCGCTGTTCCTGTTCAGCATGAGTGCCGCGGCTTTCCAGATGAACGCCATGGTCGTCTCCGCCATGGTGGCCGAACAGGAAAACCGCCACCGCGCCTCCCATGACGATCTCACCGGCCTGTCCAACCGGGCCCATCTCGTCAGACTGCTCGGCGATCGCCTCGCCGACGGCCAGCCGGCCGGCCTGGCGCTCTTCTTTCTCGATCTTGACGGCTTCAAACGGGTCAACGACCGGTTCGGTCATGCGACCGGGGATGGGCTGCTGCAGCTCATCGCGGGCACACTGACCACGGCCGTGCGGTCGGGCGACGTCGCCGCGCGGCTCGGCGGCGACGAATTCGTCGTCCTCGCCGACGGCCTCGACCGCGACGGTGCCCTGGCCTTCGGCCGCCACCTGGCCGAGACCATCACCCGCACCTATGAGGTCGGCGGACGGGCCTGCACCATCGGCGTCAGCGTCGGCATCGCCCTGGCACCCGACCATGGCATCGATGCCCGCAGCCTCCTCGCGGCCGCCGATGCCGCCCTCTATGTCGCCAAGGACCGCGGCGCCTGTAGGGTCGTCATGGCGGTCGACGCCGCGACCCTCGCGCCCCCCATCGCACCGCTGGCGGACACAGCCACCGCCCTTGACGCACAGCGGCCAACCGCCCTGTCCTGACGGCCATTGCGCCGTCGCGCGCCGCGCCGCATACCGGCAGGGTTCACGCCTTCCGGAACCGCGCCATGTCCCGCTTCACCTTCACCTGCATCGACGGCCACACCTGCGGCAATCCTGTCCGCGTCGTCACCGGCGGCGCGATCCCCCCGCTCGCCGGCGCCACCATGTTCGACCGGCGCCAGGATTTCCTCGCCCGCCACGACTGGATCCGCACCAGCCTGATGTTCGAACCGCGCGGCCACGACATGATGTCGGGCTCCATCCTCTATCCGCCGACACGCGCCGATTGCGACGTCGGCATCCTCTTCATCGAAACCTCGGGCTGCCTGCCCATGTGCGGCCACGGCACGATCGGCACGGTGACGACGATCATCGAGCACGGCCTGGTGACGCCGAAGGTGCCGGGCGTCCTGATGCTCGACACGCCGGCCGGCCGCGTCGAGGCGCGCTACGTCCAGAACGGCCCCCATGTCGAGAGCGTCCGCCTCACCAACGTGCCCTCGTTCCTGCTCGGGCGCGGCTACGAGGTCGACGTCGAGGGCCTGGGGACGCTCACCGTCGACGTCGCCTATGGCGGCAATTTCTACGCCATCGTCGAGCCGCAGCCCGGCTATGGCGACCTCGACGACCTGCAGCCCTCCGAGGTGATCCGCTTCTCGGCCCAGCTCCGCAAGGCCTTCAACGCCCGCCACGCCATCGTCCATCCGGAGAACCCGGCGCTGGACCGCCTGACCCATGTCCTGTGGACCGGCGCGCCGCGCCATGGCGGCACCGCCCGCAATGCCGTGTTCTACGGCGACAAGGCCATCGACCGTTCGCCCTGCGGCACCGGCACCTCGGCCCGCATGGCCCAGCTCGCCGCCACCGGCCGGCTGAGCGAGGGCGATGCCTTCGTCCACGAGTCGATCATCGGCTCGACCTTCACCGGCCGCGTCGAGGGGCGCACGACGGTCGGCGGCCTTGACGCCATCATCCCCTCCATCGAGGGCTGGGCCCGCGTCACCGGCATCAACACGATCTTCGTCGACCACCGCGACCCCTACTGGCAGGGGTTCCAGGTGGCGGACCGGTAGACGGGCGGGCGACGGCCCTTAAGGTATTTACATACTCTACAAGACACCCGCAGAAGGTGTAGCATTGTCTTTCCGCAATCACGACATTGGGAGGACGCCGTGGACGATTTTGAGGAAATCGAAATCCAGGGGATGGTGCCCGCTATGTCGGGCACGTCCGTCAGAATGATCGAGTGGGTGAACTTTCAAAACCGAGCCTGGCTAGCACCCCTTTGGCTTCCCTCACGTGACGGGAAATGGATGCGGCCAGTTCGTCTTATTGCGCCGAAATTTGCTCATGGCCATTCGCCATCTCCCAGCGCCGACGTGCTGAACATCTTTCAGCATTTGCCAATACCAGAAGTACTTCTGGATAGTCTGGCCCCCCAGGCGGTAGGTACGCCACTGCTTGAAATTCTTGAGAACCCGCAGGCGATCTCGAAAAACCCCGCCGCAGGCCACTAGCGTCTTGGCTAATCCCGCCGCCCACGAAGAAGCCCAGTTCACTGGCCTCGCCTTTTCCTTGTCTGCTTTGCCGTTCCGTGGATAGGGCCGTGGCGCGCGCCTCACGCCCGCGGCGCGACCACCGGATGGGCCGGGCGATAGGGCTCGATCCGCACGATGCCGGCGGCCATCAGCGCCACCTTGACGGTCGGCGCCATCACCAGCGCGCCGCCGTCGCCGCGCCGGACGCCATAGTGCCAGACCGTCATCTGGCCCTCAGCGGCGATCTTGCGGGCGAGTGCCTCGACCGGTTGGCCGGCGCCGAGCCCCGCCATCTCCGCCGCGGTGAGCCCGACCACCACCGTGTCGCGCGGGCCGACCACATTGAACAGGGTGATGCCGGCCTCGGGCGCCGTCTGCGCCAGGGCGCCTGCGGCCGCAGCCCCGGCCAGGGTTGCCCCGGCGGCGAGGCCGGCCAGCATCCGGCGGCGGTTGGCGTGGCGCAGCATCAGGGCGGTCATGGTCGTATCTCCGGGTTTCGGGCGGCAGCCTCGCCGCCGTGTCGGCGCCTTGTGGCGATCCGCCGTTTCAGCCGGAGGGCCCGCGCCGCCCGCACCGTTTCAGCACTGAAAAGCAACAGCGCCGATCCCTCCCGCCGCTTGCCCCCGCGTCACGGGTTGACAGGCCACAGTTCACGGCAGAATAAGTAACGTTGTAACATTGCTTGCATGCCGGAGATCCCATGCGCCCTGCCCGCCTCGCCCTCTCCCCGGCAAGCCTCGTCGTCCTCGCCCTCGCCGCCTCCCCCGCTTCCGCCCAGACGGCCCTGCCGGAGATCCTCATCGAGGCGCCGCGCAATCCCGACGGCGCCAGCCGCGACCTCGGCCTCACCGACGGCCAGTTACGCATCATCGACCGCGCCTTCGTGCCGGTCACCGTCATCCCCGAGAGCGAGATCCGCCGCAACGGCGGCGGCACGCTCGGCGACCAGCTGAACAATGTGCCCGGCGTCACGGGCTCCAGCTTCGCGCCGGGCGGCGCCAGCCGGCCGATCATCCGCGGCCTCGACAATGCCCGCATCCGCGTCCAGGAGAACGGCATCGGCGCCCAGGACGTCTCCGACCTCTCCGAGGACCATGCCGTGCCGATCGACCCGCTCGCCGCCGAGCGCATCGAGGTCATCCGCGGCCCGGCGGCGCTGCGCTTCGGGTCGCAGGCCATCGGCGGCGTGGTCAATGTCACCAACGAGCGCATCCCCACCCGCCTCGGCCCGCCCGGCGTCAGCGGCATGATGACCGGCGGCCTGTCCTCGGTCGACCGCGGCATCGACGGCGCCGCCCGGCTGCGCGGCTCCTCCGGCCAATGGGCCTTCTCCGCCGACGTCTTCGGCCGCAATGCCGGCGACTACGCGACGCCCCAGGGCCGCCAGGACAATTCCTTCGCCCGCACCTTCGGCGGCTCCTTCGGCGCCTCCTATTTCTTCGACCAGGGCTATATCGGCGCCGCCATCTCGCAGTTCCGCTCGCTCTACGGCATTCCCGGCGCCGGCTCGGCCGCCGACCGCGTCCGCATCGACATGGTGCAGACGCGCCTCACCTCCAGGGGCGAGATCCGCTTCGACGGCGCGGTCGTCGACAATGTCCGCTTCTGGCTCGGCGGCTCGCTCTACCGCCACAACGAGCAGGCGCTCGACATGGGCGCCTTCGCCACCGCCTCCACCTTCCGCAACGAGGAGCTGGAAGGGCGCGTCGAGACCGCGTTCCGTCCGTTCGAGACCGGCTTCGGCACCCTCAACACCACTTTCGGCCTGCAGTTCGGCGCCCAGAACCTCGGCACCTCCGGCGAGGCCGGCGGGCTGCTGGCGCCCACCCATACCCGCACCACCGCCGCCTTCCTGTTCAACGAACTGGCGCTAACGCAGACGACACGCCTGCAGGCCGCCGCCCGCATCGAACAGGCCCGCGTCGGCGGCACCGCCTCGCTCTTCCCCGCCGGCCTCGACCCCGCCGGCGGCGCCCCGGCGGAATTTGCCGCCGTGCGCAACTTCGCGCCGATGAGCGCCAGCCTCGGCCTGCTGCAGACCCTGCCCGGCGGCTGGGTGGCAAGCCTCACCGGTCAATATGTGGAACGCGCGCCGCGCGCCCAGGAGCTCTATTCCAAGGGCCCGCACGAGGCCTCGGGCACTTTCGAGATCGGCGATCCCAACCTCTCCAAGGAGCGCGCCCAGACCATCGAACTCGGCCTCAGAAGGGCCCAGGGCGCCTGGCGCCTCGATGCCACTGCCTTCTACACGCGCTATTCCGGCTTCATCTACAAGCGCCTGACCGGGCTCACCTGCGACGACGATTTCGCCACCTGCGGCTCGGGCGGCGGCACCGAGCTGCGCCAGCTCACCTTCTCCCAGCAGGACGCCACCTTCTACGGAACCGAGCTGCGCGGCCAGGTGGACCTCGGCGAGATCGCCGGCGGCACCTTCGGCATCGAGGGCCGCTACGACTTCGTCCGCGCCACCTTCGCCGGTGGCGCCAATGTGCCGCGCATCCCGCCCCATCGCCTCGGCGGCGGCCTGTTCTGGCGCGACGCCAACTGGTTCGCCCGCGTCACCCTGCTGCACGCCTTCGCCCAGAACCAGAACGCGGCGGAGGAGACGCCGACGCCCGGCTACAACCTGCTCAATGCCGAGCTCAGCTACCGCATGGCGCTGAAGCCGGGATCGGGCGCCGAGAGCCTGACCTTCGGCCTCGTCGGCACCAACCTGCTCAATGCCGACATCCGCAACCATGTCTCCTTCAAGAAGGACGAGGTTCTGATGCCGGGCCGCGGCGTGCGCTTCTTCACCACCGTCCGGTTCTGAGGGCCCGGACAGGCGCCCGCCGACCGACCAGCCCTGCCGCAAAGGGCGGGCCGTGCCCCTTGCCGCCCTTCGGCGAAGGGCCGACAGTGCGGCCATGGCAATCGATGCGACGTCCCTGACCCGGCCGGGCCTGCGCGGCATCCTCACCGGCACGCTGGCGGTCCTGACCGCGGCCCTCATCCTGTCGGTCACCGCCGTGGTCGTCTGGACCGCCACCGGCGAGGCGCAGCGCTCCATCGGGCGCTCCCTCGGCGATCTCGCCGCCTTCATGCGCGAGGCGCTGGAGAGCGATGTCTACGAGCGCTGGCGCTCGACCCGGACCCTCTCCACCCTGCCGGCCTTCGCCAATCCGGCGAGCCCCTATCAGGGCAAGCGCGTCATCCTCGACCGGGTGAAGGCCAATGTCGAGGAGATCGTCTGGATCGGCCTCGCCGACCTCGAGGGCCGCGTCACCGTTGGCTCCGGTGGTGCCCAGGAGGCGAGCGACGTCACCGGCCGGCGCTGGTTTGCCGCAGCGCGCGCCCGGCCGGCCCTCGCCCCGGGCGAGCCCGAACGCCCGACGATCCAGACCACGCCGGGCGAAAGGGTGGTCGAGATCGGCGTCAATGTCCGCGATGCCTCCGGCCGTCCGGTCGGGGTCCTCGGCATGCTGGTGAGCTGGGACTGGCTCGGCCACCTGCGCCGCTCGCTCATCGACCGTTCCCAGGGCCGGCAATCGGACCTCGAGGTCATCGTGCTCGATGGCGAGGGACGCACCGTCATCGGCGACCAGAACCATCTCGGCGCCGCCCTCGCCCGCCGGATCGCCCAGCGCTCGGACGGCTTCGCCATCGACACCCTGCCCGACGGCCGCGCCATGGTGATCGGCACCAGCCGCGCCTCCGGCGGCCGCGGCATCGAAGGTCTGGGATGGCAGATCGTCGTCACCTCCAGCGCCGCCGTCGCCTTCGCCCCGGTGCAGGAACTGCGCCGCCAGATCATCGCCGCCGGCGGCATTGTCGGCCTGATGGTGCTCGCCGCCGGCTGGTGGGTGGCCGGCCGCATCGCCAGCCCGCTGCAGGCCATCGCCGCCCGCGCCGACCGCGTCGGCCTCGCCGAGGCGCTGGACGGCGTCGAGATCGAGGTTCCGAAATCCTCGTCGAAGGAGGTCGTCTCCCTCGCCGCCTCGCTGCAGGGCATGATCGATCGCCTCGCCGACAACGAGGAGGCGTTGAAACACCTGGCCAACACGCTCGAACACCGGGTCGCCGTCCGCACCGAGGAGCTGGAAATGGCCAACCACGCCCTCTCCGCTGCCCGTGACGCGGCGGTGGCGGCCACCGCCGCCAAGTCGCGCTTCCTCGCCGCCGCCAGCCACGACCTGCGCCAGCCGCTGCACGCCCTCTCGCTCTTCGCCAGCGCCCTGTCGCGCCGGGTGCAGGGCGACGAGCCGCGCCGCCTCGTCGCCAACATGGAGACGACGCTCGGCTCGCTCCAGGACATGTTCAACGCCCTGCTCGACGTCTCGCGGCTCGACGCCGGCATAGTCGTCGCCGAACCGCGCATCTTCGTCATCGGCGACCTTCTGGAACGGGTCGCTGCCGGGTTCCGCGCCCAGGCCGCCGCCCGCGGCCTCGAATTCCGCCTCGTCTCCTCGACGCTTCCCGTCGTCTCCGATCCCGTTCTGATCGAGACGGTCCTGCGCAACCTCGTCGGCAACGCCCTGAAATTCACCGCCGCGGGCAAGGTGCTGGTGGGCGTGCGCCCTGTCGGCGACCACGCCGTGCTGGAGATCCACGATACCGGGCCGGGCGTCGCCGAGGAGGACCGCGAGCGCGTCTTCGAGGAGTTCGAACGCACCAAGGTCGCCGCCCATGGCCAGAACGACGGCCTCGGGCTCGGCCTGTCCATCGTCAGGCGCCTGTGCAACCTGCTCGGCCACCGCATCAGTCTGGCGAGCCGGCGGGACCACGGCACCGTGTTCAGGGTCGAGCTGCCGCTGGCACCGCGGGTCCAGCCACTGGTCAAGGCACCCGCCGTGCAACCCGATCTGTCGCTGGCCGGCCGCCATATCCTGATCCTCGACGACGAACCGATGATCGTCGACGCCCTCGCCCAGACCCTGCGCGACGACGGCGCCACCGTCATCGCCGCCTGCACCAGTTCCGAGGCGACGGCAGCGCTCGCCGGCAGCCTGCCGGTCGATCTCGCGGTGATCGACCTGCAGCTCGACCGCGGCGTCGACGGGCTCGACCTCATCGCCGACTGGCGCCACCAGCATGGCTTCGCCTGCCCGGCGCTCATCGTCACCGGCGCCACCGATCCGCAGACCCTGGCGCGGCTCCAGGCGAGCGGCACGCCCTGGCTGACCAAGCCGGTCGCCCTGCCGGTCCTGCGCGCCGCTCTCGCCCGGCTGGTGACCTGAACGGAGGGCTCAGCCGCGCGCCAGAAGCGGCGCGGCGACGGCGGCCGCAGCAGCCCGGTTCGACACGCCGAGATGGCGGAACACCGCGGCGAGATGGATTTTCACCGTGCCATGGCCGAGATCGAGCGCCCGGGCGATCTCCTTGTTCGAGCGGCCCTCGACCAGCAGGCCCAGCACGTCGCGCTGGCGCGGTGTCAGCCGTGAGAGGTCGATGCCGGCGGCGGGCGCGCTCTCGCCGGCGCTGCCGGCCCCATAGGCAAGGCTCGCCGGCACATAGATCGCGCCGTCCAGGATGGATTGCAGCGCCGCCACCAGTTCGTCGTCCTTGAGGCCCTTGGGAACGAAGCCGTTGACGCCGGCGGCCAGCGCCGCCAGCACGTCGGCCCGGCTGTCCGAGCCGCTGACGACGGCGATCGGCAGCGCCGGATAGCATTCGCGCACGGCGGCAAGCGAGGCGGCGCTCTGCATGCCCGGCATCGACAGGTCGAACAGGGCGAGAGCAATGCCTTCGGTCTCGCCGAGCCTGGCCAGCGCCTCGTCGAGGGAGCCGGCCTCCTCGACATCGTCGAATCCGAGCCGGTCCTTCAGCGTGAAGGCGAGACCCATCCGGTACATTCCGTGGTCGTCGGCGATGACGGCGATGCGCGACATGGCCGCAAGGCGTAGGACCGCGGCGGGAGCGCTGTCAATGCGCGGGCGCGGCGCCGCCGATCACGGCACCGCGACCCTGCCATGCCCTGATCCAGGCCTCACTCCGCCGGCTGGCCCTGAGCGACGCCCGCAGGGGCCGGCTTGGCGGCGGGATCGGCAGCGCTGCCGCGCCGCGAGATCCAGCCCGCGAGACCGTCGAACATCAGATAGACGACCGGCGTGATGTAGAGCGTCAGGAGCTGCGACACCGCCAGGCCGCCGACCACCGCGACGCCGAGCGGCATGCGCAACTCGGCGCCGGCGCCATGACCGATGGCGATCGGCACGGCCCCGAGGATGGCACAGAGCGTCGTCATCATGATCGGCCGGAAGCGCAGCACTGCCGCCTCGACGATCGCCTCCTTGGCGCTGACGCCCTCGTTGCGTCGCTCAATGGCGAAGTCGACCATCATGATCGCGTTTTTCTTGACGATGCCGATCAGCATGACGAGGCCGATCATGGCGATCACCGAGAGCTCGAAGCCGGTGAGCTGCAGCGTCAGCAGCGCGCCGATGCCGGCCGAGGGCAGGCCCGACAGGATGGTCAGCGGGTGGATGAAGCTCTCGTAGAGGATGCCGAGGATGATGTAGATCACCAGCACCGCCGCGAAGAGCAGGAAGCCCTGGTTCGCCACCGCCTGCTGGAACACCTGCGCGGTGCCCTGGAAGCTGGTGGCGATGCTTGCGGGCAGGCCGACCTCGCGCGCTGCGCCCTCGATCAGCGTCACCGCCTGCGACAGGGCGACACCCGGCGGCAGGTTGAAGGAGATCGTCACCGCGGGAAGCTGGGCGAGGTGGCCGACGATGAGTGCCGTCGGCTGTTCCCGCAGGCTCGCCACCGCATCGAGGGGCACGATGACGCCGGTGGACGCGCGCACCGTCAGCCGCCGCAGCATGTTCGCCGTGTCATTGAACTTCGGATCCGCCTCGAGGATCACCTGATAGGTGTCCTCCGAGGCATAGATCGTCGAGACCTGCCGCGAGCCGAAGGCAGAATAGAGCGTCGAGCGCACCTGGTCGGCCGTCACCCCGAGCCGCGAGGCCGCGTCCCGGTTGATCTCCACCGTCGTCGACCGCGCCCGCATCTGCAGGTCGGAATTGACGTCGAGAATGCCCGGCAGGCTGCGCATGCGCTGCTCGACCAGCGGCGCATATTGCCGCAACTGGTCGAGATCCGCCGCGGTCAGCGTGTACTGGTACTGCGAACGGCTCTGCACCGCCCCCACATTGATCGACTGCACCGGCACGAAGAAGATCTGGATGCCCGGCACCTCGGCAGCGATGCGGCGCAGGCGGGCGATCACCGTTTGGATCGAATCCTTCCGCTCCGGCTTGTCGCGCAGCGTGATGAACAACCGGCCCGCATTCTGCGTGTTGGCGGCATTGCCGCCACCGGCATTGGCCATCACCATCGCCACGTCGGGATCGGTGCGGATGGCGGCGGCGAGCGCCTGGGTGCGCGCCACCATGGCCTCGAAGGAGGCGTCGTCCGGACCGATGGTCGCCGCCGTGATCAGGCCATTGTCCTCGATCGGGAAGAAGCCCTTGGGAATGTCGCGGAACAGGACATAGGTCAGGCCGAAGGTGCCGACGGTGATCGCCAGCATGATCACCGGCGCATTGACCACCTTGCGCACCGACCAGCCATAGCCGCGGGTCATGGCGGAGAAGACCGCCTCGAACCAGCGCAGCGGGAAGATCGGCCGCTTGTGATGGTCGATCGGCTTCAGCACGCGCGAGCACAGCATCGGCGTCAGCGTCAGCGACACGACGCCGGAGATGAGAATGGCCACCGAGATGACGACGCCGAACTGCGCGAACATGCGCCCGACGACGCCGCCCATGAACAGCACCGGGATGAACACGGCGACGAGCGAGATCGTCATCGAGATGATGGTGAAGCCGACCTCGCGGGAGCCCACCAGCGCCGCCTGGAAGGGGTCCATGCCCTCCTCGATATGGCGCATGATGTTCTCCAGCATGACGATGGCGTCGTCGACGACGAATCCGACGGCCAGTGTCAGCGCCAGCAGCGAGATGTTGTCGATCGAATAGCCGAGCACATGCATCACCGCGAAGGTGCCGACGATGGAGATCGGCAGCGCCAGCGCCGGGATGAGCGTCGCCCGCCAGCTCTTCAGGAAGAACCAGATGACGAGAATGACGAGCATGGCGGCGAGCGCCAGGGTGAACTCGACATCGGCGACCGACTCGCGGATCGACTTGGAGCGGTCGTTCAGCACCGAGATCTCGTAGGAGGCCGGCGCGTCGCGCTGGACCTGCGGCAGCAGCGCCCGCACCCGGTCGACGACATCCACCGTATTGGCATCGGGCTGGCGCTGGACGGCGAGGACGATCGCGCGCTTGCCGTTGAGCCAGGCGGCGATCCGGTCGTTCTCGACACTGTCGATCGGCGTCGCGACGTCGGAGACGCGCACCGGCGCGCCGTTCTGCCAGGCGACGACGACCGGGCCGTAATCGGCGGCGCGGGTGATCGGTCCCGTCGCATCGAGGATCGCGGCGCGGCCGCCCTCGTTGACCGACCCGACGGGGCGGTTGGAATTGGCCGCGGCCAGCGCCGTCTGCAGGTCGGTCATGGTCAGGCCGCGCGCCGCCAGCTGTTCGAGGTCGGCCCGGATTCGGACGGCATATTTCTGCGTGCCGAAGACCAGCACCTGGGCGACGCCGGGCAGCGAGGCCATGCGCGGGATGATCATCGAATTGGCAAAGCGGTCGATGTCCGACAGGCGGGCGAGATCGGAGGAGATGGCGAGGAAGATCACCGGCTGGTCGGCCGGATTGACCTTCCTGAAGCTCGGCGGCGTCGTCAGCTCCGCCGGCAGGCGGCGCATGGCGGAGGAGATCTGCGACTGCACGTCGAGCGCGGCGCCGTCGATCGAGCGGTTGAGGTCGAACTGCAGCACGATCGAGGTGTTGCCGAGCGAGGAGGTCGACGTCATCGACGTCACGCCGGCAATGGTCGAGAACTGCTTCTCCAGCACCAGCGCCACCGACGAGGCCATGGTCTCGGGGCTGGCGCCGGGAAGCTGGGCGCTGACCTGGATGGTCGGGAACTCGACACGCGGAATGGCGGCGACCGGCAGTTGCCGGTAGCCGAACATGCCGGCTGCGAGGAAGGAGACCATCAGCAGGATGGTCATCACCGGACGGCGGATGCAGAGTTCCGACAGCATGACCTGATCCTCAGCTCTGCGGCGCGCGCGGCGGCGTGGGCGTGTCGCTCGTCCCGGCCTGGCGCGCCGCGACCGGCACGCCGTTGGCGAGCCGCAGCTGCCCCGAGGTGATCACCTGTTCGCCCCCCGCGAGGCCTTCCGACAGGATCGCCGTGTCGCCGACCGTGCGGGCGACCCTGACCGGCACGACCGCGGCGCGGCCGTCCCTCACCGTGAAGACATAGGGCCCGTTCTGCCCCACCTGCAGCGCCACGGCGGGAATGACCACCGCGCCCTCCTGCATGCCGAGCGTCACCCTCACCGGCACGAAGGACCCCGGCCAGAGCTGTTCCGATCCGTTCTCCATCCGCGCCTTGGCGGTGACCGTCCCCGTGGTGAGGTCAACCTGGTTCTCGATGAAGGCGATCATCCCGGTGGAGGTGCGCCCGCCGATGCTCGCCTCGACCTTGATCCGGGTCGGATCGTCGCCGATCAGGGCGCGCATCTCGTAGAAGGTCGACTGCGGCACGGCGAAGGCGATGTGGATCGGATCGATCTGGTTGATCGTCGTCATCGCCACCGTGTCGGCATTGCGCACGGAGGTGCCGACCTTGGCGGCGATCGAGCCGATGCGGCCCGTCAGCGGCGCCGTGATGCGGGTATAGCTGAGCTGGGTGGTGATGTTGATCCGGCTGGCCTCGTCGGCGGCGAGCTGGGCCTCCACCGCCTTGACATTGGTGATGGCATTGTCGCGGGCGACGTCGGTGCCGACATTGCGGCGGCTGAGGTCGAGGGCGCGCTCGCGGTCGCGCACCGCCTGTTCGAGCTGGGCGCTGGTGCGCAGGATCTGCGCCTCGATCTGTGCGAGTTGGGCCCGCAGCGCCCGGTCGTCGAGGCTGAACAGCAGGTCGCCCTGCTTCACCGAAGCGCCCTCGGCGACATGGACGGCGGCGACCTGGCTGTCGATCCGCGCCTTGATCTGCAGCGCCGCGATCGGCTGCACGGTGCCCACCGCCTCGACCACGATCGGCACGTTGCGCTTCTCGGCGCGCGCCAGCGTCACGGCGACCGGCGGCCCGCCGCCACCGGGGCGGCGCCCCTGGGCCGCAGGCGCCTCGGCGGGTTTCGGCGCCACCCAGGCCTGCACCTGGTGATAGGCCTTCTCCGCGAGGTCGGGGCGCCAGGTGGCGATGCCCCCGACGATGGCCAGAAGCCCGAAGACGATGATCACCCGCAGCATGGGACCTCTGTTCCGGCAATGGCGATCCGCGAGGGGCGGACGCACGGTTTCCCGGTCGACACCCTAGACCGCACGGGGTCCAGCGCTATTCGGCCCGATGGACTAGACCACCCCGCGCCGGGCGTCAGGCGCCGGCGGCGCGGCTGCCGGGTTCCGGGCGCACGGTACGGGTCCACAGCGACTGGGTGGGATCGGTGATGAAGCCGATCAGCAGCTTCGTCCAGGACCGGTGGCTCGGCAGGGTGAGGTAATATTCCGGCGCGATGCGCGTCACGTCGGGCAGGCGGTTCCACGGGATCGAGGGGAAGTCGTGGTGCTCGTTGTGATAGCCGATATTCAGCGCCACGCCGTTGAGCAGGCCGTAGTAGTTGGCGGTATCATGCACCTCGTCGCCGGTGAAATGCTCCTGCACCCAGCGCGCGCCGAGCGGATGCAGGCTGATGGCGAACCAGAACGAGGCGAAGAGATAGAGCACGGCCGTCCAGCCGGCGAACCAGCCGAGCAGCCCGGCAAAGCCGAGATTGACGACATAATTGGCGATCATCCAGCGGTCGGGCGTCGCCACGCCGCGCACCCGCGTCACCCGGAGCACCTGGAACACCGGGAAGAAGAGGAACCACATCGCCTTGCGCCAGGTGGAATGGCCGATCAGCCGGGCCTCCCAGGCATGGGGAATGTCGGTGTCGCCGTCCATCTCGCCGAGATGGGAATGGTGGGCGAGATGGCAGGCCCGGAAGCCCATGGCGCCGGGCAGGACCTGCGGGACGTCGGCGACGAGCAGCACGACCCGGTTGGCGAAGCGGCTGCGGAAGATCAGGTTATGGGTGGCGTCGTGGACGACGACGTAGAGCCCGTGGTTGAGAAAGGCGCCGAAGCCATAGGCGACGATCAGCGCCAGCCACCACCACGAGGCGCCCGCGCAGCCGAAGGCGACCGCCACGGCGATCTGGATGCCGACATAGGCCGCCGTCACCGCCGCGGTCCAGGGATTGCGGCCGATCAGGCCGCGGATCTCGGGATGGTCCCGGAGGATCTGCTTGGCCCGCGCCGAATGGGTCTCGCCGAGCGCCGGGACGAAGGTCTCCGCGTCGTCGACGTCGAACTCCACCGCCTGCGTTATGCTGGTCATCTCGTGAGCCTCGTGGCCGGCGCCGCCGCGTCCTTGCTGCGCCGCGTCAACGCTGGCCCGACCGATGCCCCATGCTGCGAAGGGGGTCAAGATCGCCCCTCCATCGCGCCGTTCACGATTGATGGAATCGACCCGGTCGCCCCGGTGTCGGAAGGCGCGAGCTCTCCGCCATTTCACCTCTCCCCGGCGGGGAGAGGTCGAAGCGCGCAGCGCGGCGGGGGAGGGAGAGCGCAAGCGCGGGACAAAAACCCTCACCGGGCCTGCGGCCGACCTCTCCCCGCCGGGGAGAGGAGAAGAGGCGCCTCATCCGTCCGTCATCGAACAAATACAGCCG
>JAIEPJ010000242.1 GCA_019749835.1 Phreatobacter sp. | reverse complement strand
CTAGGGTCTGGACATCGGGGCGGGAGACGCCTCTGCCACACCAAAGGGACCACCGCCATGAACCGCTTCAAGTCTTTCGCTCTCGCCGCCGTCGCCGCCGCCACCCTGTCGCTCGCCATGGCCCCGCCGGCTGAGGCCCGCTCGCGCAACGCCGCCATCGGCATCGGCATCGGCGCCCTGATCATCGGCGGCGCGGGCGCTGTCATCTCCTCGCGCGCCTATGCCCAGCCGCACTACGCCGGGCCGGTCCGCAACTGCCACCTCATGCGTCAGTGGGTGGACACCCCCTATGGCCCTGAGCGCCGCACCATCCGTCTCTGCAACTGATCGGGAGCCCGCTACCCCTCACGACCTTTCCCAAAAAAGGCCCCCGGCTCGCTCGAGCCGGGGGCCTCTTCCTGTCCGCAAGCGTTGATCGACTTGCGACGTTCCGCCGGCGGCCTGCACGAAAGCGCAGAAGTTTTCGAACCTGTTCCGGCGGGAACAGTGCGGGCTGTGGGGCTGGCCTAGGGTCTCGACATCGGGGCGGGAGACGCCCCTGCCAAACCTGAGGGACCACCGCCATGAACCGCTTCAAGACCTTCGCTCTCGCCGCCGTCGCCGCCGCCACCCTGTCGCTTGCCATGGCCCCCCCGGCCGAGGCCCGCTCTCGCCACGCCGCCCTCGGCATCGGCGCCCTGGCCGTCGGCCTCATCGTCGGCAGCGCCGTTGCCGCCTCCAGCCGCGCCCGGGCCTATGAGGCCCGCGAGTGCTACACGATGCGCCGCTGGGTCGAGGGTCCCTATGGCATGGAGCGCCGCACCGTCCGCGTCTGCGAGTAAGCGCAGCGCCCCACCCGCCGCGGTCCCCAGAGCCCCAGCCCCCCGGCTGGGGCTTTGTGCCGTTCGGGGCCGGCGCGCGGGCGATCTCCGCGACACGAGGTCTTCGCGGACCGCTCCGCAGCGGAGCCGAGGCTCAGGCGTGCCGACCCTCTGTCCCGCCGGGCCTTGTCTTTCAGCCTCTGCTCATGCCGGGGCGGTCCTGTCTCCGTGGTAGCTGCACGACGACACAAGGAGGCCGCACGCGCAGCCCGGATGCCAGCTTCCAGCCCCTTTGCTCGGACGCTCCGCCCGCTCCGGGATCCGACGGTTCGCAGCAGAAGTTGCTCTGGGTCAGTCTGGCCGGCAGCCGGTTTCGGTGACACCAGGTTTGGGTGACTGATGAAGCTTTAGATGGCCGATGGGTCAGGCCGCATTCACCCGTTCGAGGAACGAATCCACGGTCCGCTTAACGCTGTCCACGTCGGCGGTAAGTTCAGCGGCAATGCTCGCGATCTCCGTCGAGGTGGATTGGCTCTCGCTGATGCGACCCATCATCTCCTCAACCTTACGGCCTGCGTTGACGGTCTCGCCGACGCTGGTTGCGGCCGAGCGGGCGATCTCGTTGAAGGCGCCGTTCTGCTCGGCGATCGACTGGCCAATAGCGGCAGTGGCCTCGGTGGTGGTGGCAGTGGCCTTGGCGATCGAATCGATCGCTGAGACCGCTTGGGCCGTTGCGGCCTGAATTCCTTCGATGCGCTCGGCAATCTGTTATGTCGCCTTTGCGGTCTGGGACGCGAGTTGCTTGACCTCGCTCGCCACGACAGCGAACCCGCGGCCGGCATCCCCTGCGCGAGCGGCCTCGATGGTGGCGTTGAGAGCCAAAAGGTTGGTCTGTTCGGCAATGGCGCGAATGAGCATCACCACCTCACTCACATCCTGGGCATTGCTTGCAAGCTTCTTGACCTCTCCGACCGCTGAGACGACGAGGGCAGATGTTGACGTGTTGGCACTGGTCATTCCGGAGGTCTGTCTGCGAATTTCTTCGGCAGACGAATTCAGTTCTTCGATGGCGGAGGCAATTGACTGGATCTGCGTGACCGAACTGGATGTTGCGGCAACGGCATCGTGAACCTGACGTTCAGCGCGCGTCATGCCGCTTTGCAAGCTGGAAGCTGTCTTGTCGAGCCGTCCGGCGCGCGCCTGAACGCCCGCGACAACATCAGCAATGCTCTTGTTGAATTCGCCGACCGAGGCGCGCAACGTCTCGGCGCGCTTCAGGTCACGTTCGCTCGCTGCTGCGGCGGCGGCCTCCAAGGTTGCGCGCTCGATCAGACTGCCGCGAAGCTTTTCAAGAGACCGGGCGAGCGCGCCGCGCTCATCCGATAGTCCGGTATGGGGGACGGGGGTGTCGGCATCCCCGCCCGCCAATCTCTCGGATGTAACCGCAAGCGTGACGATCGGACGCATCTGCAACCGTGTGACCAACCAGACGATGAACGCGGAACAGATCGCGAGGCCAAGGCCGACCAGGGTCAGGAGCGAATTTGTCGATACGATTGATTCCTGCACTGCCGCCAGCGACGACCCGGTCGCAATGCCGCCGACGAGCGTCCCACTCGCGCCGAAGATTGGAACCCAACGGGTGAGGAAGTCGACTTGTCCGACGCGCGACTGGGCGATGATCGGCTCTCCGGCGCTCAGCGCCCTCACGATTGGGCTTGCGGGGTCAACCTTGAGGCCGATCGCACGGCTCCCATCCTCGCGCTTGGCGGTTGTCGATACGCGGACAAAGGATCCGTCAGTCTGCCGCTCGACAATTGTCGAGACGCCGCGAAGCAACGCTGCGACCTGATCGACAACCTCATGGTTTCCAACCGCAAGAGGCTGTGACAGGACGATTCGGCGCACCAAACCATTGCTATCCAATTCGCCGCGAGCGCCATTCCAAGCGCGCTCAATGACCGTCAACCCGACCGCACTGGTGCGGGCGATCGATTCCGACTGCAAACTCATTTTTGAGTCTGTGTTGACGTCCGTCGCGACCACCGCGAAAACACCGATCGAAACAACGCACACGATGGTCAAGAGCGCAACGATCTTGGCTACCATACCGATGGCCGGTATTCTGATGTAAGACATGGTGGTTGTTACCGCTTGTTGCTGTCGATCCAGTTGGTATGGGGTTTTGTATTGACGGTTAGCTCAGTTGCAGACAATGGCGCGAGGCAGATTTTGATCTGCCTGTACTCATTTGTGTTTTTTGCTGCTTGGCGCTTGAGTCATCGACGGTCAAGTCCCACAGGAATGGATGGTTGAGCCCATCGACCAGTTGGGCCGACCTGCCGCAGATGCATCTTGAAGACGTGCCGGATGCAGGGTCGTGATGGCGGGCATCCAGTGTCAGCGGTAATATGATATTGCATGTCAGTATTAATACATATTTAATGGCGTCCAGATCGCATGGACAACCCTGATCAAGCCTCAGGCCGCGCTGATGAACCGCTCCCCGGCGCCTCCGCCGACATGAGCTTTGACCTGATCTGATCCTGCAACACTGTCGTGTCTGAGACTGGCGTTGTCCGCGCCTCGATCTCTGGCCCGGGATGCACGACGGACGATCAAGGTGGGGTCGTCATCCAAGGCCCGAATGCGTTCATTCGGAAGCCGGGAGCGGACGGGATATCGGTTGCGGGGATCTGCCGGACTGAAGCCCCTCCGGGGTGATGACGCAGGCAGATTGTCCGACATGATGCGGCCATCGCCGCCTCTGACAATGCGGCCTGGCAGAGTTCTCCGGCATCTGCCCGCGGGACATGGCCGATTGCCTTCAGCAGATGGCGGTTGTGGAACCCGTTGCGCCAGGTCGGCATCGCGAAAGCGACGGCCTTGAAGCTCGGCTATGGGCCGCAACGACGGATGCCCCAGCTTCGCTGCTTGGTTTCTGGTTACGTCAGGTCGGCGCCGTCGAGCGCCGCACGACCAGTTCGATCGGCAGCCGCGTATGCTCCCCGCGGCCTTGACCACCGATCTCGGCGAGGAGGGTGGAGGCCGCCACCTGCCCGATCTGCGCGGTTGGAATGCGCACTGTCGTCAGGGCCGGCATCATGCTGGCGGAGAACTCGATGTCGTCGATACCGGCCACCGACAACTCCCCGGGAACGGACAGTCCGCGCGCCTGCGCCTCCTGCACGCTACCGATTGCAAAGAGATCGATCCCGCCGATGACGGCGGTCGGGCGTTCGGCGAGATCGAGCAGACGCGCGCACCCGGCGCGTCCTCCGGCCATGGTCAGAGCCTGCTCGCTGACCAGCGCATCAGGCAGCGCCAGGCCCGCCTGATCCATCGCCTGCCTGACGCCTGCCAGTCTTGCGCGCTGGCGGTCGTTGAAGGCCAGATGGCCAACCACCATGCCGATGCGCCGATGGCCGAGACTGATGAGGTGCTCCGCGACCAGCCGCCCCGCCGCCTCGTTATCCACCGTCACTGCGGCGAAGTCTGGCGCACCGACCCAGGTGAGGACAACCCGAACGTCGCTCGTCGCCAGCAGCCGCAACGTCTCCTGGGAACGCTCGGCCCCGACCAGCATCAGTCCGTCGACGCCGCGCGCCAGAAGCACGCGCACCGCTTCGGTTTCCGCTGCCAGGCTCATTTCGTGGGAGGCGACCAGCAGTTGATACCCTTCGCGCGCCAGGGTCGACTGAAAGGACTGGAGCACGCGGGCGAAGATCGTGCTGTCGAGCGTCGGGACGATGGCACCGATCGTCATCGAGCGACCCGAGGCCAGGGCCCGCGCCGTGCCGTCCGTGAGATAGCCGAGCCGGCGGGCACTGTCGCGCACGCGCGTCAGGGTTTCGAGCGCCAGCAGGCTGGGCTGGGCCATGGCGCGCGACACGGTCGCCGGAGAGACACCGGCGTCACGGGCGACATCGACCAGACGGGCTTTGCGGTGGGATGTCATGATCCGCTTATGAAAAATTTTTCATTTCATGTCGAGCCCCATCAGGACTGTCGCCAGTCGACATGCCGCAACTGAAAGATAAAGCAAGCTTGACTCGTTTCTGCAGGTCTGAAAACCTTCGATGAAAGCGCTATCATAAGAAATGCGTCCAGGGGGAGTGTCGGCCGATGATCGGACGACGAGGGCTGATCGGGCTGGGAACCGTTGCGGGCGTCATCGCCCTGTGGTTCGCCCTGACCACTCTGACCGGGATCGTCTCGGGCGCACGTTTCCCCTCGCCGTCGGAATTCTGGGCCTCGCTGGTGCAGATCTGGACCCGCGGCTATGCCGGCGGACAGTTGCTCACACACGCCCTGCACAGCCTGAAGCTCGTGGTCATGGGCTTCCTCGTCGCCATCGCGACGGGCATTCCCCTCGGCCTGTGGATGGGATGGAGCCGCCGCGCCGAGGCGGCCATCAATCCGGTCTTTCTGGTCATTCGCCCGATCCCGCCGCTGGCGTGGATTCCGCTGGCGATCCTGTGGCTCGGCCTCGGCGACGCCGCCAAGATCATGGTGATCTGGTTCTCGGCCTTCGTTCCCTCGGTGATCAACACCTTCGCCGGCGTTCGCAACATCGACCGGCCGATCCTTGAGGCGGCGCGCATGCTCGGCACGCCGCGCTGGCGCATGGTCACGGAGATCATCGCACCGGCCGCCTCGCCCCTGATCTTCACCGGGCTACGCCTGTCGCTGCAGGCGAGCTGGACGACGCTGGTCGCCGCTGAACTCGTCGGTGCCATGGTCGGCGTCGGTTTCGTCCTCAACATGGCCCAGCAGGATCTCTACCCGGCGATGATCCTCGTCGGCATGATCACGGTCGGCATCCTCGGCTGGGCAACGACCTTTGCACTGGCGCGGGTCGAGCGACAGGCGCTCGCCTGGAACGTCGCGGCCCGGGATTGATCCGATGAACGGCGCGCCGCTTTCCCTCCGCGAAACCTTGGCCTGGGGCGCCCTCGGCGCCCTCGCATTCGTCGGCTTCTGGACGCTGATCACGACCTCCGGACTCGTACCGCGCCAGTTCCTGCCCTCTCCGCTCGACCTGGTTCAGCGCTTCCTCCACCTGCTCACCTCGCCTTTCGCCGGTGCGACGCTGCCGGAGCACCTCGCATCGAGTTTCCGGCGCTATGCCTTCGGCGTGCTGCTGGCGGCGGCCATCGGCGTGCCCCTCGGGCTTCTCATGGGGTGGTTCCGTCTTCTCGACGACATCGTCACCCCGATCTTCGACGGTCTGCGCTTCATCGCCCCCATTGCCTGGGTGCCCTTCGCCGCCCTCTGGTTCGGAACCGGCATTGGCGGGCCGGTCATGATCATCTTCGCCGGCGCCTTCCCGCCCTGCCTGATCAACGCCTATCGCGGTGCCCGCTTCGTCGAGCCACGCCTGATCGAGGCGGCGCGCATGCTCGGCACCGGCAACCTGCGCATGATCCTCGAGATCCTGCTGCCGGCCGCCGTCCCCTCGATCGTCGCGGGGCTGCGCGTCTCGGCCGGGCTCGGCTGGCAATCGCTGGTCGGCGCCGAACTCATCGTCGCTGCTGCCGGCGTCGGTTTCATGATGGTGCAGGCGCAGGGCAGCGTTCAGACCACGACGGTCATGGCCGGCATGCTCGCCATCGGCCTCGTCGGCATGCTCATCGACATCCTCCTGCGTCAGGGCGAGGCGTGGATGCGCCGCCGCCGTGGGCTCGACAGCTAGGAAGAAGGTGCATTTTCATGGGGTCGATCCGTTTCCAGAACGTGGACAAGGTGTTCGGCGCCAGCCAGGCAGGCGTGAAGGTGCTCGACGACATCAATCTGGCGATCGGCGAGAAGGAATTCGTCGCCATCGTCGGCCCGTCGGGCTGCGGCAAGACCACCTGCCTGCGCATGGTCGCCGGCTTCGAGGCCCCGTCGTCGGGGACCATCACCGTTTCCGGCAAGGTCGTCACCGAGCCGGGGCCTGACCGCGCCGTCGTGTTCCAGCAATTCGCACTGTTCCCTTGGAAAACCGTGCGCGAGAACATCGACCTGGGGCTGCGCAACAAGAACCTGCCGGCAGCCGAGCGCGATCGCCTCATCGCCGACGCCCTCAAGCTGATGAACCTCGAGAGTCACGCCGGCGCATTTCCCCATCAGCTGTCGGGGGGCATGCAGCAGCGCGTCGCGATCGCCCGCGCCTATGTGCTCGACCCGGATGTGCTCCTGATGGACGAACCCTTCGGCGCGCTCGACGCCCAGACCCGTGTGGTGATGCAGGAGGAGCTGGTGCGTCTCGCGCGGGTCAATCCGCGCACGGTGCTGTTCATCACCCATGCGGTGGAGGAGGCCGTCTATCTGGCCGACCGCGTCGCCATCATGACCCGCAGGCCGGGGCGCATCAAGGAAGTCCTCGACATCAAGTCCGTGCGCATTGCCGAGAACTGGGACCGCTTCGCGCGGATCGAGGACGTGATGGACCAGGAGTCCTTCGTCCACCTTCGCACCCAGATCTGGAAGTCATTGCGGGAAGAAAAGGGCGCTCAGGGTGTCTGAACAACTGACACTGACCCGCGACCTGACCGAGCCGGAGCCCATCCCGGAAGCCGGGATCGCGCGCGCGAACGAATTGATGCGTTCGGGGCGCCTGTTCCGCTATGGCGAGATGGGAGCGGACCAGCTCGACGCCTCGCTTCTGGAAGAGGAATTCGCGGCCTTTGTCGGGCGGCGCTACTGCGTCGCGGTCAATTCCGGCGGCGCGGCGATCTTTCTCGCCCTCAAGCTTCTCGATGTGGAGGCGGGCGCACCGGTCCTCGTCAACGGCTTCACGCTGGCCCCCGTGCCGGGCGCGATCCGTCATGCCGGCGCCAGGCCCGTCATCGTCGAGATCGGTCAGGATTACTGCATCGATACCGATGACCTGGCCGCCAAGGCCCGCAAGTCCGGCGCGAAGGTTCTCGTTCTCTCGCATATGCGCGGCCATATCGCCGACATGGACGCCGTCATGGCGGCCTGCGCCGATCTCGGCCTCGCCCTGGTCGAGGACTGCGCCCATGCGCTCTGCGCATCCTGGCGGGGCCGCGCCATCGGCACTTTCGGCGCGATCGGCGCCTTCAGCGCCCAGACCTACAAACACCTGAACGCCGGCGAAGGTGGCTTTGTCGTCCTCGACGACGAGGACATGGCAGCCCGCGCGATCCTTCATTCCGGCAGCTACATGCTGCACGCCCAGCATCGCAGCGCCCCGCCCCCCGGGGTGATCGCGCGATGGAGCGAGCAGACGCCGAATTTCAGCCTGCGCATGACCGCACTGGCGGCCGCGCTGCTGCGCTCGCAGCTGGCAGAACTGCCCCGCCGGGCCAGGCGCTGGAACGAGATCCATGATCGCATCGGCGCGCGCCTCTCCCGGTCGCAGCATGTCCGGCTGCCGCACCGCAGCCCCCACGAGACCTATTCGGCGACTTCGGTGCAGTTTTCGCTGCCGGGCCTGTCGATGGACGAGATCACGGCCGCTCTCGCGGCCTGCAAGGCACGCGGCCTGCCGGTGAAATGGTTCGGCGGCGAAAAGCAGGTCGGTTTCACCAGCGCGCCGCGGCATTGGCGCTACGCGGGCGACCAGGGACCGCTGACTGCGACGCACCATGTGCTCGCCAGCCTTTGCGACATCCGAACGCCCGTCACGCTGACGGACGAGGAATGCGACCTCATCGGCGACATTGTCTGTGAGGCGATCGAGACCGTGGTCCGGGCGTCTGTTCGGCCGCGCGCAGACGCCACCCCCGCCAGACACCAGGCGGACGGCTTCATAACAACAAGGGAGGATGAAACATGAAGCGTTTGATCGCAGGACTTCTAGCCGCTGCCGCGATCGGGCTGTCGGCGCCCGCCGTCGCCCAGACCCCGACGCCCATCGGCGTCAGCTACCAGCCGTCGCTCTACTGGGCGCTGCCATTCCACTACGCCACTGTGAAGGGCTGGTGGCGCGAGGTCGGGCTCGCGCCGAACTTCACCACCTTCCCGGCCGGCGCACCGCAGATTGCCGCGGCCCCCTCCCGGTCCTGGGATGTCGGCGGCACAGGCTCCGTTCCCGCCGTGCTCGGTGCGGTCCGCTTCAACATCCTGACCATCGGAATCACGAACGACGAATCCAAGACCAACGCGATGATGGTGCGCGGCGAGCGTTTCGACGCGGTCCGCGCCAATCCGCAGCTGCTGCGCGGCCAGCGCCTGCTGCTGACCACCAACTCCACCGTCGACTACGCGGCGCGCAAATGCCTGGTCAGCATGGGCCTTGCTGCCAACGACATGCAGTTTGTCAATCTGGGTCAGGCGCAGATCATCACGGCGCTCACCTCGAACAATGGTGACTTCGCCGGCGTCTGGGCACCGAACACCTACACGCTCGAGGAGCGCGCCAATGCCCGCTACCTGTGCTCCGGCGCCGAGGCGGGGGCCATCGTTCCCGGCGCCCTCGTGGTGCGCGCCGACTTCGCGCGCGAACGTCCCGATGATGTGGCGAAGTTCCTTGCCGTCTATCTGCGGGGCTGGTCCTGGGCCAAGGCGAACCCGGCTGAAGCCCGCGCCCTCGCCCTCGATTTCTACAAGCAGGGCGGGCTCGAAGTGTCACCCCGTGCGATGGACCAGGAATTCGCCCTGCGCCCGACCTTCGGCCTCGACGAACAGTTGCGCATGATGGCGCGCGGCGCCTCCGGTTCGACGGTCGACGGCTGGTTCGGTGAGATCGGCAAGTTCATCACCGATGTCGGCACGATCCCGACGAACCCGGCGCCGGCAAGCTACATTTCGGACGATTTCCTCAAGCGTGTGGCCGCAGACGCGCGTCTGCGTGCCTTCGCCACCGAGTTCGACAGGCGCTGACGTCGGGCGCCCGCCGACCTTCTTCATCCCCTCGAGACGGGCCGCAGCGATGCGGCCCGTTTCCCACCGACCCATGGAAGACGATCGATGGCGACCACCTTCTTGAAGAAAGCGGCCAAGACGCCGGAATCCGAAACGGACAACGCCCGCACGGTCGTCACCGAAATGCTCGCGACGATCGAAAGGGGCGGCGAGACCGCAGTCCGTGACTATGCCTTGTCGCTGGACAAATGGGCCGGCGACATCGTCATGAGCCCGGAGGCGATCGCCGAGCGCACACGCGACATCCCGCAAGCGATCAAGGACGACATTGCCTTCGCGGCGGGACAGGTTCGTCGTTTCGCCGAGGCGCAGCGCGCTTCCGTCACTGATTTCGCGATCGAGATCTCGCCGGGCCTGACGCTCGGGCAGAAGCTCGTACCCGTCAACACGGCTGGCTGCTATGTCCCGACCGGCCGCTACGCCCATATCGCGTCGGCCTATATGTCGGTCGCCACCGCCAAGGCGTCCGGCGTGAAGACGGTGGTGGCCTGTTCCGCGCCCTATCGCGGCGAGGGTATTCACCCGCATGTGCTGCACGCCATGCAGGTCGCCGGCGCCGACATCATCCTGTGCCTCGGCGGCGTGCAGGCCATCGCCGCCATGACCTTCGGCCTCTTCACCGGCCGCAAGGCGGACATCATTGTCGGCCCCGGCAACAAATATGTGGCTGAAGCCAAGCGGATGCTGTTCGGCAAGGTCGGCATCGATGTCTTCGCCGGCCCTTCCGAGGTGGCGGTGATCGCCGATGAGACCGCCGATCCGTTGATCGTCGCGACCGACCTCGTCGGGCAAGCGGAGCACGGACACGAAAGCCCGGCCTGGCTGATCACCTCCTCCCGCCATATTGCCGATGAAGTGGCGCGCCTCATTCCGGAACTGATCAGGACGCTGCCACCGACGGCGCGCGATGCGGCCGGTGCGGCCTGGCGGGACTATGGCGAGATCGTCCTGTGCGACACACGCGAGGAGATGGTCCGCCTGTCCGACGACTACGCGTGCGAGCACCTGGAGGTCCATTGCGCCGATCTCGCCTGGTGGCACGAGAACCTGACCAATTACGGCTCGCTGTTCCTTGGTGAGGAAACCAACGTCGCCTTTGGCGACAAGGTCTCCGGTCCGAACCATATCCTCCCGACGAAATTCGCCGCGCGCTACTCGGCCGGCCTGTCGGCGCACAAGTTCCTGAAGCCCCTCACCTGGCAGAAGATGACACGCGAGGCCTGCCGGACGGCGGCACCGGTCTCTGCACGCATCTCGCGCCTTGAAGGCATGGAGGCCCATGCGCGTACCAGCGATGTGCGCATGGCCAAATATGCCCCGGGCGCCAATGTCGATCTCGGTGCGCCGGTGGAGGTGTGATGGCCTTCGCGCTCGCCCGGCTCTTCGACCTCACCGGCCGCACCGCCCTCGTCACCGGCGGCAATAGCGGCATCGGCCTTGCCATCGCGCGCGCGCTCGGCCTCGCCGGAGCGCGCGTCATTCTGCTGGCGCGGCGCAGCGCGGAACTCGAGGCGGCCGCAGCAAAGCTGCGGAGCGATGACGGCATCAGCGCATCCGTTGTCGCCGCAGATCTTGCGGCGCCTGATTTCGTTCCGCCGCTGCTGGCGAAGCTCGAACCGGAGCGGAACCCGATCGACATCCTGGTCAACGCCGCCGGCGTGAACCTGCGACAACCCTTCGGCGAGGTGACGGCCGAGGGCTTCGACCTGCATATGGCGCTGCATCTGCGCGCGCCCTTCCTTCTGGCCCAGTCCCTCTGTCCCTTCATGGCGGCGCGCGGATGGGGACGCATCCTCAACATCGCATCGCTGCAGAGCACGCGCGCCTTCCCCAACAGCGCCCCCTATGGCGCGGCGAAAGGCGGGGTGGTCCAGCTCACCCGCGCCATCGCCGAAGAATGGTCGCGCCACGGCGTCACCTGCAACGCCATTGCGCCGGGCTTCTTTCCGACGCCGCTGACCGAACCGGTCTTCGCCGATCCCGCCCGCGCCGCCCGCAATGCCGATCAGACAGCGATCGGCCGCAACGGGCGCCTCGACGACCTGTACGGCGCCAGCGTCTTCTTCGCCTCGGACGCGTCGCTTTACGTCACCGGCCAGACCCTCGCCGTCGATGGCGGCTTCACCGCCAAGTGAAGGCGAACACAGGACGCGATCCGCATGAAGGCCCTTGTCTATCTCGGTCCCAACCACCTCATCCATCGCGACGAGCCCGATCCCGTCCCGAACCCCGGCGAGGTCCTCGTCCGGGTCGAAGCGGTCGGCATCTGCGGTTCCGACATGCATGCATATCATGGCCATGACAGCCGCCGCCCGCCGCCGCTCATCCTCGGCCACGAAGCGGCGGGCCGCATCGTCGGCGGCCCCCGGGACGGCCAGCGCGTGACCATCAACCCGCTGGTCGTCGACCCGACCTGCCCCTATGCGATCGAGGGGCGCTGGCACCTCTCGCCCTCGCGGCAGATCATCTCCATGCCGCCACGCGCCGGCGCCTTCGCCGATCTCGTGACCATCCCGGAGCGCAATGTCGTCGCCATACCTGACGATCTGCCGATCGAGATGGCCGCCCTCGCCGAGCCGATCGCGGTCGCCTGGCATGCGGTGCGCCTCGGCGTCGAGCGCCTGCATCAGCCCCTGGCCGCCTGCCGCACCGTCGTGCTTGGCGGCGGCGCGATCGGACTGGCATCCGCCCTGGTCGCACGGCTTTTCGGCGCCCGGCAGATCAGCCTCGGCGAACCCAATCCCCTGCGCCGCCGCACCATCGGCGCGCACGAGGGTTTCGACGTCTACGCGCCGGGTGGCGCCGCCGATCCGGCCGACAACAGCGTCGAGCTCGTCATCGACGCTGTCGGGGCCGGCGCCACGCGCGCCGCCGCCTCGGCCATGATCCGCCCCGGCGGCGTCATCGTCCATGCCGGACTTCTCTCGGGCACCGACGGGCTGGACCTGCGCAAGATCACGCTTCAGGAGGTCACGCTGACAGGGACCTATTGCTACACGCCGACCGATTTCGCCCAGACGGTGGCAGCCCTGGCCGCCCGGTCGCTCGGCACGCTGCGCTGGTTCGAGGAGCGGCCGCTCGCCGAGGGGCCTGGCGCTTTCGCCGACATCGATGCCGGCGCAACCGCAGCCGCCAAGATCATCCTGCGCTGCGGTGCCTGAGCGCCGCCGGCGACCCTACCAGGCGGCGGTCAGGCCCTCGGCCTCGGCTTTCCGGCGCAAGCCGAGCCGCCGTTGGCCAGGCAGACGCGTGCCGGCCTGCGCCTCGATCATGCCGGCAAGCGTCGACAGCCGCTCGGCGAGATGATCACCGCCCATCGCGGCGGGATCGATGGCGATCACCAATTGCCCGGTGCGCGGGGGGCCGCCCTCCCCATCGAGGAAGGACGAGGCCTCCGCCGCGAGATGCGCGCCGACCAGCGCAGCGGCCAGGATCTCGATCATCAGCGCCAGGGTCGCGCCCTTGGCATCGCCCATCGGCGTCATCGTGCCCGCGAGCGCGGCCGCCGCATCGGTGGTCGGCCGGCCGTCCGGATCGAGCGCCCAGCCTTCCGGGATGGCCTCGCCCTTCTGGTGTGCCGCGGCGATCGGCCCGCGTGCCACCTTCGACATCGCCATGTCGACGACGACCGGTTCTCGGCCCTTGAGCGGCGCGGCGAACGCGATGGGATTGGTGCCGAACACTGCCTTGGCTCCGCCCCAGGGCGCGATAGCCCCGGGCGTGTTGGCGAACATCAGGGCCACGAGACCGCGCTCCGCCAGCGCTTCGACATGGAGGCCCGCGGCGCCACAATGGTTGGAGTTGCGGATCGGTGCGCAGGCGATCCCCTGCGCGCGCGCAACCGCCGGGAGCTCGGCGATCACCAGATCGATCGCCGGATAGGCGAAACCATCCCTGGCATCCACCGCCAGAACGCCCGGACGGGGACGCGACGCAGCGGGTGTCGCGCGGCCATCGATCTTGCCCGCGCGGAGCATGGTCAGATAGGTCGGCACGCGGGACAGCCCGTGCCCCTTGAGGCCGTCGGCCTCGGCGCGGACGAGCGCGCGCGCGACCGAGAGCGCGTTCCCGGCGCTTGCGCCCTCGGCCTCGAACCGGCCGGCGACAAGGGCGATACCGTCGGCGATCGACAAGGTGCGGCTCATGCTGGGAGTCCTTCCAGAGCGCGACGGACGGCTTCGACCGTCACCCACGAGACGCGCGTGTTCGATTCGATCGTCACGCCGGCAATATGCGGGGTGAGGATCAGGTTCGGGCAACCGACAAAGATCTCCGCCTTGTCTGCCTTCAGCGGCTCGACCGCGAAAACGTCGAGCGCCGCACCCCCGATCGTTCCCGCCTTCAGCGCCGCGACAAGTGCCGCTTCGTCGACGACACCGCCCCGGGCGGCGTTGATCAGGATCGCGTCGGGCTTCATGGCGGCGAGCGCCGTGGCCCCGATGCAGTCCCGCGTCGCTGCGGTCAGGGGGACGTGGAGGCTGAGGACATCGCTGTGCCGCAGGAGATCGTCGAACGAGACCGGTCGCACGCCAAGCGAACGGAAGGCCGGGTCGTCCGCGGCAAGGAAGGGGTCATGGGCGAGGATCGTCACGCCGAAAGGCACGGCCCGGCGGGCCGTCTCGCGCGCGATCGCCCCGAAGCCGAGCAGGCCGAGGCTCTTGCCCATCAGTTCGCGGCCCATCAGGTCGTTGCGCGGCCATTGGCCGGCGCTGACCCGGTCGGTGGCGAACCAGGCGCGGCGGAGCAGCATCAGGGCGGCGGAGATGACATATTCGGCGACGGAGGCGTCATTCGCCCCCGTGGCGGGAAACACCGCGATGCCACGCCCGGCGCAGGCCTCGACATCGATGTTGTCGAGCCCGACGCCCAGCCGTCCGATCGCCTTCAATCGCGGGGCGGCCGCCAGGAGTTCCGGGCGCACCTGCGTCCGGTTGCGGACGATCAGCCCGCGCGCCTCCGCCAGCAGCGCGCGCAGCGCTTCCGGGCGGTCGACAAGGGTGGCGTCGTAATGCGCGTCGAAACCGGCCAGCCCCCCGGTGATCGCGGCTTCATCCATGAATTCGCTGATGACGATATCGGGCATGGCGCGTTCTCAGCCGAGGAGTTTGAGACCAGTGACGACGACGAGGAGGATCCAGAGGGTCGCTCCGACGAAAACCGCGCCATGGCGCCAGCCGATGGCGCGCAGCGCGGCGAAGGACGTGCCAAGCCCAAGTGCCGCGATCGCGACGAGCAGACCGACGCCCGAAGCCTGGATCAGCGCTGTGCGGATCGGCACGTAGGCAAGGCTCGCGGCCAGGGCGGGCTGGGCGCTCATCCATGTGTTCAAGCCACAGAGAGCGATGAAGACGAAGGCGAAAACGGGTGCCGGAACCTTGGCGCCCCCCGTGCCCTCCCCTTGCCGGGTAAACCACCAGCCGATGCCGAGGACGACCGGCAGAAGCAGAAAGACGCGGAACAGCTTGACGATCACAGCCGTGTCGCCGGTGGCCTCGGACACCGCATAGCCGGCGCCTACCACCTGCGCCATGTCGTGGATCGTCGCGCCCAGCATGATGCCGGTCGTGCGCGCGTCGAACCCCAGCGCAGCGCAGAGCGGCGGATAGGCCAGCATCACGACGGTGGAGAGGACATTCGCCATCACGACCGCAAAGGCGACATCCGCGCCCTTGCTGGGCGAGTTCGGCACCACGGTCGCGGTCGCGAGTGTCGCGGACGCCCCACAGACAGCATTGGCGGCGCCCGCAAGAGCGCCGTAACCGGCTTCACGGCCCAACAGGCGGGCCAGCGCCATGGCCAGGACGATCGTCGTGGCCATCGACAGGACCACAAGCAGGGCGACGCCGAGACCGAGGCCGGCGATGTCACCGAGTGCGATGCGCAGGCCGAGCAGACCGATCGCCCAGCGCAACAGCTTCTTCACGCAGAATGTCAGACCCGGCTGGAACGAGGCCCGGCTGGCGAGCCCGTTCAGCGCGACGCCGATGATCAGCGCAATCACCATGGCCGGCAGGGCCAACCGCCCGCCGGACATGGTGGCGAGCACCGGCTCGGCGAGCGCCGCCGCCAGCGCGACGAAGCCGGCGAGGACGAGGCCCGGAACCAGGGGCGAGAGGATGCTCATGCGCCCATCCTGGGCGGCATGGGACAGGCCTCGGCCGGGTTTTCCCCGCACCCGGTCCGCCAGGCGACCGCTGCCGCGGTCACGCGGAGCGGTAGAGCTTGGTCATCACGAACTCGCGGTGGCCAAGCGCTTCCGCCGCCGTCAGACGCCCATTGGCGGTGCGCACGATGTTGGCGATGAGCGCATCGCCCGCCTCCGGGATCGTCATGTCGCGGCGGAGGATCCCCGACACGTCGACGTCGATATGCTCGGGCATGGTGCGCATGGTCTGCGGATTGCCGGTGATCTTGATGACAGGCACGATCGGGTTGCCGATCACGTTGCCCTGCCCCGTCGGGAACGTGTGCACCACGTAACCCCCGGCGGCCATCAGGGTGACGCATTCGGCAGCGGCCGAGGACGTGTCCATGAAGTAGAGTCCAGGTCCCCTGGCGGGTGCCTCCGCGGGTTCAAGAATGTCGATATAGGTCGAGTTTCGACCGATCTTTTCGAGGTTCCCGAGCGCCTTCTCCTCGATGGTCGACAGTCCGCCCTTGATATTGCCCTTGGTCGGCTGCGAGTCGGAG
>JAIEPJ010000235.1 GCA_019749835.1 Phreatobacter sp. | reverse complement strand
CGCGCCGAGGGGCGCTCGGTCATGCTGGGCGCCGGCGACACGTTCCGCGCCGCCGCCATCGAGCAGCTCAAGATCTGGGGCGAGCGCACCGGCGCTCCGGTCGTCACCCGGCCGCAGGGGTCGGATGCGGCGGGCCTCGCCTTCGACACGGTGAAACAGGCGCAGGAGGCGGGCACCGACGTCGTCATCCTCGACACGGCCGGCCGGCTGCAGAACAAGTCGGAACTGATGGCGGAGCTCGAGAAGGTCGTTCGCGTCATCCGCAAGGTCGATGCCGCGGCGCCCCATGCGGTGCTTCTCGTCCTCGACGCTACGACCGGCCAGAACGCTCTGACCCAGGTCGACGCCTTCGCCCGCACCGCCGGTGTGACCGGCCTGGTCATGACCAAGCTCGACGGCACCGCCCGCGGCGGCATCCTTGTCGCGGTCGCGGCGAAGACCGGGCTTCCCGTCCATTTCATCGGCGTCGGGGAGGGAATCGACGATCTCGAGCCCTTCGCGGCGCAGGATTTCGCCCGCGCCATCGTCGGCCTCGACGAGGGCTGACGGGCCTCAGTGCGGCAGGCGGTGATGGCGCCCGTGGCGATGGTGCCGATGGTGCGGCGCGGGCAGCACCTCCGCTGTGGAAGCCGGGGCGAAATAGGAGGTGCGCGGCGTCACGATCGGCCGATAGACGACGGGCCTCTCGGTGTTGAACCAGCCGGTCCAGAACGGGTTCGCCGCGGCCGGGGCCGTCGGTGCGAGGAGGGTCACCAGGGCACCGATGGTGAGCGCGAGCGTGATCGGGGACAGCGGGCGGCGAGACATGGCGATACTCCGGACAGGTCTTGCGAGAATGCCGCAACAGCGTCACCAATCCGTTTCCACCTGCGACGCCCGGACCGGGTGCCGCCGCGCCCGCGATCGGCTAGAACCTTGCGCATGAATGGCAACAGCCCGAGACCCGACGACGACGCCAAGCGACAGGACGAGGCGCGGCGCATCCTGGAGCGAGCCCACCGCGATTCCGCGCCGATCCTCGAATCCGCCCTGCGTCGCAGCGGCGACTTCCTCGCCGCCCGCGGCGAATCCGAGGATCCCGCGGAGATCTGGGGCAAGCGCATCGGCCGCGGCCTCGCCATCGCCATCGGCATCGGCTGCGTCATCTATCTGGGGTTGACCTATGGCCGCTGAGAGCGCCGCAGCCCTCGCGGATCTGAAGGCACCGGACCTCGAAGCCTTCGAGGCCATTGCCGCCGCCGCCTATGCCGGCCTGCCCGAGGATTTCCGCGCCCTATGCAAGGGCCTCGTCATCCGCGTCGAGGATTTTCCCACCGAGGAGGTCCTGAAGGAAATGGAGGCCGAGAGCGATTTCGATCTTCTCGGCCTGTTCCAGGGTACGGGCATGCCGTTTCAGTCCGTCCAGCATTCGGGTGCCATGCCCAACATGATCTGGCTCTACCGGCGGCCGATCCTCGACTACTGGGCCGAACATGACGAGACGCTCGGCGCCGTCATCGCCCATGTGCTGATCCACGAGATCGGTCACCATTTCGGCCTGTCGGACGCGGATATGGAGGCGATCGAGAAGCGCGGGGAGTGAGGCGTCAGGCATGGGGCATGAGCGCCAGGGATGTGCCCCCTCACCCGGCCTTCGGCCGACCTCGCCCCGCCGGGGAGAGGTGAACGCGCGACGGTGGCGTCTTCCGTGTCGACGTCTCGCGGCGGGTTGGGCTCTTCACCTCTCCCCGGCGGGGAGAGGTCGGCGCGCAGCGCGGGGTGAGGGGGGCGGACCGGCGCCCACCCGTCAGCTCTTGCCGAACTTCCACCACTTCTTCTTCTCCTCCGGAATCTCCTCGCCGGGGGCGGGCGGGGCGACCACCTTGGAGAAGCTCTCGAAGAATTCACCCGCCAGCTTCTTGGCGGTGGCATCGATCAGCCGCGAGCCGAGCTGGGCGATCTTGCCGGAAATCTGGCTCTTTACATCATAGGTGAGGAGCGTCACCCCTTCGCTCTCCTCCGTCAGCTTCACTGTGGCACCGCCCTTGGCCATGCCGGCGACGCCGCCATTGCCCTCGCCGGAAATCGTGTAGCCGTTCGGCGGATCGATGTCGGAGAGGGTGACGCTGCCGGAAAAGCTCGCCTTGACCGGCCCGATTTTCAGCACCGCCTTGGCGGCGAAGCCGTTGTCGCCGGTGCGCTCCATGCTCTGGCAGCCGGGAATGCACTGGCGCAGCACATCGGGATCGTTGAGCGCCGCCCACACCACTTCCCGCGGGGCCTCGATACGCTGGGTGCCGGTCATGTCCATGGGATGAGGCTTTCGATTGGGGCGATTTCGGAGCGGAGACTAGGACCGGCGGCGGGCGGCTGTCGAGCCCGTCTTCGGCAGGAGACCCGGTCAGCTGCCCGGCTTCTCGCCGGCCGGCCATTCGACCGCCTTGAGCGCGTCGGCCAGCCGGGCCTTGGCCGAACCAGGCCGCAGCGGCTTCTGCTGGCTGTCATGCGGCGCCCAGCCCGACAGGGTGACGACCTGGAAGGTGGCGCGGATGCGGCCGTCGGGATCGGCGAAGCGCTCGTGGTAGATGGCGGCCATGCGCAGCAGCGTCGCCCGTCTCAGGGGCACCCGGCGGCGGGCGACCAGCGGGTTGGTGGCGCCCATGGCGCGCAGGTCCCGCATCAGCGCGAAGACATCCCGATAGCGCACCGTCAGCCGGTCTGAATCCGTGACCGGCAGCGCGAAGCCCGCCCGTTGCAGCAGGCCACCGATGTCGCGCACATCGGCGAAGGGGGCGACCCGCGGAGATAGCCCGCCGTCCAGCTCGCTCTCCGCGGCGGCGAAGGCCTGGCGCAGCTCGGTCAGGGTATCGCCCCCGAGGAGCGCCGCGAGAAACAGGCCATCGGGCTTCAGCGCCCGGCGCACCTGCACGAAGAGACCTGGAAGGTCGTCGACGAACTGCAGGCCCAGGGCCGACACGGCAAGGTCGAGGCTCCGCTCGGCGAAGGGCAGCATGTCGGGTGCGGCGACGACGATCGGCGCGGCGCGCCGCCGGGCCAGTTCCTCGACCGCCTCGGTCGCGACGACAACCGGCCATCCCCGCGCCGCGAGGGCAGCCCGCAGCGCATCGGTCGGAGTGGCGATGTCGGCGAGGGCGGTGAATGTCCGCTGCACCAGCATCAGCCGCTCGGCGATGTCCTCCGCGACGCCGGTCAGCAGAAAGTCCGCCACCTCGCCCTGCGCGGCGCGAACCCGGCGCCGTCCGGCGAGTTGGTTGTCGAAATGCTGCATTGTCATCGGCGGCATATGGTGCATGGCCCATCCTGCGTCAAATTCGCGGCGAGCCTTGCCCTTGATTGGTTTTGCCGCGAAAGATCGCCCGAGAAGAAGGATCACCGATGCTCAAGGCATGGCGCGTCACCTGGGACGCAGTTGACCGGTTCCTGGCCAACGACGGCTGGGCGACCGCCAGTCACATCGCCCTCAACGGGCTGATGTCACTGTTTCCGTTCCTCATTCTGGTGACGGCGCTGGCGAGCTTCGCCGGAGCGCGGCCCTATGGCGACGAGGTCACGCGCATCCTGCTCGAGGCCTGGCCGGAAGTGGTGGCCCGGCCCATCGCGCGGGAGATCGAAACGGTGCTGACGACGACGCGCACCGACCTTCTGACCATCGGCGCCTTGCTTGCCATTTATTTTGCCTCAAACGGCGTCGAGGCCCTGCGAACCTCCCTCAACCGCGCCTATGAGGTGCGGGAAGGCCGCTGGTGGTACATGTGCCGGCTGGAATCCATCGCCTATGTGCTCATCGGCGCCCTGGCATTGCTGGTGGTGGCGGTCCTCGTGGTCCTCGGCCCGCTGATCTGGGCGACGGCGGTGCGTTTCGTGCCGGGCCTGGCGCCACTCGGCTGGGTCGTGCTCTTCCTGCGCGTGGCGGCGGCATCCCTCGTCATCGTCATCGCGCTGACCGTGGTGCATCTGTTCCTGCCGGCCGGGCGACGCCGCTTCATCGACGTGCTGCCGGGCATCGTCATCACCCTGGTGCTCTGGCTGGCCGCCGGCACCCTGTTCGGCACCTATCTCGCGAGCTTCGCCCAGAATTACGTCAACACCTATGCCGGCCTCGCCTCGGTCATGGTCGCGCTGGTGTTCCTCTACTATTCCGCCGCCATCTTCGTCCTTGGCGGCGAGTTCAACGCGGCGATCGGGCGCGCCAGCGGCCGTATCGTCTGACCCGGCTCAGACCGTCCGCAAGGCCGTGATCGGGTCGAGCAGGCTCGCCCGCTTGGCCGGATACCAGCCGAAGAAGACGCCGACGAGGCCGGAGAACAGGACGGCCCCCAGGATCGATTGCGGCTCGACGAGCAGCGGCCAGCCGAACCGGGCGGAGACCGCGAAGGCGGCGCCGAGCCCGACCATGATGCCAATGACCCCGCCGATGGCGGCGAGGGACGTCGCCTCGATGAGGAACTGGCGCATGACGTCGCGCCGCCTGGCGCCGACCGCCAGCCTCAACCCGATCTCGCGCGTGCGCTCAGTGACGCTCACCAGCATGATGTTCATGATGCCGATCCCGCCGACGGCGAGCGATATCGCGGCCACCGCCGCCAGAAGCAGCGACAGGGTTGTGGCGGCGCCCGCGGCGGTGTTGGCGATCTCCGTGAGGTTGCGGATCTGGAAATCGTCCTCCTGGCCGGGCTGCAGCCGGTGACGCTGGCGCAGCAACTGGCGCATGTCGTCCTCGGCCTGCGCCATGCTCTCGCCCTGGCGGATCTTGACGTGGATCACGCCGACCGACCTGGCATTGGCGCGGTTCACGCCGACCAGCCTCTGCCGGATCGTCGGCAGCGGCACGAAGCTGGTGTCGTCCTGGTCCTGGCCCATCATCGACTGGCCCTTGGAGACCATGACGCCGATCACCGTGAAGGGGACGGCGCGGATGCGGACGGTCTCGCCGATCGGGTCGACGCCCTCGCCGAAGAGGTTGCGCGCCACGGTCTGACCGAGAATGACCACCTGGGCGCCGCGGGCGGTTTCCTCCGGCTCGAACAGGCGACCGGAGGCGATGGGCCATTCGCGCGCCTCGAACCAGCCGAGATCGACGCCCACCACCTCGGTGAACCAGTTGTTGCCGCCGGCGACAACCTGCGTGCGGGTCCGGCTGTTGGGGGCCGTGACCTGGACGCTCGGCACCTCGGCCTCGATGGCGCGCGCATCGTCCTCGGTCAGCGAGGATGAGGCTCCCAGCCCGAGGCGCACACCGCCCTGGGTCACGTTGCCGGGCAGGACGATGAAGAGGTTGGCGCCGAGCGACTGGACCTGTGCCAGCACGCGGTCGCGGGCGCCGCCGCCGATCGCCACCATGGCAATGACCGCGGCAACGCCGATCACCATGCCGAGCATGGTCAGGGCCGAGCGCAACTTGTGGGCCCGCAGGGCCGACAGGGCTTCGCGGATCGCTTCCATCATGGTCATGGCGCGATGATAGCAGACCCGCGCCGCCGCACACATGAATTGCCCGTAAGGGGCACCTTCCGTCGAGGAATGTTAATGCACGAAAGGTCTGTGTGTTTCCTCGATGGTAAGGTATTCCTGCTTTTCGTGAGGTGATGACACCCTTGAGCGATTCGGCCCGACATGGCGGTGAGCATGCGGCGCAGGCGAGCAGCGGGTCTGTCCGTTTCGCCCTGAACTGGTATCTCGCCGGCCTGGTGATCGTGGCCCTGGTGCCGATGATCGTGGCCGCCGCCGTTGCCCTCCTGCAGGCCGGACGGGCCTATGAGACCGCTGCCGCCGCCCGTCTTCTCGATACGGCCCGCACATTGGCGCGGGCAGCCGAGGGCGAACTCGCGGCCGGCGCGACCCTCCTCGACGTGCTCGTCCGGGTGCCCCATGCGGTTCCTTCGACCGAAGGCGTCGATCCCTGGGCCGCCGCGGCGGAACAGAAGATCGGTGGCCGTTTGGTGGAAGAGGTTTTCGCGACCCTGACTGGCATCCCCGCGGGGCAGGGCCTGTCGCCACAGGGCATCCCGCTGGACGTCCTGCGGCGGGCGATGCAGACCGGCAAGGCCGCCATCTCCGACCTCTTCACCGATCCCGGCTCGAATTCGAAGCGGATCGCCATCGCCGCCCTCGTGGCTTTCGACGAGGCCACCCTCCGCTTCGCTGCGCTCGTGAGCCCGCCGGGGCGCCTGGTGCACGTCCTTCAGCAGTCAGATACGGCCGAGACGGACCGCGTGCTGGCCGTCGTCGACGGTCAGGGTCATTTCATCGCGCGTTCACGCGATGGCCCCGCCTTTGTCGGCCAGCCAGTGCCGGAATTGGCCCGGCTCAAGGCCGTCGGCACCGAAGCCGGCATTTTTGAAGGCCATACGGCCGACGGTCGCTCGGTCGTCTTCGCCTTCCAGACGCTCAAGGGGACGCCGGGCTGGATTCTGGGCGTGGGTGAACCGCTCAGCGTCTTCCGCGCCCGCAACCAGGCTCCCCTGATCGACCTCGGTATCGGCGCCGTCGGCGCCCTATTGCTCGCCTTGCTCGCCGCGGCCTGGATCGGCAAGACGGTCCTGCGCCCGGTCCAGACCCTCGTCACGCGGGCGAGGCAGGTCGCGGCAGGGAACGATGGCGCGGCGCCGGCCGTGGTCGCGCCCTCGGGAATCGCCGAGTTCGAGGATCTTCGCCGCAGCCTGGAAGTGTCGGAACAAGTCCTGCGTGACCGCGCCGAGGCGCAAGGACAGGTCGCCCGAAGCCTGGCGCAGAGCGAGAAGCGGTACCGTTTGCTCGCCAGCACGGGTGCGCTGGTCTTCTGGCGCCGGGACACGGCAGGCGTCGTCAGCGCTACCGGCTGGGAACGGCTCGCGGGCTCGTCCACTGACCTCGACGCTCCCTGGAGCGCCCTGGATCTCTCCTGGTACGAAAACCTTCATCCCGACGACGCGCCGGTCGTCCGCGCCGCCTGGATCGACGCCCAGCAGAGCCGCGACCAGTTCGACATCGAATACCGCATCCGTCGCGCCGACGGCACCTGGCGCTGGGTCCGCTCGCGCGGCACGAAGGTCGACAGCGAGGACGGCACCGGCGAGGAATGGATCGGCGTGATCGAGGATGTCGGTGCACGCCGCGATGCCCAGGCCCGCATCGCCTATCTCGCCCAGCATGACCCGATGACCGGACTCGGCAACCGGCTGTTCTTCCAGGACCGTCTCGCGGCTGTCTGCGGCAGCGGCCCGACTGCGGCCCAGGCGGCGGTGCTGTGCATCGACCTCGACCGGTTCAAATGGGTCAACGACGCCCTCGGCCATGCCATCGGCGATGCCGTCCTGACGATGGTCACGAAGCGTCTGAAGGCCTGCATCCAGCCGGGCGACATCGTCGCCCGGATCGGCGGCGATGAGTTCGCGGTCATCCAGGTGAACGGCGCCCAGCCCGAAGCGGCCTCGTCCCTTGCCCATGCCATCGTCGAGGCGGTCGCCGCTCCCATGCCGATCGGGGACCATTCCGTGGCGATCACGGCCAGTGTGGGCATCGCCCTGCCGGATGAGGAAGGTCCCGTTGCCGTCCTGCGCAATGCTGACATTGCCCTGGATCGCGCCAAGATGGACGGGCGCGCCCGGTTCGCCTTTTTCGAACAGGCGATGGACGCCTCCATGCAGGTGCGCCTTCGCCTGGAACGCGACCTCAGGACGGCCGTCGCGCAGGGCCAGTTCGCCCTGCATTACCAGCCCATCGTCGCGGTCGGCTCCGGCGCCCTCGTCGGTTTCGAGGCGCTCGTCCGCTGGCACCACCCCGAACGCGGCATGGTGCCACCGGGCGATTTCATCGGCCTGGCCGAAGATATCGGGCTGATCGGCGCGCTCGGCCGCTGGGTGCTGGAAAAGGCCTGCGCTGACGCAGCCCTCTGGCCGCGTCCGGTCAAGGTCGCTGTCAACGTATCGCCGAAGCAGCTTGCCGACAGCAACTTCCCCGATGTCGTCGATGCGACGCTGAAGCGCTCTGGCCTCGCGCCGGCGCGGCTGGAACTGGAGATCACCGAAAACGCGCTGATGGACGATGTCGAGGGCGCCATGAACGCGCTACTCCGCCTCAAGCAGACCGGCTGCGCCCTCGCCATGGATGATTTCGGCACAGGCTATTCATCGCTCGGTTACCTGCGCACATTCCCCTTCGACAAGGTCAAAATCGACCGGTCCTTCGTCAAGGATCTGTCGGAGACCAAGGAGAGCAGCGCCATCATCCGCGCCGTGACGGGCATGTGCGGCAGCCTTGGCATCATCAGCACCGCCGAGGGCGTGGAAACCGAAGAACAGCTCGCCTTTCTGCGCGAGGAGAACTGTCAGGAAGCACAGGGCTATCTCTTCGGGCGGCCGGTACCGGTGGAAGACATCCCCGCCGTCTTTCAACATTTCCCCAGCGGCAATGTCCTGACGCTGGACAGCTTTGCCAGGTCCGGCGCGGTCCGCGCCTGACGCGGCGGTGGTCCATGCGCGGCGCAGACCTTCCCGTCTCGCCGGGCTTGGGTTAAGGGCTTGGCCGACCTGAACCTCATTGCGGCAGCCCGAGGATCGCCATGGCCAAGTTCGTGCCCCCCGTCTCCCCACTCGCACCGAAGACGGTGCCGTCCATGCCGCCCATCGACGGCGTGACCCTGGCAACGGCCGAGGCCGGCATCCGCTACAAGAACCGCACCGATGTCCTGGCCGTCGGCTTGGCGGCCGGCACGACGGTCGCCGGCGTCTTCACCCGGTCGAAATGCCCCTCGGCGCCGGTCGACTGGTGCCGCGCCAATCTGGCGGGCGGACGGGCGCGTGCCCTCGTCGTCAATTCCGGCAATGCCAACGCCTTCACCGGCCGCAAGGGCCGGGACGCCGTGGCCCTGACCGCGAAGATCGCCGCCAAGGCGGCAGGCTGCAAGCAGTCCGAGGTCTTCCTCGCCTCGACCGGTGTCATCGGCGAGCCGCTCGACGCGACGAAATACGATGCCGTGCTCGACAGGACCTTCGCCGCTGGCCGGGCTGACGGCTGGCTCGACGCCGCCAAGGCCATCATGACCACCGACACGTTTCCGAAGGTCGCCACGGCGACAGCCAGTCTCGGCGGCGTCACGGTCACCATCAACGGCATGGCCAAGGGCGCGGGCATGATCGCCCCGGACATGGCCACGATGCTCTCCTTCGTCTTCACCGACGCGCCGATCGATGCCCCCGTCCTGCAGGCGCTCCTGTCGAAGGGCGTCAGGACGACCTTCAACGCCGTGACGGTGGACAGCGACACCTCCACCTCCGACACCTTGATGCTGTTCGCCACCGGCGCCGCCGAAAAGCGCGGTGCGCCGCGCATCGCCGAAACCGGCGACCGCCGGCTCGCAGGCTTCCGCAAGGCCCTCCAGGCCGTCCTCGCCGATCTCGCCGAACAGGTCGCCCGCGACGGCGAGGGGGCGCGCAAGCTGGTCCATGTCGTGGTCAAGGGCGCCGTCTCCGGCGCCTCGGCCTTCCGCGTCGCCAAGTCGATCGCCGACTCGCCGCTGGTCAAGACCGCGATCGCCGGCGAGGACGCCAATTGGGGGCGCGTCGTGATGGCCGTCGGCAAGGCGGGTGAACCGGCCGAACGCGACCTTCTGTCGATCTCCTTCGGCGATGTCCGTGTCGCCCATCGCGGCGAGCGGGATCCGGCCTATGACGAGGCGGCCGCCAGTGCCGTGATGAAGGCGGATGTGATCACTGTCACCGCCGACCTCGGACTCGGGCGCGGTACCGCGCGGGTCATGACCTGCGATCTGACGAAGGACTATGTCGCCATTAACGGTGACTACCGTTCCTGACAGTCTGCCGTGCGATGGGCCACAACTCGCGTATCGCCCACCGCAAACGTTAACTTCTCTGGGCTAGAACGGGTACCGCCATGACCTTGAGGCTGGTTTTCGTCGCCGCCTGCGCCCTGGTCGATCCGGAAAACCGGATCCTCCTGGCGGAGCGGCCGGCAGGCAAGCCTCTCGCGGGTCTTTGGGAGTTCCCCGGCGGCAAGGTCGAGCCGGGCGAGAGGCCGGAAGAGACGCTGATCCGAGAGCTGCGCGAGGAGCTCGGGATCCGTGTCGAGGAACCCTGTCTCGCGCCACTGACCTTTGCCAGCCATGCCTACGAGACCTTTCAGCTGTTCATGCCGCTGTGGGTCTGCCGGAGGTGGGAAGGGAGCGTCCAGGGTCTCGAAGGGCAGCGGCTTGCATGGGTCAAGCCGGGCCGGCTGAGGGAATATCCGATGCCGGCGGCTGACGAACCGTTGATCCCTTTCCTCACCGAATTACTCGGCGAGGCGCGCGACTGAGAGGAGACGCCAGGATGGCCCGCCGCTTTCGGTACATGACACGCCTGATCGGGCGCTTCAATTCGGACAGCTCTGGCGCCACGGCAATCGAATATTCGCTCATCGCCAGCGGCATTGCCGGCGTCGTGGTCCTGGCCGTCTATACGCTCGGCGACACGGTCAACGAGACGTTCTTCAACAAGCTGGTCAACGCCTGGAACAAGTGACGGTGACCGGCATCGCCGCGCCTGGGCGCGACGATGCGTCATGGTGAGCCCGCTTCAGGTGACGTACTGGCCGCCATTGATGGACAGCGTCGCGCCGGTGATGAAGCCGCTGTCCTCGGAGGCGAGGAAGACCACGGCTCGGGCGATCTCTTCGGGCTCGCCGAGGCGGCCGACCGGGATCTGCGGCAGGATCCGTGTCTTGAGCACTTCCGGGTCGATCGCCGCCACCATTTCCGTGCCGATATAGCCGGGGCAGATGGCGTTCACGGTGATGCCGGCGCGTGAGCCTTCCTGGGCGAGGGCCTTGGTGAAGCCGATGTCGCCGGCTTTGGCCGCCGAATAGTTCACCTGGCCCGCCTGGCCTTTCTGGCCGTTGATCGAGGAAATGGTGATGACGCGCCCGAACTTGCGCTCGCGCATGCCGTTCCAGACCGGGTGGGTCATGTTGAAGACACCGGTCAGGTTGGTGTCGATCACCTCCCGCCACTGGCTGATGGTCATCTTGTGGAACATGCCGTCGCGGGTGATGCCGGCATTGTTCACCAGGATCTCGACCGGTCCGAGCTCGGCCTCCACCTGCCGGATGCCGGCCGCACAGGCCTCATGGTCGGCGACGGACCATTTGTAGACGGGGATTCCCGTCTCGGCCTTGAACTTTGCCGCGGCCTCGTCGTTTCCGGCATAGTTTGCCGCAACCTTGTAGCCGGCGTCCTTCAGGGCCCGCGAGATCGCCGCCCCGATTCCGCGCGTGCCTCCCGTGACCAATGCCACTCTCGCCATGAATGAGCTCCTTCGCTGGCGTTCCCTTGGATCAACGATTCGGTGTTCCCGTCCTCTTGTCGGGCGGGTTGTATCATCACTTCATCGGGGGAGATGAAGACCCGGCCGGAGGCGGCGATCGCCTCCGGCGAAGATTGTTGGCCGCAGACGATGGCGGGCTCAGCGCTCGACGCACATGGCGACGCCCATGCCGCCGCCGATGCAGAGAGTCGCGAGGCCCTTCTTGGCGTCGCGCCGGGCCATTTCGTGGAGGAGGGTGACGAGCACGCGGGCACCCGACGCGCCGATCGGGTGACCGATGGCGATGGCGCCACCATTGACGTTCACCTTGTCCGTATCCCAGCCCATGTCCTTGTTCACCGCGATTGCCTGGGCGGCAAAAGCCTCGTTCGCCTCGATGAGGTCGAGATCCTTCACGGTCCAGCCGGCCTTTTCCAGGGCCTTGCGCGAAGCCGGAATCGGGCCCGTGCCCATGATGGCGGGATCGACGCCAGCCGTCGCCCAGGAGCGGATCGTGGCGAGCGGCTTCAGGCCGCGCCTCTCTGCCTCCGACCGCGTCATCAGCACGATGGCGGCGGCGCCATCATTGATGCCCGAGGCATTGCCGGCGGTGACGGTGCCGTCCTTCTTGAAGGCAGGCCGAAGCTTGCCGAGGGCGTCGATGGTCGCTCCGTCGCGGATATACTCGTCCGTATCGACGACGATGTCGCCCTTGCGGGTCGAGATGGTCACGGGGACGATCTCGTCCTTGAAGCGGCCGGCCTTCTTCGCCGCTTCCGCCTTGTTCTGCGAGGCGACGGCGAACTGGTCCTGCTCGTCCTTGGTGATCTGCCACTTCTCAGCGACGTTCTCCGCGGTGATCCCCATGTGATAGCCATGGAAGGCGTCGATCAGGCCGTCCTTGAGCATGGTGTCGACCATCTCCATGGAGCCCATCTTGGTGCCGTTGCGCAGATGGGCCACGTGCGGGGCCATCGACATGCTCTCCTGGCCGCCGGCGACAATGATATTGGCGTCGCCATTGGCGATCTGCTGCATGCCGACAGCGACGGTCCGCAGGCCGGAGCCGCAGAGCTGGTTCAGCGCCCAGGCGGTCTTCTCGGCCGGAATGCCCGCCTTCATCGCTGCCTGGCGGGCCGCATTCTGCCCCTCGCCGGCTGTGAGGATCTGCCCGAAGACGACCTCGTCGACCTCTTCCGGCTTCACGTTGGCGCGCTCCAGCGCGGCCTTGATGGCGACAGCGCCCAGTTCATGGGCGGCAAGCGACGAGAGCGCTCCGTTGAACGAGCCGACGGCCGTGCGGGCCGCGCCGACGATGACGACGTCCTCGGACATGAAAACCTCCTGAATGTGCCTGGCGCCTGCCGCCACGGGCGGCGACCTTCGTGATGACCTTGTCTATGGCGGCGCGTCACTGTCAACCGCGCCAAACTGCCAATGGGCTGGGCTGTGCGCGGCGCACGTGAGCCGCGCTGCACAAAACCGTGGCAGCACGGGAGAAAACACCCTATCGTGACGCTCTCATGGCGTTGTCGGGGGAAGAGCGCCGCGAGCAGGTCCAGGGGGAACGATGGCTAAGAATGATCCGGTCACGATCAAGAAGTACGCGAACCGGCGTCTCTACAATACGGGTACCTCGACCTACGTGACGCTCGAGGACCTGGCCTCCATGGTCAAGGCGGGAGAGGATTTCCTCGTCTATGACGCCAAGTCGGGCGACGACATCACCCGCTCGGTGCTGACCCAGATCATCTTCGAGCAGGAGAACAAGGACGGGCAGAACCTGCTGCCGGTCTCCTTCCTGCGCCAGCTCATCCGCTTCTACGGCGACAGCATGCAATTGCTTGTGCCGCGCTATCTGGAACTGTCGATCGACACGCTCTCCAAGGAGCAGGACAGGCTGCGCCAGCAGCTGTCCACCGCCGTCGGGGTCAATCCGCTGGTGGCGCCCTTCGAGCAGCATATCCGCCGCAACATGGACCTGTTCGAGAAGGCCTTCAGCATGTTCACGCCCTTCGCGCGGCGCGAAGACAACGAGGCGGCTGCTGCCGAGGCCAGGGCGAGCGGCGAGACCGCGGCTCCTGCCGCGCCGGTTGCGGCGACGGCGCCGGCCGCCGGCGAGCTCGACGAACTGAAGAACCAGCTCTCCGCCATGCAGAAGAAGATCGAGAGCCTGTCGCGGAAGTAACCGGCTGGTCTGTCGTCAGCCTGCGTCAGGCGCTCCGCGCAAGCGGTGCGCTGGCGGTCGCAAGCCACGGCCGCTCGTCGCTGGCCGGCCCCGTGTGGTCGCCCTGCAGGTAATTGCAGCCGAGCTCGGCGAGGGTGACGGCGACCTCTTCGCTCGGGACCCACTCCGCGATGGTCGTCAGGTTCATGTGACGCGCCAGGTCCAGCAGGGCCTTGACGAAGTGTCGATCGTCCGGATTGGCGTGGAAGCTCGCCACGAAGGCGCCGTCGATCTTGACGCAATTGATTCCGAGCTTCCGCAGGTTGCGGAACGAGGTATGGCCGGCGCCGAAATCGTCGATCGCCACCCGGCAGCCCAGCCCCTGGACGCGCGCGACGAAGCGGCGGGTATCCTCCACATCGGCGATCGCCGAGGTCTCGGTGATCTCCACCATCAGCCGCTCGACGGCCGACTGGTAGGTCCGATGATAGGCCTCCAGCGACCTCAGCCAGCTCATGTCCATGGTGGTCGACGGGGAGACGTTGACCGACAGCCGCAGGTCGGGCGCGGCGATCAGCTCGGTCATCGTGAGTTCGAGGACGCGGGCATCGACCAGGCGCACGAGGCCGAGCTTCTCGGCCAGCGGCACGATGGCGCTCGCCGGCAGCAGCGTTCCGTCGGCGCGGCGAATGCGCAGCAGGCACTCGTAATAGGCCGTGCGGCGGTCCGGCGTCGCCGTGACGATCGGCTGGAAGGCCAGGCCAATGCGCCGATCGTTGAGGGCGGAGACGATCTCGTCGGTGGTCTTCAGGTTCTCCTGGCGGGCGCGTTCGCGCTCCAGGCTCGGCGCATAGATATGGAAGGCCCCGCGCCGACGGGCCTTGATGCTGTCGAGGGCCTCCTGGGCGCGTCCCAGCATGGCCGCCAGGCTGTCCGCATGGCGCGGCGCGATGATTCCGCCGATCGTCGCCGTGATGGCGACCGGGCCGGCCCGGGTGAGGAAGATGTCGTCGCGCACCGCGTTGAGGATGCGTTCGGCGGCGATCTCCATGTCCTCGGGCTGGCAGTTGCGGATCAGCATGCCGAACTTGTTGCCCGAGAGCCGTCCGAGCAGGTCGCCGCCACGCAGCCGCGTGCGGATGCGCTTGCCGACCGCGGCGATGATCTCGTCGGCGATGTCGAAGCCATAGGCCTCGTTGACATGGGCGAGATTATCGACGGCCGCGACGAGGAGCCCGATCGAGCCGCGCACCTTGAGGGCGTCGGCGAGCGAGGTTTCCAGCACCTCGCAGAAGCGATGGCGGGAGAGCTGCCCGGTCATCGGATCGATTTCGCTGGCCTCGATCAGGCGGCGCCGGGTCTCATAGCTCTCGGTGATGATCCGGACGGCGCCATGGGCCCGCAGCGGTCGTCCGTCGGACGAGGCGAACCAGCGCCCGGAATCCTCGACCCAGTGTGTGGCGCCCCCTTCGGCCTGGACGGCATATTCGATCGCATAGGCGACGCCCTCGCCACGGTCCACATGCGGTGAATTGACGATGGCCTCGTAGCGCCCGGCCGGCGATTCCTTCGCCAGCATCTGGGCATAGGCCCGGCCCGAAGCGAGATGGCGCGGAGCGATCCCCAGCACAGCCGATGCATTGTCGCTCCAGGTGATCCGGTCCGAGGGGATGGCCCAGTCATAGGTGGCCGTCCCGACCGAGGACAGGATGTCGGCGGCCGCCGAGGCCTCTGGATCCACGGGATGCGTCCCGTCGTGGCCTGCGCTGATGATGTCGGCCCGATCCACTACGTGTCCGCCCGTGGTTGTCTGATTGTCTCCAATAGACCGCAAAACAATGAAGGAAATCTTGTGAATCCTCCGCTGCAGCGAGGAAATTGACCTAACGTCATGCCGGGAATGATTTTTTCTCGATCCGTCCAATTGTCCCGATCTGGAACGCGACGCGCGGCATGCGCGTTGCACTCATCATCCTGTCGATCGGCCCTGGCCGGTCAGCCACCACGGAGCGGGACATGACGATGGTCAATCCAGCAGGATCCTCACAGCCCCTGCGCTGGCGCCGCCGCGACGACGACCGCTTCGGCGCCTCGCGTCGCCCGATGGGCAGCTTCGGCGAAGCGCTTGCGACGCTGCCCGTGGCGCCGCGGCCTGACCGCTTCTCCCAGGACCGGGCGCCCAGCACCCGTCCCGCCGCCACCTTCATCGCCCAGTTGCTCGCCGCCCGCCTCAATGTCACGCCGGCGCCCCGCCGCCGGCGCGCCGACCGGGAAGAGGTGGATGCCCGCTATCAGGCCGCCGATCCCGCCGCGCAGCCGACCGCCAGCGGCTCGCTGGTCCGCCGGGACGTCTGAGCGGCGAGGGCCGTTCTCAATAGCCGAGGGCGAGGCCGTCCTTGCGGGGATCCGAACCGCCGATCAGGAAGCCCGACTGGTCGATGCGGATCATCTGGCCGCCGCCGATCGGCTTCACCGTCACGTCGACGTCATGGCCCATGGCCCGCACCTTCTCGATGGTGGCGGCCGGCCAGGTCGGCTCCACCGTGGTCTTCTCGCCCTCGAAGAAGGCCCGCGGGGAATCGATCGCCGCCTGCGGGTCCATGCCGTAATCCACCATGTTGCAGACCACATGGGCGTGGCCCGACGACTGGTAGCTGCCGCCCATCACCCCGAAGGTGCTGGTGACCTCGCCCTTCTCCAGCATCATCGCCGGGATGATCGTATGCATCGGTCGCTTGCCCGGGCCGATGCAGTTCGGGTGACCGTCCTCCAGATTGAAGCTCGAACCACGGTTCTGCAGCAGGATGCCGGTCTCGGGCGTGCAGATCTTCGAGCCGAAATGGTGGAAGATCGAGTTGATGAACG
>JAIEPJ010000236.1 GCA_019749835.1 Phreatobacter sp. | reverse complement strand
CGAGAAGGGCGCCATGCCGGGTGCGCCGCGAATTGTCGATGCCGAAACGCGAGCAGAGGGCGTCGAGGCTCGCCGGCGAGCCGGGGAAACGGCGCCGCGCCATGGCGAGGGTGTCGACCACCCGGTCCATCGGGAAGAGCGGCCGTCCGGTCCGCTTCAGCTCGGCATTGATGAAGCCCATGTCGAACGAGGCATTGTGGATGACGAGCCGGGCGTCCTCGACGAAGGACCAGAAGTCGTCGACCAGTTCGGCGAACCGCGGCTTGTCCGCGAGGAATTCGGCGGACAGGCCATGGACGCGAAAGGCCTCGTCCGGCATGTCGCGCTCAGGATTGATGTAGACATGATAGGTGCGGCCGGTCGGGAAATGGTTGATGAGCTCGATGCCGCCGATCTCCACCAGGCGATCACCACGCAGCGGGTCGAGGCCGGTCGTTTCGGTATCGAGAATGATCTCGCGCATCAGTGGCTCCTGCGGCTGCCGGCGAGGGCCCGGATGATGTCTAGGACCTGCCGGCGCGCCGCCTCCAGACCATAATCCGATTCGATCACGAAATGAGCCCGGGCACGCTTGCCGGCATCGGGCATCTGGCGAGCGAGGATCGCGGCGAGCTTCTCCTCGGTCATGCCGGGCCGCGCCAGAACCCGCTGCCGCTGGACGTCAACCGGGGCGGAAACGACTGCCACCGCATCGACGCGGCGTTCGGCACCGGTCTCCAGAAGCAGCGGAATGTCGAGGACCGCGAGGGCGTGACCGCTGGCCCGCATCCGGTCGCGGAAGGCGCGCTCGGCGGCGCCGACCAGGGGGTGGATGATGGCCTCGAGGCGCTTCATCGCAGCGCCATCCTTGAGCACGACGGCGCCGAGACGCGTCCGGTCGACCTGGCCATCGACGACGACCCCGGGGAATGCGGCGCCGATAGGGTCCACGGCTGCGCCGGCATAGAGCCGGTGCACCGTGGCATCGGCGTCATGGACGGGAATGCCGGCCGCGCGGAAGAGGCGCGAGGTGGTCGACTTCCCCATGCCGATCGAGCCGGTCAGTCCGAGAACGAACATGTCAGCGGCCCCGCACGTCGGCGGCGAGGTGTTCGTAGAGCGCCGGCGTCACGTCCGGCGTGATGCCGAACCAACGGGCGAAGCCCGGAACCGCCTGGTGCAGCAGCATGCCGAGGCCCTCGACAGTGCGATGGCCGCGCGCCGCCGCGCGCGCAAGCAGATCAGTCTCCAGTGGCACATAGACGATGTCGGACACGATGGCGGAGGGCTTCAGCGTCTCCAGCGGCAGGTCGAGCGGCGGCTGGCCGCTCATGCCGAGGGAGGTGGTGTTGACGAGGAGGTCGACATCGCCGAGGGCGTCCGGCAGGGTCTGCCAGTCCTGCGTCCTGATCGCCCGGGGATGGGCGGCGGCGATGGCGTCGGCCTTGGCGGGAGATCGATTCGCCAGCGTAACGCGCGGAACGCCACGCGACAGCAGGCCGTGGACGATGCCGCGTGCGGCGCCGCCGGCCCCGAGGACCAGCGCATGGGCGACCTCGCCTTCCCAGCCGGCCACTTGGTCGTCGAGGTTCTTCAGGAACCCGATCACGTCGGAATTCATGCCGATGAGGCGGCCATCCTCGTGCCAGACCGTGTTGACGGCGCCGACCGCCACCGCGCCGGGATCGACCTCGTCCATGGCGGCAAAGGCGGCCTCCTTGTGCGGGATCGTGACATTGCAGCCGGCAAGGCCCTGATCGGCAAGGCCGCGGAGAAACCGCGCGACATCACCCGGTTCGACGGCCTCGCGCGTGTAAGTGCCTGCGATGCCATATTGCGCCAGCCAGAAGCCGTGGATCAGAGGCGAGCGGATATGGGTGACCGGCCACCCGATACAGCAGGCGCGGATCATGTGGCGATCACACCTTGGATACGCAGGGCGGCGAGGAGGGGCAAAAGCGGCATGCCGAGAATGGTGAAATAGTCGCCGCTGATCCGCTCGAACAACTGGATGCCATCGGCTTCGAGTTGATAGCAGCCGACGGAGCCCAGAACCCGCTCTCCGGCACCGGCGAGATAAGCGTCCAGGAAGGCCTCGGAGAATGGGCGCATGGTCATGGCCGCCGATGCCACGGTGGAAAAGACGATGGCGCCGCCGCGCGCCAGGGCGACGCCGGAATGGAGGTGGTGGGTCTGCCCGCGCAGCGCCAGAAGATTGTCTCGTGCTTCGGCGAGGCTGGCGGGCTTGGAAAACCGGCGCGGCCCGAGCGCCAGGGTCTGGTCGGCACCGATGACGGTCGCCTCGGGGTCGGTGCGGCTGACCGCCAGGGCCTTGGCCTCGCCGAGCCCGCGCGCGATGGCAGCGGGGTCACGTCCTTCGCGGATCCAGGCCTCGTCGAGCGCCCGTTCGTCGACGGGAGCTGTGGCAAGGTCGATGTCGAGACCCGCGCCACGCAGCATGGCGGCACGGGCCGCCGATTTCGACGCGAGGACCAGGCGGGTCATGCGCGCGCCCTGTCGTCGAGCATGCGGCGATGATCCTTCAGCAGGGAGATGATGCCGGCCGCGGTTTCCTCGATCGAACGACGGCTGACATCGATGATCGGCCAGTTGTTCGTTCCGAACAGCCGGCGGGACTGGGCGATTTCCTCGGCTACGGCGACACGATCGACATAGCTTGAGCGATCCTCCGGAGCGTTGAGGGTGAGAATCCGGTTCTCGCGGATCTGCACGATGCGTTCGGGGCTGGCGAAGAGACCGACGATCAGCGGCTTCTTCAGCGACCAGATGATGTCGGGCAGTGGAATGCCCGGAACAAGCGGAATATTGGCCGCCTTCACCCCGCGATTGGCCAGATAGATCGATGTCGGTGTCTTCGAGGTGCGGGAGACGCCGACGAGCAGCACGTCCGCCTCCTCCCAGTTTTCCGGCAGCTGGCCGTCATCGTGCATCATCGTGTAATTGAGCGCGTCGATCCGCTGGAAATACTCCGCATTGAGCACGTGCTGGGCACCCACCCGGGGCGTCGATGCGGCGCCCAGATAGTTCTGGAACATGGACAGGATCGGGGCGAGAACCGACAGGCAGGGACAGCCGAACTCCTTGCACTTGGCATTCAGCCGATCGGTCAGCTCCTGGTCGACGAGGGTGTAGAGCACGATGCCAGGGCTGGATTCGATCTCGCTGAGGACACGGTCGAGCTGTTTCTGGGAGCGCACCAGCGGATAGACGTGCTCGATGGCGGAGACGGTGGAATATTGCACGGCAGCGGCGCGACCGACCGTCATCAGCGTCTCGCCGGTGGCATCGGAAACGAGATGAAGGTGGAAGTAGCTCTCGCGACGATGCGGCATCAGCACTCTGTATGAAGGCGGTCGGGGCTGTGGACGAGCAGGGAAAAGGACATGGAAGCCGGCGCTCTGCAAGAGGCAGAGAGATCCTCGTCCCAAACTCGTCCCCAGGGGTCGGCCTGGGAGGACAATCGACGGGCCCCAGGGGATAAGCGCGCGGCCGGCGCGGCCCGCAGGGCCTGACACGGGGCGTTGCCCCCGTGATATCAAGGGTTTGTCCCCCTGATCCCGGTCGTTTTCAAACCCCCGGAATGGCTGCGGCGCGCGGCGGGTCGCGGTGGACAACTTGTGAAGGAAAATGTCTTCTCCTAATCCAGTGTCAAGGAATCAAAGAAGACTCTCTTTCATCAAGTATGAAGGGAAAGGGAGCATCAGGGAGCGACCGTGCACAAACCTCTTCTCGCCGTCCTCAAGGGCGACCATGCGGTCTCTCCCCCGATCTGGATGATGCGCCAGGCGGGCCGCTATCTCCCGGAATATCGGGAGGTCCGCGAGAAGGCGGGGTCCTTCCTCGATCTGTGCTTCAATCCGGAACTGGCCGCCGAAGTGACGTTGCAGCCACTGCGCCGTTTCGGCTTCGACGGCGCCATCCTCTTTTCCGACATCCTCGTGGTTCCCCATGCTCTCGGGCAGACTGTCACCTTCGAGGCAGGTGAAGGACCGCGGCTCGATCCTTTGGGCGACGCTGCTGGGCTGTCGCGGCTCACCGAAGCTCTCGACCCATCGGTTGTCGGCAAGGTCTATGAGGCCGTGGCACGGATCAAGGAACAGCTTCCCGCCACGACGACGCTGATCGGCTTCTGCGGAGCGCCCTGGACGGTTGCGACCTATATGGTCGCCGGTCGTGGCGGGGACGAGCAGGTCGCTGCCCGGCTCTTCGCTTATCGCGACCCCGAGGGCTTTTCCAGACTGATCGATCTGATCGTCGAGGCCTCCATTTCCTATCTCCTCGGTCAGATCCGGGCGGGTGTCGAAGTCGTGCAGATCTTCGATACATGGGCGGGTGTCCTGCCCAATGCGCAGTTTGCGAAATGGTCGGTGGAGCCGATTGGCCGTATCGTCACCGGCGTCAGGGCGGTGGCTCCGCACATACCCGTCATCGTCTTCCCGAAAGGCGCAGGCCATCGGCTCGCAGCCATTGTTTCAGGCACTGGCGCCGATGCCGTCGGTCTCGACTGGACTGCGGATGCCGGTTTCATCACCCATGAGGTGCTGCCGCACGTGGCGGTGCAGGGCAATGTCGATCCCATTGCGCTCCTGGCTGGCGGGGATGCACTCGACCAGGCCGTCGATACGGTGCTCCGCTCCTATGGCGGCGGGCGGCTCATTTTCAATCTCGGTCATGGCATCCTGCCGCCGACCCCGATCGCCCATGTCGAGCAGATGGTCCGACGGGTCAGGTCCTGGAGGACGGTGCAGTGACGATCGTCGCAAAGGCTGGCAGCGATCCCGCCATGACGCCGCGACGGCGGATGATTCGTGCCGTCATGTCACTGGTCATTACCCTGGTCGGTGTCATCGCCCTGGGCCTCCTGGCCCCCGTCGCTGCCATCGCCTGGATCAAGGTCCTGCATGTCCTTGCGGTCATCTCGTGGATGGCCGGGCTGCTCTATCTGCCCCGCCTGTTCGTCTATCACAGCCAGGTCGCCCCTGGATCGGAGACCTCTGAGACATTCAAGGTCATGGAGCGCAAGCTTCTGGAATATATCATTAATCCCGCCATGATCGTGACCTGGATCGCGGGCCTTTGGCTGGCCTGGCAGGTCTATCGCTTCCAGGGTGGCTGGCTGCACGGCAAGATCGCACTGGTCCTGCTGCTGTCGGGTGTCCATGGCTTCTTCGCCGGGGCGGTCCGGCGGTTCGGCGATGACCGAAACACGCGTGGACACGGCTTCTGGCGCATCATGAACGAAGTGCCGACCGCGATCATGGTGCTGGTGGTCATCCTGGTGATCGTCAAGCCGTTCTGAGGGGTCCTCTTCCTGGCTCCCGCAGCCGTCGCGCAGGGGTGGGGCTTGCCATCGGCCGATTCAGGCCTTATTCGGAAAGTCCCTCCTCTCGCAGACCGGGTGTTTCGAGGCGGCTCTGACGAAGAGCACGGCCCGCGCCCAGCCGGTGACCTCGTCCCAAGGTCCGGCCCCAGTTCTGCAACTCATCGCCTTCCCTGATCCGGCGCGACTCTCGTTCCGTGTTTCGCGCCTCCGGCCGTTCCGACCATTTGTGGTTCCGATGCAGCAGATCAAACTTCAGGACATCAAGTCGAAGTCCCCGACGGAGCTTCTCGCCTTTGCCGAGGAGTTGCAGGTCGAGAATGCGTCGACCCTGCGCAAGCAGGAGCTGATGTTCGCCTGCCTCAAGCAACTCGCGTCGCAGGAGACCGATATTATCGGCGAGGGTGTCGTCGAGGTCCTTCAGGATGGTTTCGGCTATCTGCGGTCACCCGATGCCAATTACCTCGCCGGACCGGACGACATCTACGTATCGCCCTCGCAGATCCGCCGCTTCGGCCTGCGTACAGGCGACACGGTGGAGGGGCAGATCCGTTCGCCGAAGGAAGGTGAACGCTATTTTGCCCTCCTCAAGGTCAACCGGATCAATTTCGAGGAGCCCGAAAAGGCCCGCCACAAGGTCAATTTCGACAATCTGACGCCGCTCTATCCGAACCAGCGGCTGAAGATGGAGGCCGAGGATCCGACCAAGAAGGACTTCTCGGCGCGAATCATGGACGTGGTGGTGCCGCTGGGCAAAGGCCAGCGCGCCCTGATCGTGGCGCCGCCGCGGACCGGCAAGACCGTGCTCCTGCAGAACATCGCCCAGTCGATCACCCGTAACCACCCGGAATGCTACCTCATCGTGCTGCTCATCGACGAGCGCCCCGAGGAAGTCACCGACATGCAGCGCTCGGTGAACGGTGAGGTCATTTCCTCGACCTTCGACGAGCCGGCGACGCGGCACGTGCAGGTCGCCGAGATGGTCATCGAGAAGGCCAAGCGCCTGGTCGAGCATGGCCGCGACGTGGTCATCCTACTCGATTCGATTACCCGCCTCGGCCGCGCCTACAACACGGTGGTGCCGTCCTCCGGCAAGGTACTGACCGGCGGCGTCGATGCCAATGCGCTCCAGCGGCCGAAGCGGTTCTTCGGCGCTGCCCGCAATATCGAGGAGGGCGGATCGCTGACCATCATCGCGACGGCCCTGATCGACACTGGCAGCCGTATGGACGAGGTCATTTTCGAAGAGTTCAAGGGCACGGGCAATTCGGAGATCATCCTTGACCGCAAGGTCGCGGACAAGCGCACCTTCCCGGCCATCGACATCACGCGCTCCGGCACCCGCAAGGAAGAGTTGCTGGTGGCGCCTGACATCCTGAAGAAGATGTATGTGCTGCGGCGCATCCTGAATCCGATGGGAACCGTCGATGCGATCGAGTTCCTGCTCGACAAGCTGCGTCAGACCAAGGTGAACAGCGACTTCTTCGACTCGATGAACACCTGATCCGATTCACGAGCGAAACGAATCGGACGCTCGCCATCCGATTCGCCTGCGAAACGGCGGGGCCCCATGATTGCCCGTACCATCGCTTCCGTCTCCACACCGCCGGGGACCTCCGGCGTGGCCGTGATCCGGGTATCGGGGCCGAACGCCGCGGACGTCGCCGTCTCTCTGATTGGGTCGGTTCCGGAAGCCCGGCGCGCCACGCTTGTCACCCTGAAGGATCCTGCCCGCGGAGAGCCTCTCGACCGGGCGCTGGCGCTCTGGTTTGCCGGGCCGCACAGCTTCACCGGCGAGGATGTCCTGGAGTTGCAGGTTCATGGGGGTCGGGCGGTGGTCGCCGCCGTCCTGAACGCGGTTCTGGCCGTGCGCGGAATGCGTCCGGCGGAGCCGGGTGAGTTCACCCGGCGGGCTTTCGAGAATGGCCGCCTCGACCTCAGCGAGGTCGAAGGTCTCGGAGACCTCCTGCAGGCCGAGACAGAGGCGCAGCGGCGCCAGGCCTATGGCCTGTTCGCCGGACGGCTAACCTCCGAGGCCGACCGGCTGCAGGCCCGGCTTCTACCGATCCTGGCAGGCGTCGAGGCGACGATCGACTTTCCTGATGAGGGCGATGTGACCAGTGCGGCGCTGAACGCGGCGCGGCGCGACCTCGCGGGGCTGGCTGCAGAGATCGACGCCTTGGTGGCCGGCGCGGCCCGCGGCGAGAAGGTACGGGACGGCGTCATCGTTGCCATTGCCGGCCCGCCCAACGCGGGCAAGTCCACGCTTCTCAACGCCCTGGCGCGGCGGGACGTCGCCATCGTTTCGCCGATGGCAGGAACCACCCGCGACAGTCTCGAGGTTCATCTCGATCTCGGGGGGGTCGCCGTGGTCCTTGTCGACACGGCAGGCCTGCGGGAGACAGCCGATCCAGTCGAGGCAGAGGGGATTCGCCGAACCCACGAGAGGATCGCCGGTGCGGACCTGACGCTATGGCTTTGTTCTGGCGAACCAGGGGCAGTGCTTGACCAAGCACGCGGAGACCTGTGGCGGGTCGCGACACAGATCGACCGGGGAGGCGCGATCCTCGCTCCGGCCGATCATCGGATCTCGGCGCTGACTGGCGAGGGGATGGCCGAGCTGGTCGATGCGATCGCCGCCTTCGCTGCCGACAGGGCCGGCGGAGAGCCCGCTGTCGTCGTCCATCAGCGCCATCGCCTGATCTTTGAGGAGACGGCAGGGGCCCTGGCCTCCGCCCTTGCGCTGGCCTCGTGGGACGATCAGCCTGAACTGGTGGCCGAGCGGCTGCGGGAGGGCCTTGCCGCGTTGGGGCGCAGCCGCGGGCGGATCGGAACCGAGGCCATGCTGGACCAGCTGTTCTCGGCCTTCTGCATCGGCAAGTAGGTCCCGCCCGGTCCAGGTGTTTCACGTGAAACGGTCGATTCGTGTCCGGAACATGTTGTCGCGCGCGAGAGTCATTGCCGCGGCAGGAGTGGCCCGGTAGAAGCACAGCAGGAATGGGAACGATGACCCAGCGCTTCGACGTCGTTGTGATCGGTGGCGGACATGCCGGCTGCGAGGCCGCAGCGGCGGCCGCACGTCTCGGCGCGGCTACCGCGCTGGTCACCCAGCGTTTCGAGACGATCGGCGCCATGTCCTGTAATCCGGCGATCGGCGGCCTTGGCAAGGGTCACCTGGTGCGCGAGATCGACGCTCTCGACGGCTTGATGGGGCGCGTGGCCGATGCGTCCGGCATCCAGTTTCGGGTTCTCAACCGGCGCAAGGGTCCGGCGGTCCGCGGACCGCGCACCCAAGCCGATCGCCAGCTCTATGCGGCGGCCATGCAGCGTGAATTGCAGGCGCAGCCGGGCCTGACGATCCTGCTCGGTGAAGCGAGCGAACTCGTCGTCACCGAGGGGCGCGCAACCGGGCTGGTCCTGGCCTCGGGAGAGCGGATCATCGCGGGAGCTGTGGTCATCACCACCGGCACCTTCCTGCGTGGGGTCATTCACCTCGGCGAACGGCAATGGTCGGCCGGCCGGGATGGTGACGCAGCAAGCGTTGGTCTCGCACGCAGTCTGGACGCGGCGGGTTTCACACTCGGGCGCCTGAAGACCGGCACACCGGCCCGGCTCGATGGCGGGACGATCGACTGGGCCTCGGTGGAGATGCAGCACGCCGATTCGGATCCGGAACCTTTTTCGACCCTGACGGATTGCATCACCGTTCCGCAGATTGCCTGCGGCATTACCCGCACGACTCCGAAGACCCATGCGCTGGTCCGCGACAACCTGGCCCGGTCCGCCATGTATTCCGGTCAGATCGCTGGGGTAGGGCCGCGCTACTGTCCGTCGATCGAGGACAAGATCGTTCGTTTCGGGGATCGCGATGGTCATCAGATCTTCCTTGAGCCCGAGGGTCTGAACGACAGCACCGTCTATCCGAACGGCTTGTCCACTTCGCTGCCGGAGGATGTCCAGGAGGCCTTCCTGCGCTCCATTCCGGGGCTGGAGGCCGTCGCCATCAAGCGCTTCGGCTATGCCATCGAGTATGACCATGTCGATCCGCGGGAGCTAGAACCGACCCTGGAGACACGGCGTGTCACCGGACTGTTCCTGGCCGGTCAGATCAATGGCACGACGGGTTATGAGGAGGCGGCGGCGCAGGGCCTGATCGCTGGGTTGAGCGCGGCCCTGCGGGCCGGCGGTAGTGCCGGAATCTCGATCGGTCGGGATGAAGGCTATACCGGCGTGATGATCGACGACCTCACCAGCCGCGGTATTTCCGAGCCCTACCGGATGTTCACGTCGCGGGCCGAGTTTCGCCTCGCGCTCCGGGCGGACAATGCCGATCAGCGGCTGACGCCGCTGGGCCTCGCGCTTGGCTGTATCGGCGAGCGCCGTTCGATTCGCTTCCGTGACAAGATCGGGGCTCTCTCCGATGTTCGCGGGCGGCTTGCGCAACTGACCCTGACCCCGAGTCAGGGAGCCGCTGCCGGGCTGTCGATCAACCAGGACGGGATCCGCCGCTCCGCCTTCGAACTCCTGTCGCGGCCGGACATCGACTGGACGACGTTGTGTCGCGTCTGGCCAGACTTGGCCGATGTTCCCCCTGCGATCGCCGAGCAGGTGGAGACTGACGCCCATTATGCGGTCTATCTGGACCGGCAGCAGGCGGAGATTGAGTCCCATCGGCGCGATGAGAACCTTCCGCTCCCGGCGGATTTCGACCTGGCAGGCTTGCCGGGCCTCTCCAACGAGATCCGTGCCAAGATCCAGACCCACAAGCCACGGACGCTTGGCCAGGCGGCCCGAATGGACGGGATGACGCCTGCGGCGCTGACATTGATCGCCGTCTGGGCCAGGCGTGCCGGGGCGAGGACAGCAGCGTGACCGACATCGAGTCGGCTCGCGCTGCCGCCGATCTGGCGCGCGTGCCTGTTTCACGTGAAACGGCCGAGGCGCTCGCCCTCTATGTCGCTCTCCTAAGGCGCTGGAATCCGTCGAAGAATCTGGTCTCGGCGGCCACACTGGAGGCGGTCTGGTCCCGGCATGTCGCCGACAGCCTGCAACTGCTGCGCTTTGCCCCGGACGCCCGCCGCTGGGCGGATCTCGGCTCCGGCGGCGGCCTGCCGGCACTGGTGATCGCGGCGGCCCTGAAGGGACGCGACGGTGCGGTCGTGCATTGCATCGAGAGCAAGCTCGGCAAGGCGGCCTTCCTGCAGGAGGCCGCCCGGCAGATGCAGGTTCCTGTTCGTGTCTGGGCGCGGCGGATCGAGGATGTCGTGGGTCGTGAGGCGCTGGACGTCGAGGTCGTGACGGCCCGCGCTCTCGCCCCCCTCAGCGATCTGCTGCGCCTCGCCAATCCCCTGTTGAAAACCGGCGCGGTTGGAATCTTTCCCAAGGGGCAAGATGTAGTGTCCGAATTGACGGAAGCCTCTAAATGTTGGAGGTTCATGCATATGTCGACACCGAGTGAGACGGAGTCCCGCGGCCGCATCCTGGTGGTCAGCGACGTCTCCGAAATCACCGGATGACCTCCAGAAATCGGACGTGACCCATGTCGCTCCTGCCCTCCGCGTCGCCCAATATGGCCCCCCGGGTCTTGGCCCTTGCCAACCAGAAGGGCGGCGTCGGCAAGACGACCACCGCCATCAATCTGGGGACGGCCCTGGCGGCGATCGGCGAGCGCGTGCTCATCCTTGATCTGGATCCACAGGGTAATGCCTCCACGGGGCTCGGGATCGATCGCCGTGCGCGTGCCAGATCGACCTATAGCGTGCTCGTCGGGGATCATTCTCTTTCCGAAACGATCCAGGAAACCTCGGTCCCCCGCCTGTCGATCTCGCCCTCCACCATGGATCTCTCCGGTGTCGAACTGGAAATCGCCAGCGCGAGGGATCGGGCCTATCGCCTGCGCCGGGCTGTCGAGAGCCTCGGCGGCGACTATACCTATGTGCTTATCGACTGCCCGCCGTCGCTCAACCTGCTGACCATCAATGCGATGACGGCCGCGGATGCGATCCTGGTGCCATTGCAGTGCGAGTTCTTTGCCCTTGAGGGGCTGTCGCAGCTGATCAAGACGGTCGAACAGGTGAAGGCCACGCTCAATCCGGGCCTGACGATCCATGGCATCGTGCTGACCATGTATGACGCGCGCAACAATCTCTCGGCCCAGGTGGTCGATGATGTGCGCCAGTTCATGGGCGACAAGGTCTATCAGACCATCATTCCGCGCAATGTCCGGGTTTCCGAGGCCCCGAGCTATGGCAAGCCGGTCCTGCTTTATGATCTCAAATGCGTCGGGAGCCAGGCCTATCTGCGCCTTGCCTCCGAGATTATCCAGCGCGAGCGCGTGCTGCGGGCAGCCTGACCATGGATTCGATTCGCCCGCGTTCCGATTTGCCTGCCGACGTCGTTACGCTGGCGTCCCGAAGGAGACAAGACATGGCTGAGGATGCCAATCGCTCGCGGCTGGGACGGGGTCTTGCCGCCCTGATCGGCGATGTGGGCGAGGAGAGCGCGGCTGTCGACCGGGTTCGCGCGGCGCGCAAGGTGCCGATCGCCTTCATCCGCCCCAATCCCCGTAACCCGCGCCGGATGTTCCGGGAGGAGGATCTGCAGGAGCTGGCGGATTCCATCCGGGAGCGTGGCATCATCCAGCCGATCGTCGTGCGGACGGTGGCGGGGGTGGTCGACGCCTATGAGATCGTCGCCGGCGAGCGCCGCTGGCGGGCGGCGCAGCGCGCCGAACTGCATGAGGTGCCGATCCATCTCGTCGAGGTCGGCGACCGCGAGGCGCTGGAGCTCGCCATCATCGAGAACGTGCAGCGCGCCGACCTCAATCCGCTGGAGGAGGCGCTCGGCTATAACGAGCTGATCGAGCAGTTCGGCTACAGCCAGACCGACCTTGCCAAGATCATCGGCAAGAGCCGCAGCCATGTCGCCAATACCCTGCGCCTGATGAAGCTGCCCGAGAACGTCCAAGGCATGTTGCGCGAGGGTCAGCTGACGGCCGGCCATGCCCGGGCGCTGCTGGCGGTGGACGATCCCGGGAAGGTGGCCTCGCAAATCATCGACCAGGGGCTCAATGTGCGCCAGGTCGAGGCATTGACCCAGGAGCAGTCGGAAAAGGCCGGCCGGCCGCCAAAGCAGCGGGAGCGCCTGGAGAAGGACGCCGACACGAGGGCGCTGGAAAAGACGCTGTCCGACGCGCTGGGAATGAGCGTCAGTATCGATCACCGCGGGTCGGGTGGTGAATTGCGGGTCCGCTACCGCTCCCTCGAGCAGCTCGAGGACATCTGCCGGCGGCTGCAGGGCTGATCGTCAGCGGCTCGCGCGTCAGCCGCGGGCGCTCTGGCGGGCCGCTGTCGCGATGGACATCAGCAGGCGTCCCGCCAGTATCGGGGCGATCGCGGCGCGGGCGCGGGTCTCGAAACCGGCTTCGGCGAGCCTGACCACGATCCGGTGCAGCTTTTCGGCCGTCCACAGGCCGATCTGCCGTTCGACGGCGACCTTGCGCCGAAAGAAAACCGGCGGCTCGAACCGTTCCACGGCGGTGCGCGCCGGTGTGCCGCTCTCCACGGCGAGGCGGGCCTTGTGAAGCCCGAGGGCGTGGCGTGTCGTCGCCGCGATGATCTGGGCCACGGCGATGCCGGCGCCATCGGCGCGCAGCAGAAGGCGATCGAGCTCCTCTGGCTGTCCGCCAAGTGCGGTATCGACGATGGCGTCGACCCCCAGCGCCAGGCTTTCGCCGGCGACCGCCTCGATATCGGCGACGGTGATAGTGTTCTGGCCGTGGCAGTAAAGGCAGATCTTGCGGATCTCGGCCCGTGATGCGGCGCGGTCGCCGCCGAGGATCTGGGTCAGGAGCGTCACCGCCGCCGGTTCGACCTGAAGTCCCGCCTGGCGGGCCTCTTCGACGACCAGGCGTTTGAGCTCCGCCTCGCCGTCGGCGTAGCAGGGAATGACGGCGGCGGCGGCGGAGCGCTCCGCGTCGGTGCGCAGCGGTGCCGTCTTCTTCAGATCGCCGGCCTCGATGAGGATGGCGGCGCCTTCGGGCGGCGCCGCGAGCAGCGGCGCGACCGCCGCGGCAATGGGCTTCTCGCCGGCCCGGACCCAGATGAGCCGCCGCCCGCCGAACATCGACAGGGTGCCGGCCTCGTCGGCCAGACGCGCCGGGTCACCGGCCAGACTATCGCCGTCGAGCCGGGTGACGGTGAAAGGGTCGTCGAGGTCGGTGGCGATCTTGCCGGCGATGGCGCGGGCGCGTTCGGAGACGAGGCCGATATCGGGCCCGTAGACCAGGATGATGGGGCGCCGCGGGTCCGGTCCGGCGATGAACCGATCGATGTCGGAGCCCTTGAGGATTGTCACGCCGTCATCTCGGGCGGGTCGCGTACCAGCCGGCGACCTGGGTGACGATGTTCTCGGCGAGCGCCTTGGTCGCGCGTTCCTGCGCCTCAATGACGGCCCGATCGGAGGCCAGGCGCTGCGCCGTGCGGTCGAAGGATGCGGAGGCAAAGGCGGAGCCGCGATGGATCACCTGCGTGTCGCCGACCGCGGTGATCGTATAGAAGCCGAACATTGTGACGGACTGGGCCGAAGGCCGGCCGGCTGCGGTGTTGAGCGCCAGCGGCACCGTGTCCACGCCGAGAGCGACACGCAGCACGTGGGTCGGAGAGGCCGCACGGCCACCACCACCCTGGGTGAGATAGATGAGCTCGTTGCGCAGGATGACGCCGCTGCGGCCGGGAATCTCCGGGATGTCGAGATCGCGCAGCGCCGCCTGGGCGTTGCGGCCGCCGGTGACGACGGTCGGATCGCCGTAAAGCGGTGCGAAACACCCCGCCAGCGCGGCGGAGCAAATGCAAACCGCGACGATGCGGCCAAGGCGAGCGAACGAGGTGTCAACCCACGACATTCACGATCCTCTGCGGCACGACGATGATCTTCTTCACGGGCCGCCCTTCCAGCGCCTTGCGAACGGCGTCAAGGGCGATCGCAGCGGTCTCGATATCCTTTTGGGCCGCCTCGCGCGCGATCGTCAAGTCCGCTCGCTTCTTGCCGTTGACCTGAACCGGCAAAGTGATCGTGTCCTCGACCAGGATGGCACGGTCGACCAATGGCCAGGGCTCCTCGGCCACGAGGCCCTTCTGGCCGAGCGCCGCCCAGCATTCCTCGGCCAGATGCGGCATCATCGGGGCGACCAGGCGCACCAGGATGCTGCCTGCCTCGGCGAGGGCCGCGGCCATGTCCGGCGCCGGGACGCCGCCGCGAAGCCCGTCGAGCGTCTTCGCCAGGGCATTGGCGAGCGTGTAGATATGCGCGACGCAGCGGTTGAAGGCGAGCCGCTCGACGTCGGCCTCGACCGCAGCCAGGGCCTGGTGCGCCGCGCGGCGGATGGCGGTGGAATCCTCGCCGTGAGAGGCCGTTGCGGTCGCCGAGGCTGTCTGCGCGGCGATCTCGCCGACGATCCGCCAGAGCCGCTGGACGAAGCGGCTGGCGCCCTCGACTCCGGCTTCGGTCCAGATCACGTCGCGCTCGGGGGGCGAATCCGACAACATGAACCAGCGGGCCGTGTCGGCGCCGTAGGTGTCGATGATGTCGTCGGGATCGACGACGTTCTTCTTCGACTTCGACATCTTCTCGATCGAGCCGATCTCCACCGGCTGGTTCGAGCCCTTGAGCACAGCGCGACGCTCGTCGCCCTCACCCGAGATCGTGATCTCCGCCGGCGTCACATAGGTCCCGTCGGGGACGCGATAGGTCTCGTGGACCACCATGCCCTGCGTGAACAGGCCGCGGAACGGCTCGTCGAGGCCGGCATGCCCCGTCGCTTTCATGGCCCGTGTGAAGAAGCGCGAATAGAGCAGGTGCAGGATCGCGTGCTCGATTCCCCCGATATATTGGTCCACCGGCAGCCAGGCATCGACCACGGCCGGATCTGTCGGGCTCTCGGTGCGCCAGGGATCGGTGAAGCGGGCGAAATACCAGGACGAATCGACGAACGTGTCCATCGTGTCCGTCTCGCGCCGGGCGGGCTTGCCGCAGGACGGGCAGGCGACGTGTTTCCAGGTCGGGTGGCGGTCGAGCGGGTTGCCGGGCTTGGAGAAGTCGGCATCGTCGGGCAGGACCACGGGCAGCTGGTCGTCCGGCATCGGCACCGCGCCGCAATCGTCGCAATGGACGACGGGGATCGGGCAGCCCCAGTAGCGCTGGCGCGAGATCAGCCAGTCGCGCAGGCGGAAATTCACCTTCCGGGCGGCGACGGGCTTGCCGTGCAGCGCCGTCTTTTCGAGGCGTCCGGCGACCTCGGCGAAGGCCGTGTCCGTCGTCATCCCGTCGAGGAAGCGCGAATTGATCATCACGCCGTCGCCGTCATAGGCGGTGTCGGTCACGGTAAAATCTGCGCCGGCGTCGGCGGGTTTCACCACGGTCTGGAAAGCCAGGCCGTATTTGTTGGCGAATTCGATGTCGCGCTGGTCGCCGGACGGGCAGCCGAAGATGGCGCCCGTGCCATAGTCCATCAGGATGAAATTGGCGACGTAGACCGGCACTTCCCACGTGGGATCGAAGGGGTGGACGGCCTTGATGCCGGTGTCGAAGCCGAGCTTTTCCGCCGTCTCCAGCGTTGCCACCGAGGTCCCCATCCGGCGGCACTCGTCGGAGAAGGCAGCGAGGTCCGGATTGGTCTCTGCGGCGGCTCGTGCCAGCGGATGATCGGGCGCGATCGCCATGAAGGCGGCGCCGAACAGGGTGTCGGGGCGCGTCGTGTAGATCTCCAGCTCGGCATGGCCGGCAGGAGCGGTGCCGTCCTTCAGGGCCCAGCGGATCATCAGCCCCTCGGAGCGGCCGATCCAGTTCTTCTGCATCAGCCGGACCTTGTCCGGCCAGCGGTCGAGGCCGTCGAGGGCGGTCAAGAGGTCATCCGAATAGTCGGTGATCTTGAGGAACCACTGGGTGAGGTCGCGCTGCTCGACGAGGGCGCCGGAGC
>JAIEPJ010000176.1 GCA_019749835.1 Phreatobacter sp. | reverse complement strand
CCATCGTCATGGAAAAGCGCGAGGCGCTGAAGGTCTGGACGGTGCTGCTCGCCATCCTCACCTTCTCGCTCTCCCTCCTCGGCACCTTCCTTGTCCGTTCCGGCGTGCTGACCTCGGTCCATGCCTTCGCCGTCGACCCCGAGCGCGGCGTCTTCATCCTCGCCATTCTCGTCGTCTTCATCGGCGGCTCCCTGGCGCTCTATGCCTGGCGCGCCCCGACCCTGAAACAGGGCGGGCTCTTCGCGCCGGTGTCGCGCGAGGGCGCCCTCGTCCTCAACAACCTGTTCCTGACGGCCTCCTGCGCCGCGGTCTTCGTCGGCACGCTCTATCCGCTGGCGCTGGAGACCCTGACCGGGGCGAAGATCTCGGTCGGCCCGCCCTTCTTCAACTGGACCTTCGGCCCGCTCATGGTGCCGCTGATGATCGCCATGGTCTTCGGGCCCTTCCTCGCCTGGAAGCGCGGCGACCTCGCCGCCGTGGCGCAGCGCCTGACGCTGGCCTTTGCCGCGGCCATCCTCGCCACCCTCGCCACCTATGCGGTGACCACGGGCGGCCCGGTCCTGGCGCCGCTCTTCGTCGGCCTCGCCTTCTATGTCATCGTCGGCGCGATCCTCGACATTGCCGAGCGCATCCAGCTCTTCCGCGCCCCCGCCGCCACCAGCCTCGCCCGCGCCCGCGGCCTGCCGCGCGCCGCCTGGGGCGCCGCCATCGCCCATGCCGGCGTCGGCGTCATGCTGCTCGGCATCGTCGGCGAGACCGCCTACAAGCAGGAGACCATCGTGCAGATGCGGCCCGGCGAGAGCATCGCCGTCGCCGGCTACGACATCACGCTGCAGGGTCTCGTCCCGGTCGAGGGGCCGAACTACCGCGACCTCGTCGCCCGGCTGACGGTCCGCGAGGGCGGCGTCGATGCCGGCACGCTGGAGCCGGCCAAGCGGGTCTATACGGCGCGGGCCATGCCGACCACCGAGGCGGCGCTGAAGACGCGCGGCATGTCGCAGCTTTATGTCTCGCCCGGTGATCCCGGCACGGATGGCTCGATCGCCCTGCGCTTCTTCTACAAGCCCATGGTCCTGCTCATCTGGATCGGCACCCTGGTGATGATGTTCGGCGGCTTCCTCTCGCTCTCCGACCGGCGCCTGCGGGTCGGCGCGCCCAAGCCCTCGGCCCGCCGCGTCGCCGCCGCCGTCCAGCCGGCGGAGTAGGGGCGATGCGTCTCCCGGCTCTCGCTCTCGCCGTCCTGATGGCCGCGACCCCGGCCCTCGCGGTCCTGCCCGGCGAGAGGCTGTCCGACCCCCGGCTGGAGGAGCGCGCCCGGGCCCTGAGCAAGGACCTGCGCTGCATGGTCTGCCAGAACCAGGCCATCGACGATTCCGACGCGCCGCTGGCGCGCGACCTCAGGGTCCTCGTCCGCGAGCGGCTGACGGCGGGCGACAGTGATCGCCAGGTGATCGATTTCCTCGTTGCCCGCTACGGCGAGTTCGTGCTGCTGCGCCCGCGCTTCGGCTGGCACACCGCGGTGCTGTGGATCGCGCCGCTGGTGTTCCTCCTCGCCGGCATCGCCTATCTCCTCGTCGTCGTCCGCCGCCGGCGGGTCGCCGTGGTGACCGCGCCTTTGCCGCTCACCGATGAGGAAAAGGCCCGGCTCGAGGCGGCCCTGAAGCCCTGAGCGGGCAGCCGGTGGGCGCGGCCGCCCTGGCCGCCGCGACCTTACCAAGATGTAATGTTCCCGTCAGGATCGCGTAATCCGGCCTGCGTCATGGTCTCCTCCATAGGCGGCACCACCCCCGCGTGCCGCGATCTTCTGGAGATCCCCCATGACGTCCCGCATGCGCGCAGCCCTTCTTGGCACCGTCGCCGTCCTCGCCGTCGGCGCCGGTGCCCTCTCCCTGCAGCCCTCCCGCGCGCCCTTCGTCGCCAGCGCCACCGCCCAGGGCGTCCAGTCCGGCCCCATGTCCTTCGCCGACGTCGTCGAGCGGGTGAAGCCCGCCGTCGTCTCGGTCCGCGTCACCCAGGCCGCGCCGCAGGCCACGAATTACCGCGAGCAGCCCGGCCTCGACGAGGACGAGAACGGCCAGATGGAGCGCTTCATGCGCCGCTTCGGCGAGCAGTTCCGCGGTGACCCGCGCTTTGGCGGTCCCGGCGGCCCCCGTGGCCCGGGTGGTCCCGGCGGTCCGCGCGGCATGTCGCAGGGCTCCGGCTTCTTCATCTCGGCCGACGGCTACATCGTCACCAACAATCACGTGGTGCGCGGCGCGACCGAGGCCGACATCGTCATGGACAGCGGCCGGACCATCAAGGCCAAGGTGGTCGGCACCGACCCGCGCACCGACCTCGCCCTGCTGAAGGCCGAGGGCACGAATTTCCCCTTCGTGCGCTTCGCCGCCAATGCCCCGCGCATCGGCGACTGGGTGCTTGCCGTCGGCAATCCCTTCGGTCTCGGCGGAACCGTGACGGCCGGCATCGTCTCGGCCCGCGGCCGCGACATCGGCTCGGGCCCCTATGACGACTTCCTGCAGATCGACGCCGCGGTGAACCGCGGCAATTCCGGCGGCCCGACCTTCAACGCCAATGGCGAGGTCATCGGTGTCAACACGGCGATCTTTTCGCCCTCGGGCGGCAATGTCGGCATCGCCTTCGCCATCCCCTCGGAGACGACGCAGACTGTCGTCGCGGCGCTGCGCGAGGGCGGTTCCGTCGCCCGCGGCTGGATCGGTGTCCAGATTCAGGCAATCACGCCCGAGATCGCCGAGAGCCTGAAACTGCCGAGGGCCGAAGGCGCCCTCGTCGCCGGCGTGCAGGCGGGCAGCCCCGCGGCGAGCGCGGACATCAAGCCGTCCGACGTCATCGTCGCCGTCGATGGCCAGCCGGTCCGCGATGCCCGTGAGCTCACCCGCCGCATCGGCGCCGTCCGCCCTGGCACCACGGTCCGCCTGACCGTGCTGCGCGAGGGGGCCGAGCGCGCCCTGCCGCTGACGCTTGGCCGCCTGCCGGGCGATGACCAGGCGGCGCTGCCCAACACCCGCCGCGGTTCCCGCGGCGAGGCGGCGCCCGAGACGGCTCCGATCGCTCCGCGCCTTGGCATGTCGGTCGAGCCGGCCGGCCGTGGCGAGGGCATGGTCGTCACCGAGGTCGACCCTGCCGGGCCTGCCGCCCAGCGCGGCATCCGCCCGGGCGATGTCATCCTCGACGTGGCCGGCCGCTCGGTCGCCTCGATGCGTGACATGCGCGAGGCGCTGACCGCCGCGCGGGCCGATGGCCGCCGCTCGGCGCTGATCCGGCTCCGCTCGGGCGAGGGCCAGCGCTTCGTCGCCATTCCGCTCAACCCGAGCTGACGAAAATCGTCACCGGCGTCGAACCTTTTCGACGCCGGCAGCCACTCACGAGTGATCCCGCGCCGGCAACCCCAGTCGCCCCCCGCCGGACGGGGTCATCTCGAGCGGGGCGGTCGGAACTCCATGTCCGGCCGCCCCGTTTTTCGTGGGGTTTCGACGGCAGCCGTCTCGCAAAGTCCCCGAGAGCCCGTGTACCATGACCATCATGCGGATTCTGATCATCGAGGACGACCGCGAGGCGGCGTCCTATCTCGTCAAGGCCTTCCGGGAGGCGGGGCACGTCGCCGACCACGCCGCCGACGGCGAGGACGGCCTCGCCATGGCGTCAGATGGCCCCTATGACGTGCTCATCGTCGACCGCATGCTGCCGAAGAAGGACGGACTGTCGGTCATCGCCGACCTGCGCGCCGCCGGCCGCCAGACGCCCGTCCTGATCCTCTCCGCCCTTGGCCAGGTCGACGACCGCGTCAAGGGCCTGCGGGCCGGCGGCGACGACTATCTGCCCAAGCCCTATTCCTTTTCCGAACTCCTCGCCCGCGTCGAGGTGCTCTCCCGGCGCCGGGCGGCGGGCGCACCCGAGACGCTCTACCGGGTCGGCGACCTCGAACTCGACCGCCTGTCGCACCGGGTCAGCCGCGGCGGCGAGGAACTCATCCTGCAGCCACGGGAATTCCGCCTGCTCGAATATCTGATGAAGAATGCCGGCCAGGTGGTCACCCGCACCATGCTGCTCGAACATGTCTGGGACTATCACTTCGACCCGCAGACCAATGTCATCGACGTGCATGTCTCGCGCCTGCGCTCCAAGATCGACAAGGGTTTCGACAGGCCGCTGATCCATACGATCCGCGGTGCGGGATATACGGTGCGCCCGTGACGCCCGTTCCCGCATCGGCGGCTCCTGCGACCGGGGGAACGGCGGCCAAGCCGGCGCGGCCGCCCTCGCGTTTCCGGTCGCTGCTGTCGACCACCGCCTTCAAGATCATCGCCGCCTATCTCTTCATCTTCATCCTCTTCGCCGGCTTCGTCATCGGCTGGCTGGGATTTGCCACCCAGCGCCAGCTCACCGGCCAGTTGACCGAGACGATCACCGCCGAGGTGCGCGGGCTCGCCGAGCAATATGCCATCGGCGGCATCCGCCGCCTCGTCGAGGTGGTCGAGGAGCGCGGCAACCGTCCCGGCGCCTCGCTCTATCTGGTCACCACCTTCACCGGCCTGCCGCTGGCCGGCAATATCGGCGAACTGCCCCCGGGGACGCTCACCCGCCAGGGCTGGATCGAGACGGACTATCGCCGCGCCGGCGAGGACATGAGCGAGGGACCGCACCGCGCCATCGCCCAGGTCTACGGCCTTCCCGGCAATTTCCGCCTGCTCGTCGGCCGCGACCTTGAGGAGCGCGACCGCATGCGCGAGATCTTCGGGCGCGGCTTCCGCCTGTCGGTGGTGGTGGCGCTCGTGCTCGGCCTGCTCGGCGCCTATTTCGTCACCCGGCGGGTGCTGAAGCGCGTCGACGCCATGACCGACATGTCCCGCCGCATCATGGAGGGCGATCTCACCGGCCGCCTGCCGACCGCCGGCTCGCGCGACGAACTCGACCGCCTCGCCGGCAGCGTCAATGACATGCTGGCCCGCATCGAAGCGCTGATGGCCGGCATGAAGGGGGTCTCCGACAATATCGCCCACGACCTAAAGACGCCGCTGACGCGGCTGCGCAACAAGGCCGAGGAGGCGCTGCGGGTCGGCGGCTCCGACGCGGCCTATCGCGCCGCGCTGACCGGGATCATCGAGGAATCGGATGGTCTGATCCGCACCTTCAACGCCCTCCTGATGATCGCCCGCGCCGAGGCCGGCAACCAGCGCGAGGGCATGGTGCCGCTCGACCTCGCGGAGATCGCCCGCGGCGTCGTCGAGCTCTACGAGCCGGTGGCGGAGGAGGCGGGGGTGGAGCTGACGGTCGCGGCGGTGCCGGTGGGAGTCACCGGCCACCGGGAACTCCTCGGCCAGGTGATCGCCAACCTCCTCGACAACGCCCTGAAATACGGCGCCACCGGCGGTGCCGGCGCGGTGGCCGTGACGGTCGCCGCCGAGGACGGCGAAGCCGTCGTCACCGTCGCCGATCGGGGGCCGGGCATCGCCGAGGCCGATCGCGGCCGGGTTCTCGACCGGTTTGTGCGGCTGGAAACGAGCCGCTCGCGTCCCGGTTCCGGCCTCGGTCTCAGCCTCGCCGCGGCGGTGGCGCGCCTCCACGGCGGCCGGCTCGTCCTCGACGACAACCGGCCGGGTTTAAAGGTGGCGCTGCGTCTGCCACGATCCGCCCATGACCCGAGCGTCCCGGATCGCCCCGTCTGATTCGTCCCCGAGCCTGTCCGCCAGGCTTGCCGCGGCGCCTGTCCTGCCGAAAGGTGCGACGGCGGCGAAGCGCATCGACGCCTATCTCCACGGGATCGAGGACGCGGATCTCGGTTCGGCCCTCGGCCTGGCGCTGAAGCCGCCGAAGGCGCGGGCGCTGGTCGCCGGCATCCTCGCCCATTCGCCGTTCCTCGGCGCCATCGCCTCCCAGGACCCGGCCCATCTCCTCGCCTGTCTGGCGGAGGCCCCCGAAGCCTGCTTCGCCCGTCTCAAGGCCGAGGCCGTCGCCGCCTGCCGCAAGGCGCGCAGCGACGAGGGCGTCGGGCGGGCGCTCCGCCGCTTCCGCGCCCAGGTCGCCCTGCTCGTGGCGCTCGCCGATATCGGCGACGTCTGGCCGCTGGAACAGGTGACGCGCGCCCTCACCGAGACCGCCGATCTCGCCGTGGCCGAGGCGGTGGCGCATCTGATGCGCGATCTCGCCGATCAGGGCATCCTCGCCCCCGCCGATGCGAAACAGGCGGAGGTCGGTTCCGGCTACATCGTGCTCGCCATGGGCAAGCACGGCGCCTTCGAGCTCAACTATTCCAGCGACATCGATCTCATCGTCTTCTTCGATCCGGAGACGGCGCCGATGAAGCCGGGCAGGGACGCCCAGCCGGCCTATGTGCGTCTCACCCAGCGGCTGGTGAAGATCCTGCAGGAGCGCACCGCCGACGGCTATGTCTTCCGCACCGATCTGCGGCTTCGCCCCGATCCCGGCGCGACGGCGGTGGCGATCTCGACGCCGGCGGCGCTCCACTATTACGAGACGATCGGCCAGACCTGGGAGCGCTCGGCCTTCATCAAGGCGCGGCCCTGCGCCGGCGACATGGCGGCGGGCGAGGCCTTCCTGAAGGAGATGCAGCCCTTCATCTGGCGCAAATATCTCGACTATGCGGCGGTGGCCGACGCCCACGCGATGAAGAGGCAGATCCATGCCTTCCGTGGTCACGATGCGCTGGCCGTCGAGGGCCACAACATCAAGCTCGGCCGCGGCGGCATCCGCGAGATCGAGTTCTTCGTCCAGACCCAGCAGCTCATCGCCGGCGGCCGCAACCCGGCGCTGCGGGTCCGCGACACGGTCACCGGTCTGCATCGGCTGCGCGAGGCCGGCTGGGTGACGGAGGAGACGCGCGCGGCGCTGGAGCGCGCCTATCGTTTCCTGCGGCGGGTCGAGCACCGGTTGCAGATGGTCGCCGACGAGCAGACCCACAGCCTGCCCGAGACCACCGAGGCGGTCACCGGCATCGCCCAGTTCCTCGGCTATCGCGACTATGCCGCCTTCGCCGCGGCGCTGACGGCCGAACTGCGTCCGGTCGAGGCGGCCTATGCCAAGCTGTTCGAGACGCTGCCGCCGCTCGCCGAGGTCAAGGGCACGCTCGACCTCGCGGCGGATCCGCCGAAGCGGACGACGCTGGCGGCGCTGGCCGATCTCGGCTTCGCCGATCCCGGCGCGGTGGTGGCGACCGTCCAGGCCTGGCAGCAGCCGAAATCCGGCGGGCTCAGGGCGCGGGACGCGCGCGAGCGCGTCGCCGAACTGGCGCCGGCCCTGCTCGATGCCCTGTCGCGCACCGGCGATGCCGATCTCGGCCTGCGCGCCTTCGACCGGCTGCTGACCCGTCATTCGCAGCCGATCGAACTCCTCGCCATCCTGCGCACCCACCCCGATCTCCTCGAGCTCATCTCCCAGATCCTCGGCTCGGCGCCGCGCCTCGCCGATCTCCTCGGCCGCCGTGCCCATGTCCTCGACGCGCTGCTGGAGCCCGCCTTCTTCGGCGAGCTGCCCTCCGACGCCGATCTGGCAGCGCGCCTCGCCGAGACGCTGGGCATGGCCCGTGACGCCGAGGATGTGCTCGACCGGGCCCGCGTCTTCGGCCAGGAACAGCTCTTCCTCACCGGCGTGCGGGTGCTGGCCGGCACGGTCTCGGCGGAGGCGGCGGGACAGGCCTTCGCGCGGCTCGCCGAACAGCTCATCAAGGCGCTGCACAAGGCGGTCACGGACTGGATCACCGCCTCGCACGGGCCGATCCGCGGCATGCGCACCGCGGTCATCGCCATGGGCAAGCTCGGCGGGCGCGAGATGACGGCGGGTTCGGATCTCGACCTTATCCTGCTCTATGACCACGACCCCAAGGAGAGCGCCTCGAAGGGGCCGCGTCCGCTCAGCGGCGGCCATTATTTCGCGCGCTTGACCCAGCGCCTCATCAGCGCCCTGTCGGCACCGACCAGCGAGGGCGTGCTCTTCGACGTCGATCTCCGGCTTCGGCCTTCGGGGCGCTCCGGGCCGGTCGCCACCCATATCGACGGTTTCCGCGCCTATCAGGTGAAGGAGGCCTGGACCTGGGAGCATATGGCGCTGACCCGCGCCCGCGTCGTCGCCGCGACGCCCGGCTTCGAGACCGAGGTGATGGAGGCGATCCGCCGCGTTCTCACCACCAAGAGGTCGGCCAAGGCGACCCTCGCCGACATCGTCGACATGCGGCGGGCCATCGCCGAGGACAAGGGCGACGACAACCGCTGGGACCTCAAATATGCCCGCGGCGGGCTCATCGACATCGAGTTCATCGCCCAGGCGCTGCAACTCGTCCACGCCGCGCGCCATCCCGACATTCTCGACACCAACACCATCCGCGTCATCGAGAAGGCGGCGGCGGCGGGACTGTTGAAGCCGACCGAGGGCGACGTCCTGCGCGCGGCCTGCCGTCTCTACCAGCGGCTGACCCAGATCATCCGGCTCTGCCTCGTCGACGGCTTCGACCCGCAGACCGCCGCCCCCGGCCTGAAGCGCCTGCTGGCGCGGGCCGGCGAGCTCCCCGATTTCGCCACGGTCGATGCCCATCTGGCCGAGGTACAGAAACAGGTGCGCAAGGCCTTCGTCGCCATCGTCGGACCGGTCTGAGGCAGGGGCGTAAGGCCCTCCTCATCGGCGCCTCAGGCTGTGGCCTCGGCCTTCGGCCCGGTGACCGGCAGGCGCACCACCACGGTCGTGCCGCGGCCGACGGTGGAACGGATGCGCAGCGATCCGCCATGCAGTTCGGCCAGCGACTTGGCGATGGCGAGGCCGAGGCCCGATCCCTGGTGATTGCGCGAGAACTGGCTCTCGACCTGTTCGAAGGGCTTGCCGAGCTTGGTGATGGCATGGCGGGGAATGCCGATGCCGGTATCCTCGATGGCGATGGCGATGACGTCGCGGGCCTTGCGGGCACGCACCGAGATCATGCCGCCGCGCGGCGTGAACTTGACCGCGTTCGACAGCAGATTGAGCATGATCTGCTTGATGGCCCGGCGGTCGGCGACGAGATCCATCCCGTCCGGCACCTCGGCCTCCATCAGGATCTCCTTGTCCGCCGCCATTTTCGAGACGACGCGCATGGTGTCCTCCAGCGTCTCCTCCAGACATGTCGGGGCGAGTTCAAGCCCCAGGCGCCCGGCCTCGATGCGGGCCATGTCGAGGATGTCGTCGATGACGGAGAGGAGGAAATGGCCGCTGGAATGGATGTCGCGGACATATTCCAGGTATTTGGTCGTGCCAAGCGGCCCGAAATGGCCGTCCCGCATCACTTCCGAGAAGCCGATGATCGCGTTGAGCGGCGTGCGCAGCTCGTGGCTCATATGGGCGAGGAATTCCGACTTGGCGCGGTTCGCCTCCTCGGCCTGTGTCTTCTGCTCGGAATATTTCTCGGCGAGTTCAGCGAGCTGCTGGGTCTGCATCTCCAGCGTATACTGGCTCTTCTGCAGCTCGGCGACGCTGGTGCGGAGGCGTTGCTCGCTGGCGGTGACATGGGATTCGTGGCGCTTCAGGGCGGTGATGTCGGTGCCGACCGAGACGAATCCGCCGCAATGGGTGCGCCGCTCGCTGATCTGCAGCCAGCGCCCGTCGGCGAGCTCGACCTCGAAGTCGCGGGACCCGTCGGCACCGCGGTCGGGCAGGATATGGCCCTGCTTCACCTTGGCGCCGCCACCGGCGGCCGCCAGCGTCTCGCGATAGCAGGCGCCCGGCCGGGCCTGTTCGTCGGCGAGGCCGTTCAGCTCGCGGAACTTCGAATTGCAAACGACGATGCGGTCCTGGTCGTCGCAGACGACGAAGGCCTCCGAGATCGTCTCGATCGCCTCGCGGATGCGGTGGTCGGCGGCGGCGTTGCGGGCGGCGAGTTCGAGCTGCTCGGTGATGTCGACGACGATACCGACGAAACGGGGATGGTCGACACCCGCGAGCGTCAGGCCACGGCCGCGCGCCCTGAGCCACACCCAGCGGCCGTCGGCATGGCGCATGCGGAACTGGAAGTCGACGGCATTGCGCGGGTCGAGATCGGTCATCTGCGCGATGCCGCCGAGATAACCGTCATCGGGGTGCAGCACCGGGTAGAGTTCGTCGAAGGTGACCAGCCCTTCGCGCCCCTTGATCCCCAGGATCTCGAACATCGAGGCCGACCAGTACATCTGGCTGGTGCCGATCTCCCAGTCCCAGAGGCCGCAGCCGCCGCTCTCCAGCGCCGCGTCGATGGTGGCGCGGGCGTTCTGGTTGATGATGTCGGCGGTGGCGGCGCGCATCGTCTGGATATGGAAGGCGAGGCCGATGACGAGGAGCAGGAGGCCGGTGGTCGCGAACAGCGTGCCGGTCAGCAGCGAATTGCGGGCCCACAGGTTCAGGGCATCATCGGTTTCGCGCAGCAGGTGGAACTGGGCGAGGGGGGGCGCCAGCGGACGCACCACGGTGACGGCGTCCGCCCCTGTGACCAGGCGCACCGGCGTGGCGCTGCTCGTCGTCGGCGGCGCTGCGGCGAAGACGTCGCGCAGTGGCCTGCCCAGCCAGCGCGCCCGGGCCTCGACCGGGGACGCGGCGATGATGAGGCCGGCGGCATCCGTCGCCAGCATGAGGCGGCCGTGATGGGCGCCGATCCGGGGGGCGGTAAAGTCGAAGGCGGCCTGGATGGCGGCGCCGGCATGGCCGCTGCTGGCCGCGATGCGATGGTTGAGATCGATCTCGATGGCGGCCGCCGCGGTGTCGAGATCAGCCTGGACGGCGGCGATGGCCTCGGTCCGGCTGTTGAGGATCTGCTGCAGCGCCCCGGCGCCCATCACCACGAGAAAGGCAACGATCAGGGTCGGCACCAGGCGGCGCAGGGCCGGCTCGTAGGGCGCCAGCCACGACTCGAACGAAGCATCGACGGATTGCGCGAATCCGTTCGTTTTCGTGGCATGAATCAGCGCGTCCGCGCTGGGCGCAGAACTGCGCTCCATCGCCGGTACCCCCGTCGAATCTCTGAATTGGCGTCCGGAGTTCGAGCCCCAGCCCCTCCGAATCGCGGTCATAAGAATCGATTTGCCGGAGGGCTGTCTAGAGTCGGGGAATCACAGGGCAGGAAATATTTGGTTAACGCCGCTAGGAAGATTTGCCCGGTTCACCCCAGCGAACGGGCGACGATGTCCCGCACATCGGCGGACAATGTCGCGGCCGCCGCGACACGTTCCAGTGCGGCGCGGGCAAGGTTCCGCCTGCCGGGCTCGAGCGCCCGCCAGCTGCGAAAGGCGGAGAGGAGCCGGGCCGCGACCTGCGGATTGCGCGGATCGGTGGCGATGACGACATTTGCGAGGAAGGCGTAGCCCGTCCCGTCCGGCCGGTTGAACTGGGTCTGGTTGCCGCTGGCAAAGCTGCCGACCAGGGCGCGCAGCCGGTTGGGATTGGTCATGGCGAAGGCCGGGTCGGCAAGCAGCGCCTCGACCCGCGCCAGCGTTCCCGCCTCGGGGATCGCCGCCTGCAGGGCAAGCCACTTGTCGAGGATCAGCGCATCGGCGCGGTAGCGCTCGCGGAAGGCGGCCAGCGCCGTCTCCCGCTCCGCCCCCGGATGCTGGGCGAGCACCGCCAGGGCGGCGAAGCGGTCGGTCATGTTGTCGGCATCGCGATGGCGCGCCGCCACCGTCGCGATCCGCTCGGCCTCGCCGCCTGAGGCCCAGAGGTCGAGGGCGACGTTGCAGAGCGCCCGGCGGCCGGCCGCGCGCGCATCGGGACTGTAGGGGCCGGGCGTGGCGAAACGCGCCAGAACCGTGCCGAGCGCCGGATCGAGCCGCGTCCTGACCGCCTGCCGCAGGGCCTTGCGGGCGGTGAAGACCGCGTCCGGGTCGACGTCCGAACCGAGTTCGCGGGCGATGTCGGCTTCGGAGGGCAGCGTCAGCGCCTGGGCGGCGAAAGCGGGGTCGCGGTCGGCATCGGCGAGGACACCGGCGAGGGCCCCGGCCAGGATCTCGGCCCCGGTGCTGCCGGCCGCCCCATCGCCCTTGCGGCTGGCGGCCACCAGATGCTCGGTCGCCAGCGTCTGGATCGCCTGCCAGCGGTTATAGGCGTCGCTGTCGTGGCGAGCGATGAAGCCGAGATCGGCGGCGGTCAGGTCGGTCTTCAGCACGACAGGCGCCGAGAAGCCGCGGTTGATCGACAGGACAGGCCGCGTCGGATGGCCGCTGAAGGTGATGCTGCGCTGGGCGGTGTCGAGGGCGATGACGCCGGCCAAGGCCTCGCCCTCCTCGGTGAAGAGAGGGCGCTCGGCGCCGTCCGGGCCGATGAGGCCGAAGGCCAGCGGAATGACCATCGGCTGCTTGTCGGACTGGCCGGGGGTCGGCAGGTGGCTCTGGGTGAGGTCAAGCGTGAACGTGCCGGCGACCGGGTCGTGACGGGTCCTGACGCCGACCTGCGGCGTGCCCGACTGGCGGTACCAGAGGAAGAACTGCGTCAGGTCGCGGCCGCTCGCCGCGGCGAAACAGGCGATGAAATCCTCCACCGTCGCCGCATCGCCATCATGGCGGGCGAGATAGAGGTCCATGCCGGCGCGGAAGGCCTCGGCGCCGATCAGCACCTTCAGCGCGCGGATGATCTCCGCCCCCTTCTCATAGACCGTCGCCGTGTAGAAGTTGTTGATCTCGTGATAGATCTCGGGCCGGACCGGGTGCGACAGCGGCCCGGCATCCTCGGCGAACTGGTGGCTCTTGAGGAGCCGCACATCGGCGATGCGCTTCACCGCCCGCGAGCGCATGTCGCCGGTGAATTCCTGGTCGCGGAAGACGGTGAGGCCCTCCTTCAGGCAGAGCTGGAACCAGTCGCGGCAGGTGATGCGGTTGCCGGTCCAGTTGTGGAAATATTCGTGGGCGATGATCGCCTCGATCGCCGCATAGTCCTGGTCGGTCGCCGTGTCCGGCAGGGCGAGGACATATTTGTCGTTGAAGATGTTGAGGCCCTTGTTCTCCATCGCGCCCATGTTGAAGTCCGACACGGCGACGATGTTGAAGACGTCGAGGTCATATTCGCAGCCGAAGGCCTCCTCGTCCCAGCGCATCGAGCGCTTCAGCGCGTCCATGGCATAGGCGCAGCGGTCCTCCTTGCCGTGCTCGACGAAGATGCCGAGACGGACGATGCGGCCCGAGCGCGTGGTGAAACTGTCGGTCACCTCGGCGAGGTCGCCGCCGACCAGGGCGAAGAGATAGCTCGGCTTGGGATGCGGATCGTGCCAGACGGCATAGTGCCGCCCATCGGCCAGGTCGCCGGCCTCGACCAGGTTGCCGTTGCCGAGGAGGACCGGTGCCGTCTTCTTTTCACCCTCGATCCGGGTCGTGTAGACGGCGAGGACGTCGGGCCTGTCGGGAAAATAGGTGATGCGGCGGAAGCCCTCGGCCTCGCACTGGGTGCACCAGGTGCCGGACGAGCGGTAGAGGCCCATCAACTGGGTATTGGCCTGCGGATCGATGACGGTCTCGACGGTGAGGCGGAAGGGGCCGGTCGGCGGGCGGTGGATGACCAGGCGCTCCGCCGTCGCCTCATAGGCCCCCAGTGCCAGCGGCTGTCCGTCGACGGCGATGGCGACAAGCGTCAGGCCGTCGCCGTCGAAGACGAGCGGGGCATCGGCCGCGCCTTGGGGGTGGCGGGCGACGGCGAGATCGGCGGTCACGCGCGTCGCGGTCGGATGCAGCACGATGGCGAGGTTGACGGTCGTCACCAGATTGTCGGCGACGCGGTAGTCGGAGAGCCTCACCGGCTTGGCCTGTTCGCTGCGCATGCCCTGATCCTTGAACGCCGTCTGCCGGAGCGCCGGGACACTAGGGTGCCGGGGCCGGGGTTGAAAGGGACTTCACCGGCTCGGTATGGCCGATGACGCGGATGATCCGCGGCTGGCTGCGGCGGAAGCCGCGCTCGATCGCGTCGACCGCCTCATGGACGGACTCGACGGTGAGGGCAGGGTCGGCACGGCAATGATAGGTCACGACGAGGCCTTGCGTCGTATCGCGAACCCTGACGCTGTGGACATCGGTGATCTTGCCGGTAACAGCGGCGAGTTCCGCCAGCGCCGCGCCCATCTGCGCGACCTGAATCGGCGCGGCATCGCTGCCGACCAGCATCTCCACCTGCAGCGGTTCGATATGGGTCTCGACCTCCACATCGGTGCCGAGTTCGCCGGCAATGGCCGCTTCCAGCCGGCTGGCGATGTCATGCGCCTCGCCGAGGGTCAGGGCGCCGTCGACCTCCAGGTCGAGGCCGACACAGAGCCGCTCGCCGAGATGCTGCACCGTGACGTGGTGGACCGCGAGCCCATGGCGCCGCGCCGTCAGGTGGACGCGCTCCATCACCGTCTCGTCGTCGAGGGCGACGGGTTCGGTGGTCACCGTCGGCAAAGTGCCGGCATGGGCGCCGGCCGCCGCCAACCCGATGGCGGTCTTGATCTCGGCCACCCGTTCCAGCGGCAGCGTGCGGTTCACCTTGACCGTGATCTCGGCCAGGGTGTCGGTGCCGACCTCGCGCAGCCGCACGCTCTCCACCCCGACGACGCCGGGAACCGCCTCGACCGCCTCGATGACGGCCGAGGTGGCGCCCTTCGGGGCGCGGTCCATCAGCGTGTCGATGGTGCGGCGGCCGAGATTCCAGCTCATCACGCAGATGATGACCGCCACGCCGATGGCGGCGACGGCGTCGGCCTGGGGATAGCCCATCCAGACGAAGAACAGGCCGGCCAGCACGACGGCGGAGCCCGCCATGTCGGCGGCGAAATGCAGCGCGCCGGATTCGAGCGCATGGCTGCCGGTTTCCCGGGCGAGGCGGCCGAGGATCCGCACGCGCCAGTAGTCCACGGCGATGACGGCGACCATCAGCCCTGCCATGATCGGGGTGACCTCGACGGGATGGCCGTCACCGGTCAGACGCCTGACCGCCTCGGTGACCACGATGCCGGAGACGAGGAAGAGAAAGGCGGTCTCGGCCAGGGCGGCGATCGATTCGACCTTGCCGTGGCCGTATTGGTGGTCGTCGTCGGCCGGCTTGTCGGCGAGACGCACGGCATAGAAGGTCAGCACGGTGGCAGCGGTGTCCACCAGCCCGTGGGCCGCTTCGGCGAGAATCGCGATCGAACCGCTGGCGAGACCGACCGCAGCCTTGGCCGCCGTCAGCACGACCGTGACCAGGATCGAGATCAGCGCCGCCTTCTGCTTGATGGAGACCATGGCCGGCACCTCTGAGTCTGAGAGGGAGGCCTAGTCCCTGCTCCGCGGCGGGTCAATCGCCCCGCGCCGACCGGCCGGCCTTGACGCTGGCCGGCGGGCAGGGTCCGTTGGTCGCCCCAGCCGGACCCGCAGCCATGCCCGCCATCGATCTCGACGCCCAGTACAACAACCGCGCCATGGTGCCGGACCACCCCGCCATCATGGCCGGCTGGGCCGCCGATGCCGCCGCCTTCCGGGCGGCGCGGCCCGATGCCGCCCTCGACCAGGCCTATGGGAGCGGCGCCCGTCACCGTTACGACCTGTTTCCCGCCGCCGCGCCGCGCCCCGGTGCGCCGGTGGCGCTGTTCATCCATGGCGGCTACTGGCAGGCGCTCGACAAGACCGCTTTCAGCCACATGGCGGCGGGGGCCAATGCCCATGGCCTTGACGTCGCGGTGATGAGCTACGACCTCTGCCCCGAGGTGAAGCTCGCCGTCATCGTCGACAATGTCATCGCCTGCATCCGGCAGTTGCGCCAGCGCACCGGCCGCCGCGTCCTGCCCTTCGGCCATTCCGCCGGCGGTCACCTCACCGCCTGCATGGCCGCCGCCGACTGGCCGCGCATCGGCGAGGCCGCCGACATCATCGCCGGGGCCATGCCGGTCTCCGGCCTGTTTCATCTGGCGCCGCTGGTGCCGACCTTCGTCAACCGGGCCATGGGCATGGATGCGGGCGAGGCGGCGGCGCTGTCGCCGCTCGTCTGGACGCCGCCGAAGGGCCTGAAGGTGACGGCCGTCGTCGGCGGCGACGAATCCGGCGAATATCACCGCCAGACCCGCATGCTGGTGGAATGCTGGGGCGCGCTCGGCGCCGCAGCGCGGGAGATCGTGGTGCCCGGCGCCAACCATTTCACCGTCATCGCCCCCTTCGCCGATCCCGCCTCGGCCCTGACGGCGGAACTCCTGCGCCTCGCGGCTTGATCGACCGCAAGGCCGCGCGGCGGCGCACATGAGACCCTCACGGCATCCCCGATCCCGTGAGGCCGCCATGTTCCGCCGCGCT
>JAIEPJ010000002.1 GCA_019749835.1 Phreatobacter sp. | reverse complement strand
CTGGCGCCGTGGCCGCAGCCGCCGGGCTGACCGCCCTCGCCGCTTCGGTCTTCTTCCGGCCCGCCGATGCGGCAGCCGAACTTGCGGCGGTCATTGGTCAGGACTGGCCGCTGGTACCCTGCGACCATGGCGAACTCGGTGCCACCATGTGGTCGGCCCTCACCCAGCTTCTGGCGCGGCATCCGGCCGGGGCAATGGTGATGGGGACCGACCTGCCGCTGCTGGCGCCGGAGGTCCTGGTGGCGGCGGCGGGCATCCTGCGCCATGGCGGCGCCCGGGACGTGGTGATCATACCGAGCCCCGACGGCGGTTATGGCCTCATCGGCGTCACGTCGGAGGCGGCGGCGCCGCTTTTCGCGCCGATGGCCTGGAGCACGGCGGGCGTGCTGGCGGAAACGCTGCGACGGGCGACGGCGAACGGGCTCTGCGTCCACCGCCTGCCCGAACAGAACGATGTCGACGACGCGGCTGATCTTGCCTGGCTAAGGTCGGCACTGGCAGCTGCGCCGGACGCGGCGCCCGCGACGCGTGCGGCGCTTGCCCGTCTCGACGGGGACATCGGGCATGGCTGACCACCACATCGTCCTCGTCGGCGGCGGCCATACCCATGTCCAGGTGCTGCGTGAATTCGGCGACCGGCCGGAGCCGGGGGCCCGCCTGACGCTCGTCACCGACCGCGTGATGACGCCCTATTCCGGCATGCTGCCCGGCCATGTCGCGGGCGTCTATTCCCGGGCCGAGATGCATATCGACCTCGAAGGGCTCGCCAAGCGCTGCGGCGTGGCCCTGTGCCGCGGCACCGCCGTCGGCATCGACCGCACCCGCCGCGAACTGCTGCTCGCCGATGGCGGACGCCTCGCCTATGACACGCTCTCCCTCAACCTCGGGATCACCCCCGACCTCTCCGGCATCGCCGGTGCCGACCGGCACGCCATCGCGGTCAAGCCGATCAGCGGACTGCTGGACCAGCTCGACCGGCTTTTTGCCGGCGAAGTTGTGCCGCGCCGCATCTTGATGGTCGGCGGTGGACCGGCTGGCGTCGAGATCGCCCTGGCGTTGCGCACGCGGTTTCAGGCGCTGGCGGCGCAGCCATGGATCGCCATCGCCGCCGGCGATGCGGTGACGCCGTCGCTCAATCCGCGCATGCAGCAGCGCGTGCGCGCCGCCCTCGCCCGGCGCGACGTGACGCTTCTCGCCCCCTGCCGTATCGCCGAGATCCATGCCGAGGGGGCCGTGGACACGACCGGGCAGCACATCGCCGCCGATGCGGTCATTGTCTCGACGGCCGCCCGCGCGCCAGCCTGGCTGGCGACCACGGGACTGCGCCAGGCGGCCGACGGCTCGGTGCTGACCGCTGACACCCTCGCCAGCGTGACCGACGGCGCCATCTTCGCGGTCGGCGACTGTGCCGCGATCGAGGACGACCGGCGCGAGAAGGCCGGCGTCTTCGCGGTCCGCCAGGGCCCGCCACTGATCGCCAATCTGCGGCGCCGCATTCGCGGCGAACCGCTCGGGCCCTATCGCGCCCAGCGCGACTACCTCGCCATTCTCGCCACCGGCGACGGCAGCGCCATCGCCGGACGCGGCCGCTGGCTCGCGGTCGAGGGGCGCTGGGTCTGGCGCTGGAAGGACTGGCTCGACCGCAGCTTCATGGCGCGGTTCGCGGCCGGGTCGCCAGGCTGAACGCCGGCCGCCGTCAGGCCCGCCAGATCTGCCGGCGCGCCCGCACCTTCTCGAGAAGCTGCGCGGCTTCCGCCACATCCGCCGGCGCACCGACGGCGAAGCCCCGGGGCTGGGGCGCACGCGCCACCCAGCCATAGGCCTCCACCACCGGGGCGCTGGCGTGATAGAGCGCGGAGACCGCGAGAACGAGCGCCTGGAAGGCCGCCGGCTCGGCGGTTCCGGCCGTCTCGACGAGAACGGTGCGCGTCCCCGGATCGGCAGCGACGAAGGCGTCCTCGCCTCCCGCCGCCGCGGCGATCGCCGTCAGCATGGCGCCGTGGCGCGTCAGGACGGCGGTGGCGTCGAGGCCCGCGCGGCTGGCCGGCGGGATCGCCCCGAGGCCCGGGAACAGCGTGTCGAGAACAGCGTCGTCAAAGCTCGCCTTCATGCCACTGCCCTCGCGAGATCGTCGGCGACCTTGGTCGCGACAGCACCGATGGTGGAGCCGGGATTGACCGCCGCCGAGGTGGTGAACAGGCTGCCGTCGGCGACGATCAGGCCGCTGACGCCATGGACCCGGCCGCTGCCGTCGGTGACCGACGTGGCGGGATCGGTGCCCATCCGGGCGGTGCCGAGCAGGTGCCAGCCGGTGAAGGGGGCGAGCGGCACCCGCACGGTCTCGACGGCGCCCGCGGCGCGCAGCATCTCCTCTGCCCGGTCGAGCCCGAAATCGAGGGCGCGGCGGGAATGGTCGGAGAGGCGGTAGACGACCTTGACGCCGGGCAGGCCGTCGGCAGCGGTCTCGCCGGTCAGGGCGACGTGGTTCTCCGGCTCGGGCAGGTCCTCGTTGACGACGAGGATGGCCATGGACCTTCGGAACTCGCGCAGCAGGGCGGCATGGGCCTCCTCGCCCCAGGGCCGTGCCAGGCGCGCCGCCTGGACCGCCAGAGGGTTCTCCCGGGTGGCCTGGAGATGGACGCCGCGGACGAAGCCGCGGGAGCGGTCGGTCTCGTAGAATTCATGGCTGTAGATGGAGCAGCCGGTCGGCCCGACGGGACCGTCGAGGTCCTCGGCGAAGAAGCCGCGGACATAACCGGCGCCGTGATACATGAGATTGCGCCCGAGAGCCGGCGCGGTCACGCCGGAGGCGAGCAGCAGGCGCGCCGTCCCGACTCCGTTGCCGGCTACCACCACCGTCCCGGCGGGCTGGAAGACGTCGCCCTCGGCCGTGCGATAGGTGACACCACTGACCCGCCCTGCGGCGATCTCGACCTGCAGCACGACCGCCCCGGTGCGCATCTCGACGCCGCGGGCGATGACCTGAGGCCAGTGGGTCATGTCGGTCGAGGCCTTGGCGCCGGTGACGCAACCCTGCTGGCAGGGGCCGCAATGGTTGCAGGCCGGACGGCCATCATGGACGCGGCTGTTGATCGCCGAATCGACCGGCCACCAATGCCAGCCGAGGCGGTCGAAGCCGCGGGCCGCGGTCATGCCGAGCCGTCCAAGCGCGATGGGCGGCATCGGGCGTTGGGGCTTGGGCGGATAGGCCGGGTCGCCGGCGAGGCCCGCAATGCCGAAGCGGGCATCGTTGAGGTCGTAGAAGGGTTCGAGATCGGCATAGGTGAAGGGCCAGTCGTCGCCGACGCCATCGAGGGTCCGGGTGCGGAAATCCGAGGGGTGGAAGCGTGGGAAATGAGCTGCCCAGTTGATCGTGGAGCCGCCAACGCCGCTCCACATCAGCGGCTTGAAGTCGGACTGGCTGTCGTCGATGGCGTAATCCGCCGAGGGCGCGATACCCCCGGCTGCGAGCCGGACATTGGGCGAGGTCGCATAGGGCCCGAGCACATCGCGCTGGAAGTCCGCCTGGTAGGCGGGCAGCGCGGCGCGGTCGACCCAGCCGCCGCGCTCCAGCACGACGATGGACAGGGAAGGGGCTTCCTCGGCGAGGTGCCGGGTGAAGGCGGCAGCGCCGAGGCCAGCACCAACGACGACGACATCGACAGGTTCAAGGCGCTTCACGGACACGCGGTTCCTCCCGGACAGGTCGCCATCCTTCGGCCTCGCAGCCGACAAGGCAAGTCGGCCTTACGCAGGGGGAGCGCATTGGCGGCTGGCATGCGGGCCGCCCGTAGCGGCCTGAACCCCGCAAATGCATCGCCGCCATGCGGAAGGCGCGGTGGTCCTGCCGGGCCGGAGCGTCGATTCAGGGGTCCCGCGCCGCACCGCAACCAAGGGCAGACCGACATGACATTGGCGATGAGCTGGAGCGAATGGGCCCGCCACGATGCGACCGCCCTTGCCGATCGCGTGCGGAAGGGCGAGGTCACTGCGGCCGAGCTCGCCGCCCAGGCCAGCGCCGCTTTCGCCGGCCTCAACCCGGCCCTCGATGCGGTGGTGCAGATCTTCGACGATGTCGTCGCCGACCCGCTGAAGGACGGCATGGATCCGAACGGCATCTTCGCCGGCGTGCCCTATCTGATGAAGGATCTCGGCCCGACGCTGAAGGGGCGCCTGCAGGAGATGGGCTCGCTGCTGATGCAGGGGAACGTCGCGACCGCCGACAGCCACCTCACGGGGAAGATCCGCAAGGCCGGGCTCAACATCATCGGCCGCTCGACGACGCCGGAATTCGGCGTCTGCAGTTCGGCGGAAAACACGCTCTGCGTCACCCGCAATCCCTGGAACACCGCCTACACGACCTGCGGATCCTCCGCCGGATCGGCCGCCATGGTCGCCGCCGGGGCGACACCGATCTCGCACGGGACCGACGGCGGCGGCTCGATCCGCATTCCCGCGGGGGTCAATGGCCTCGTCGGCCTGAAGCCCTCCCGCGGCGTCTTCTCGATCGCGCCGGGCGGATCGGACCTCGCCAGCGTCGTGTCCTCGCAGGGCTGCCTTTCCCGTTCGGTGCGCGACACGGCGGCCTTTGTCGACCATTGCCGCGGCGGCGCGCCCGGCGAGTTCATGCCCTACTGGAGCGCCGATGAAGCCTATTCCGCGCTGGTCCAGCGCGATCCCGGCAAGCTGCGCATCGCCATGTCGCACGAATGGGGGCCGTATAGCGCAAGCCCGGAGATCGTCGCCGAGCTCGAACGGGCAGGCCGCTTCCTCGAGGACCTCGGCCACCATGTCGACTGGGCCGTGCCGTCCATCGACCTCGCCGCCGCCTATGCGGCACAGACGACCTGCTACATCACCAATTTCGCCCAGACCATCGCCCTTCTGCTCGAACCGCGGGGCCTGACGCGGCCGCCGGAGGACAAGGTGGAGCCGATGAACGTGCGCCTCTGGGCCGCCGGCATCGACGCCACCTATTCGGAGCGCACGCGGATGCAGCTCGCCTTCAATACCGCCTCGCGCGGCTTTGGCGCCTTCTTCCAGGACTGGGACATCATCCTGACGCCGACCATGGCGAAGCCGACGCCGCTCATCGGCACGCGCGATTATCTGACGGTGAGCGACAATCCGTCGGTCCACGACTGGTTCGCCCATCTGTGGGCGATCTTCGCCTATACGCCGCTGTCCAACCTGTGCGGCATCCCCGGCCTGTCCATCCCGTTCGGCCGCCTGCCGAACGGCCTTCCCATGGGCATCCAGCTGCAGACGCGGCAGGCCGGCGACGGCCTTCTGCTCCAGCTGGCGGCGCAGGTGGAGCGGGCGCTCGGCGGCCAGTGGAATGGCGGCGCGGTGCCCGCCCATCACGTCACGGCGCTCTAGAAGATCGGGAACGCTTGCCGGGCGCCATGCGTTGCCCCCTCAGTGCAACACGAGGAGGCCCTGATGGCTGACGGCAAGACGATGAACCCCGGCGCGAGCGTGGCTGATTTCGCCAGCGCAGCGCAGACGCAGCTCAAGGCCGCGGGCGTGGATACCGAAATCATGGCGAGCCGCGCCGGCGACCTGCAGAAGATGCTGCGCGACGAGATCACCTCGCGGCCCTTCCAGGCGCTCGCGGTGGCGGCTTTCGTCGGATTTCTCTACGGCATGCGCCGCTGACGCACCGTCCCCGACCCGGCCAACCGGCACCCGAGGAGCGGTCTGGCAAGGCCGCTCCTCCTTTTATGGGCGTCCCACCGGATCCACCTCGTCCAACGCAAAGAGCCGCCTCGGGAGTTTCCCAAGGCGGCGCGTTGTTGCGGACGAGGCCGTGAAGCCCGATCGGTCAGCCTTCGCTTTTCGCCGCGGCGGCGGACGGGGCCTTGCCGGGCTGGGCGAGCCAGTAGCCGACCGCGATGGCGGCGCCGACGATGACCAGCGGCATGAGCGAGGCGGGGTGGCGTCCGACATGCCGCAGGGCCTGCTGGCCGACCACGGCGGCGGCCTGCGGGCCGACGCCCATGCGGTCGAGGCCGCGCGCCGCGGCGCGGATGTGATCGGGTGCGGATTCCATCGCCGACTGGACGTGGCTGCCCTCCCGGCCGATCCGCCGGGCAAGGGATGACAGCTGTTCCATCGCCTCGTCGGCGAAGCGCTGGGTGGGCGAACGGGTGTCGAAGAACGAGAACATGCGGGATCCTCCCTAGGTCATCCCATCAACCTGCGGAGTTGCATGCGGTTCCGCCCGGTCGGCGCGACGCCGCCGTGGGAACGTCGGCCAGATTCGTCCGCCGCGCGGGAACCTTCCGCATCACCAGCACTTCCCCCCTGATCCCTTGGCACAGAACAGGAGTTTGCGATGTCAGACACGGTTGCCACCCCGCAGGACGTCTTCGATCTCGTCGAAGCCGTGCGAATCGGAATGCTCGTCACCTCCCGCGAAGGCTCGCCGCAAATGCGCGCCCGACCCATGGCCACCCATGTCCTCGCCGAGGAGGGGGCCATCTATTTCCTGACCGATGTGGCGGGACGCAAGGACGACGAGGTCTTCAAGAACCCCCATGTCTGCCTCGCCTATTCAGACCCGAAGAGCGAGCGCTATGCCTCGATCTCCGGCATGGCGACCGTCACGAACGATCGCGCCAAGATCCGGTCTCTCTGGTCATTCTTCGCCAAGGCCTGGTGGGACAGCCCGGACGATCCGGCGATCCGCCTGGTCCGGGTCGTCCCCGGCGATGCGGAAATGTGGAAGGGTTCGGGTCGGCTCGCGACGGCGATCAAGATGGCGGCGGCGGTGGCGACCGGGTCTCGCCCCGATCTCGGCGAGAACGCCAAGGTGAGGATGGCCTGATCCACATGACAGAGGCCGCGACCGTGTCGCGGCCTCACCCCGTGGGCGGGGATCGTCAGGGCAGGATGGGCATGGGATTGGGCGGCCCGCGGCCGTCGCCCTCGCGGTCACCCGGCATGATCACGTCCGGCGCGTCCGAGGGGCGCGTCTCCGGCAGGATCACGTCATTGTAGATCGGGCCATGGCGGTCGGGCCGCCGCACGGGACCGCCATCGACGAGGGGGGAGGGGGGACGCGGTTGGGTCTCGGGCAAGTGGGCAGGCATGGGTGAAGCCTCCAGGCTTTGCGGTCTCGGCAGGAGCCGCGGCGCGCCGGATCGCGCACCGGGTCTGCGGATGCAACGAACGGGAGAGCCTGACGTTCCCTCGGCGCCGCAAGACCCGGCACCGGGACAGCGGCACTGTCGACGTTCGGAGCGGCCAGATCACGGTGGGGAGACTGGTGCCGCCTATAGGATTCGAACCTACGACCCCCTCATTACGAATGAGGTGCTCTACCAGCTGAGCTAAGGCGGCAATCGGGCTGGCTTTTAGCCCCGGGTGGGGCGTTTGGCAACAGGCAAGGCGCGTCAGCGCAGCAGTTTCAGCCGGGTGATGCGGCTGGGATTACCCTCGGCGAGCAGAATGTCGCCGGAGGGCGTGCCGTAGAGGCCGTGGGCGCCGTTGAGCATGGGCCGGCAGCGGCCGATGCGGGTGCCGTCGGGCGCGATCTTGGTCAGGCTCGGTACCATGTCGGTGATATAGGCGCAGCCCTCCGCATCGCCCCAGATGCCGACGGGCTGGTAGAAATCGTGCCAGGTGTCGAGGTGCTGCCCCGCCCCGTCGAAGACCTGCACGCGGTTCCAGGTGCGGTCGATGACGACCACCCGCCCGTCGGCGAAGGTCCAGAGCGAATGGGGCCAGACGAATTCGCCGTCCTGCGAGCCCTGCCCGCCCCAGCTCTGCACATGCTGGCCATTGGGCGCGAAGCGATGGACGAGAGCCGCGCCATAGCCGTCGGCGACATAGATGTCGCCCCAGGGCGCCACCGAGACATCGGTGGGATGGTTGAAGGGCGAGAAGGGCCGGCCGCGCGTCCCGAGCTGGCCGACGCGCTCGCCCGCCGTGGTGAACCAGATGACCTCGTGCATGTCGCGGTCAACGGCGATGAGATGGCCCGAGGGCGTCGCCGTCAGCATGTGCGAGTCGGCGATGGCCTCGCCGCCCCAGCCGGCGATGTAGCGGCCTTCCGGGTCGAGTTCGATGACGCGCGGATCGGCGGGATGGACCAGCGGATCATGGCGCAGCATGACGAAGACATGGCCGCGCCCGTCCACCGTCACATCGGTGACGAAGCCGGTATTGGCCGGCCACGAGCCGAAGGGCCGCTCGACGCGGTAATGCCGGTCGCCGAGCGCGACGATGAGCTCATGGGGCATGACGTTTCCTCTGGGGCGCGGACCTCACCCCTGGAAGGGATGGGTCTTCGCCCAATGCTGCGCGATGTCGAGGCGTCTTGTCACCCAGACACCCTCGTGGGACTGCACATAATCGAGGAAGCGGGCAAGGCCGGCCGCCCGGGCCGGATGGCCGATGAGGCGCATGTGCAGGCCGACCGACATCATTTTCGGCTGGGTGCGCCCCTCGGCATAGAGCATGTCGAAGGCGTCCTTGTGCCATTCGAAATAATCGCCGGAGGTGGCGAAGAAGCCGGTGCCGAACTTGCCGTCATTGTTGACGAGGGAATAGGGCACGACGAGATGCGGCTTGCCGTCGACCTGCGTCCAGTAGGGTAGTTCGTCGTCATAGGCGTCGGAATCGTAGAGGAACCCGCCCTCCTCGACGACCAGCTTGCGGGTGTTCACGCTGGGCCCGTAGCGGCAGTACCAACCGAGCGGGCGGTCGCCGACGGTGGCTTTCAGGGATGCGACAGCCTTGCGGATGTGCTCGCGTTCCTCGGCCTCGTCGAGCTCGTAGTGCTTGATCCAGCGCCAGCCGTGGCAGCAGACGTCGAAGCCCGACTCTCGTATGGCGCGGGCAGCCTCTGGATTCCGCTCGATGGCGAGCGCGCAGCCGAAGACGGTCATGGGCAGGCCGCGCTCCTGGAAGAGGCGCATCAGCCGCCAGAAGCCGACGCGGCTGCCATAGGCGAACATGCCCTCGCCGGCGAGGTCGCGGCCCTTCACCGGCATGTTGAGGCTGCTCGATTCGGTCAGCGCCGTCTCGGTATAGCCCTCGCCATCCTGGACGGACGGCTCGGAGCCCTCCTCGTAGTTCATGACAAAATTGATGGCGATGCGGGCGCCGCCCGGCCATTGCGGGTTCGGCGGGTTGGCGCCGTAGCCGATCAGGTCGCGGTCATAGGGCACGGTCATGGCGGGGCTCCGGGGAGATCAGGCGCTCACGCGGCGGGTGAGACCGGTGAACCGATCCATGACCACCATGAGAACGAGGATGGCGACGATGAGGACGCCGGCGATGGCCGCGATGCGGACATCGAGGGTGGATTCCATCATGCCCCACATGCGGATGGGCAGCATGGAGGTGCGCGCCGTCGACAGGAAGAGCGAGACCGGCACATTGTCCATGGAGGCGATGAAGGCGAGGAAGGCGCCGGCCGCGATGCCGGGCGTGATCAGCGGCAGGGTGATGCGGCGGAAGGAATAGAAGCGGCTGGCGCCGAGATTGGCGGAGGCTTCCAGCAGCGCCGGGTCGAGCTGGGTGAGGCTTGCCAGCGTCGTGCGGAAGACGAAGGGAGCGATGACCACCAGATGGCCGGCGATCAGCAGGTTCAGCGAGGGGCGGATGCCGAGCACGGAGAAGAACATCAGCGCGGCGAGGCCGTAGGACAGGGTCGGCAGCACCAGCGGCGACAGGAAGCTCGCCTCCAGCGCCCGCGCCGAGGGGCGGCTGACGCGGGTGATGGCGAGCGCGGCGAGGACCGAGAGGACCGAACCGATCACGGTCGCCCAGCCGGCGACCCAGAGGCTGTTCAGCGCGGCGGTGTGGATGGGCGCCGAGCGGACGGGGTCGAAGAGCTCGCCATACCAGCGCAGCGACAGGCCCGGCGGGGGAAACCTCAGGGCCTGGGTCGTGGTGAAGGAGGTGGCGATGACGATGAGGACGGGCGCCACCAGGATGAGGATGGCGATGCCGGCGATCAGCCCGACGGTCAGGTTGAAGGAGATATCGGCGGGGGTGGAACGCTGCGACATGGGGGCCCTCAGGTCGTCCTGGCGAAGCGGCCGAGCCAGCTCAGCGCCATGATGCCCGAGAGCACCGTGAAGAGAAGGGTGAGGGAAGCGACCGCCGCGAAGGGCCAGTTATAGACCACCATGGACTGCTGCCAGATCAGCGCCGGCAGATAGACGAGGCGCGCCCCGCCGATCACCGATTGCGAGATGAAGGCGGTGGTGGCGGATGCGAAGACGAGGGTGGCGCCGGCGATCCAGCCCGGCAGGGTGAGCGGCAGGATGACCCGGAAGAAGGTGCGCCACTTCGAGGCGCCCAGCGCCCGGGAGGCGTCGATGAGATTCTGGTCCAGCTGGTTCATGATGGCCAGCAGCGGCAGCAGCATCAGCGGCATCTCGATCTGCGTCAGGGCGAGGACCAGGCCGAGCTCGGTCTGCAGGAGATTCAACGGCGTAGCGGTGAGACCCAGCCCCATCAGGGTCTGGTTGATGACGCCCTCGCGGGCGAGGATGACGATCCAGGCGAAGGTGCGGATGACCACCGAGGTCAGGAGCGGCATCAGGATGATGAAGATCAGCACCCGCTGCATCCGCGGCGAGGACGCGCGGAACACCAGCGCCAGCGGATAGGCGAGGATCGTGGTCGCCACGACGGCGAAGACGCCGAGCTTCAGCGTGTCGAAGATCACCTTGAGATAGAAGGCGTCCGTGTAGAACTTGAGCCAGCTATCGAAACCCAGGCGGGTCTGCTCGGCATCGGCGTAGAAGCTGATGCCGAGCAGGATAAGGAAGGGTGCCGCGAAGAACACCACATAGGTGAGGCCGAGCGGCGCTGCGAGGCGCCACTCGACGGCATCACGGACGGGCGAGGCACCCGTTGCGGCTGCGGCTGCGGACATGGGATGCGCGCCTTACTTCGTGATCTCCTTGTTGAACCGCTCGATCCAGGCGGCCCGCTGCGGATTGATCTTCGTCCAGTCGTGGGTGACCATCTTCGCCAGGTCGTCGATCGACTTGACGTCGAGGGTGTCGACGAAGGTCACGTCCTTGTTGATCGGGATCATGTTGTAGGGGCTGCGCTGCAGCAGGTTCTGCACCTCGGCCGAGATCGCCGTGTCGATGTATTTGTGGGCGTTGGCGATGTTCTCGGCGCCCTTCACAATGTGAAGGGTCGTCTGGAAGGTGATGGCGCCGGAGGCCGGGGTCGCGAAGGCGATGTCGACGCCACGGCCCTTGAGGATCGCGACCGTGTTGGTGTTGGTGTACATGACGTCGATCTGGCCCTGCTGGAACAGGCCGGGCATGGCCGCCGGCGCGGCGACGGCGGCGACCTTGGACACGGCCTTCTTCAGTTCCGTGAAGATCGGCTCCATGTTGGCCTCGGAACCGCCGAAGGCCTTGCACATCTCGATCAGCGACACGGTGCCGAAGGTGGTCTGGAAGCCGGTGAGGCCGAGGCGCTCGACGAAGGGCGACTGGAACAGGTCGGTCCAGGACTTGGGCGCGGTCGGGAACTTCTTCGGATTGTAGGCGATGCCAACCACCTGCGCGTTGCAGGTGACGGCGTGGGAGGTGATCAGGCCGGCCGGCACCTTCGGCGCATTGGACAGCTTGGTGACGTCGATGGGCTCGAAGAGACCAGCGGCACGGGCGGCGGCGGCCGGGCCGGGATCCAGCACGAAGCAGTCGAAGGGCGGCACGCCACGGGCGGCGCGGACCTTGGCGACCTGGTCGACGGCGAAGAGGGCATCGAAGGCGATGTCGACATTGGCGGCCTTCTTCAGCGCCGGGGCGACGACGGCGCGATAGGCCTCCTCCCAGGTGCCGGGATAGATGGCGGCGGTGACGCTTCCCGAGGCGCGTGCGGCGCCGGGCATCAGGCCGGCGAGGCCGAGCGCGCCGGCGCCGGCCAGAATGTCGCGACGATTGAGCTTGGTCATGCGGGAACTCCTCGTGAACGGCCGGTCAGGGCTCAGGACGATGCTGCGGGAAAGAGGGAGGGACGGGCATGCGGGGCCAGCGCCGCGAAAGCGGCTCCCGGCCCGGTCGACAGCGCGCCGGGCCGACGTGGCACGGCGATCTTGATGTCTTCGCCGCCGGCGGCGGTGGCGTCGTGGATGAGCGCGCCGCCGATCGGCAGGCTGAGCTTGAGGGCGACGGGGAGGCGGTCCGGCGCGGCCTCATCGGCGAGCACCATCTGCTCGGGACGGACGGAGACGAGCACCGGTGCGCCGGCCTCGAAGCGGCCCTTGGCGGCGAGCGTCCAGACGGCTCCGGACTCGAGCGCCACCCGGTAGCCGTCGGACCCGACGGCCTCGACCCGGCCCTTCAGGAGGTTGCTGGAGCCGATGAAATTGTTGACGAAGAGCGTTGCCGGCTCGTCATAGATCTCGACCGGCGAACCCAGCTGCTCGATCTTGCCGTGGCTCATCACCGCGATGCGGTCGGCAATGGACATGGCCTCGTCCTGGTCGTGCGTCACCATGATGGCGGTGAGGGCGAACTGGCGCTGCAGGCGCTTGATCTCGATCTGCATGTCGAGACGCAGGTTCTTGTCGAGGGCGGCGAAGGGCTCGTCGAGGAGCAGGATGCGCGGGCGGATGGCGAGAGCCCGGGCGAGCGCCACACGCTGCTGCTGTCCGCCGGACAATTGCCGCGGCTTGCGGTCCGCGAAGCCCTCCATACGCACCGTCGCCAGCATTTCTGCGACGCGCTCGGCCTGGACGGCGCGGCTCTCGCCGCGGGCAGCGAGGCCGTAGGCGATATTCTCCGCCACCGTCATGTGGGGAAAGAGTGCGTAATTCTGGAAGACGATGCCGATCTCGCGGCGGTTCGGCGGCAGCACGTCGATCGGGCGGTCGCCGATGATCACCTTGCCGTTGGTCTGGGAGATGAAGCCGGCAACGATGCGCAGGAGCGTGGTCTTGCCGCAGCCGGAGGGGCCGAGCAGGGCGACGAGTTCACCGCCCTTCACTTCGAGCGTGACATTGTCGACGGCAAAGCCTGTCCCGTAGCTGTGGGTCACGCCGTCCAGCGTCAGGGGCTGCGCGGCCTGGGCCGTCGCGGTGTGCTGGGATGCCATCGAGGGGTGGATCTCCGCCTTTGTCCGCCCCATGCCAGCAACGCCTATGCCAAGTGCGACTTGCACGGCCCAGGGCCCGGCAGTCGGCCCTTGCCCGGCCCCGTCCCGAGGTCATGGCCTGCGCAATGTGGATGCAGGCGGGCGCGGGACGATCGACCCATGACTGCCGGCGCCATGTGTCCGGGATGCCATTTCCCAGAAGCGTTCTGGGAAATGCCGCATTTTTCACCGCCATGATGCCCTCATTTTCATCTTGCCTATTTTGTGATCCGATAATTTGGGGCTTCAGCCCGGCGGCACATGTCTTGCTGCCACCGGATCGGGCAGGCAGCGGCGCCGGACCCCACCCTGGAGGAATGCCATGACATCGACCGCAGGCCGCCCTGGCCGCGGCACCGCCACGGGCGCCGGCTTTCCGTCCGGCCGCGGCGGGAACGGCCGTGACCTCACCGGCTATGGCGGGCAGTGGCCCGACCTGCGCTGGCCCAACGGCGCGCGCCTCGCCGTCTCGCTCAACGTCAACCTCGAGGAAGGGGCGGAATGGCAGGTGGGCGACGGCGACCCGGCGAGCGAGCGCATGGGCGAGGTGATCAGCGTGGTGGAGCCGGGCACGCGCGATCCCGGCCAGGAGCAGATCTTCGCCTATGGTACGCGCGCCGGGTTCTGGCGCATGCTGGAGGCCCTGGAGACACGCGGGATGCAGGCGACCTATCTGTGCTGCGGGCGGGCAGTGGCGCGCTCACCCGCGCTTCTGACGGCGGCGCTGGCCCGCGGTCATGAAGGCGCCGTTCATGGCTGGCTGTGGCGCCCGCATGCCGACTACCGCGACCGCGCGGCCGAAGCCGCCGATCTCGACCGCTGCCTCGCTGCGATGATGGCGGCTGGCGGCGAACGCCCCGTCGGCTTCTTCTGCCGCGGCGCCGAAAGTCCCTGGACGCGCGGCCTCCTGATCGAGCGCGGTTTCCTGTACACGTCGAACGCTTTCGATGACGATCTGCCCTACTGGGACCTGTCCGGTAACCGGCCGCTCGTCGTCGTGCCCTATGCGCTCGATTCCAACGACATGAAGTTCTTCCACCCCAACGGCTTCGTGCGCGCCGGCGATATGGTCGACTATGTCGATGATGCGCTGGAGGTTCTGCTGGCAGAGGCGGCACGTGGCCGGCCGCGGATCCTCAATATCGGCTATCACCTGCGGATCGTCGGCCGCCCCGGACGGTTCGCCGCCTTCTCCCGGGTTCTCGACCGCCTCGCCGGCCTCGGCGACCGGGTCTGGATCGCGCCACGCGCGGCGATCGCGCAGGCCTTCGCCACAGCCGTCCCGGCGGGGTCGTGATGCGCCTTCTCCTGATCAATCCCAATACCAGCCAGGCAACCACGGCGGCGATGGTCGGCATCGCGCGCGAAAGCCTGCCGGCGGTCGAGATCGACGGGCTGTCGGCGCCCTTCGGCGTTCCCCTGATCACCAGCCCGACAGCGCTGGAAATCGGCCGGCAGGCCGTCAACGCGCTGATCGCCGGCCGCCCACCCTTCGGCTATCAGGGCATCATCATCGCCGCATTCGGCGACCCTGCCCTCTCGGATCTGCGCCAGGCGGTCGCCGTGCCGGTGACCGGGATCGCCGAGGCCGGAATGGCCGAAGCGGCCCGGCACGGCCGGTTCGCGGTGGTGACGACGACGCCCGAACTCGCACCGGCGATCGCCGAGCGCGCCGAGGCCTATGGGCATGGCGATGTCTTCCTCGGCACCGTCCTCACGGAAGGCGATGTGCATCAGGTGATGGGCGACCGGCAGGGCCTCGCCGACGCCCTGCGCGAGGCCTGTGAACGGGCCGTACGGGACCTGGGGGCGCAGGCGCTGGTGATCGGCGGCGGTCCGCTCGCCGTCGCGGCTCGGGCGATCGCCCACAGCCTGCCGGTCCCGATCATCGAACCGGTCCCGGCTGCGGTGAGGCTGGCCGTTCGACGGGCGGGGAGGTCGAACCCCGCAGACTAGCCGGCTCAGGAGCATCGGCAGGCGGCCCCTGCCCTGCATCGGCACAATGGCAGGCCACGCGGAGGGTTCCCGCGCGGCATGACGTGGCCGGGCCGGGCATCGCCCTCAGGCGACCTTGCGCTCCGAGCGTCGGTCGAAGAACAGCGCCTGGCTGATCGCCGCCTTCACCGCCTCGGGCTGGAAGGGCTTGGTGATCAGGAAGGCAGGCTCCGGCCGGTCTCCGGTCAGGAGCCGCTCCGGATAGGCGGTGATGAAGATGACCGGCAGGTCGATGGTCTCGAGGATCTCGGCCACGGCCTCCAGGCCCGACGAGCCATCGGCGAGCTGGATGTCGGCGAGGACGAGGCCGGGGCGCTTGTGCCGGACGAGGGCCACGGCTTCCTTGTGGGTGCGGGCGATGCCGGTCACCGAGTGGCCGAGTTCCTGGACCAGCGTCTCAATGTCGAGGGCGATGATCGGCTCGTCCTCGATGATGAGGACGTCAGTGGCGACCTGCTCGGCGATCTCGCGGCCGGCCAGATCCACCAGCGCGGCCGCCGCCTCCGCATCGATGTCGAGGACCGCCGCCACGTCCTGGATGGCGAAGCCTTCGACGGTCCGCAGCAGGAAGGCCTGCCGCGGTCGCGGTGTCAGCGCCTCGAGGTTGCGCTCGACCGCTCCCTGGGGCGCCCCGCCGCCTTGCGGTGCGGTCATGTTCACCCGCATCGACGACCACAGCTTCAGGAAGGTGCGGTAGAGCGCGATGCGCGCGGGCACGTCGCGGGGAAAGGTCGAGGGGTCGGCGACCAGGGCCTCGAGGGTGGCGACGACGTAGGAATCACCGCCCGACTGCGTGCCGTTCAGGGCCCGCGCGAAGCGGCGCAGATAGGGGAGATGCGGTGCGATTTCCGCAGCGATTGTCATTCTTCACTCCTGTCGAATATGTCTCAACCCAGCGCGGAACCCTTTGGTTTGGCAAGTTTTTTATTTTTCTCCGTGGCGGGAACCATTCCCCGTCGGGCACGTTC
>JAIEPJ010000128.1 GCA_019749835.1 Phreatobacter sp. | reverse complement strand
CTCGGGCAACTGGTGCGCGCCTCACGCCTCGCCGCCGTTGTCGCCACCCACAATATGGACCTCGCGGGCCGCATGGACCGGCGGGTGACCATCCGCGACGGGCTGATCGTCGAGCTGTAGGCGTTAATCTTCCGGTAACTCCGATCGTTCTGATTTTGTTCTCATGGATTGCGATCGGAACAAAATAAGAACATGATGTCCTGGCTTTCGGAAACGCGGGAGGACACCATGATCCGCAGCTTCATCGAAGACGCAGCCGCCCTGGTCGCCCTGGGCCTCTTCACCGGCATGATCACCGTCTGGGCGCAGGCGCTTCAGGGATGACGACACCGGCCTGTGCATAGCGGTGAGCAGGGCGCCGCACCCCTTGCGGGAGGGGGCGCCCAACCGCCAAGGTCAGCCGTCTCGCGACTCGGCGCGGGCGGGCGATGGCAGGGACACGGGATCGGATGGCAGGACAGGCTTTCGTCCACTTGCGGGTCCATTCCTCCTTCTCGCTGCTGGAGGGGGCGCTCTCCATCGGCAAGCTCGCCAAGCTGGCCGGCCACGACCGGATGCCGGCGGTGGCCGTCACCGACACCAACAATCTCTTCGCCGCGCTTGAATTTTCCGAGAAGATGAAGGGCGAGGGCATCCAGCCCATCATCGGCCTCACCCTCGGCGTGGATTTCGGCGACCGCGTCGTCGACCCCAAGCGGCCCAATCTCCAGGCGGCCAAGCCCCGCATCGCCCTTCTGGCGGCGAGCGAGCAGGGCTACCTGAACCTGATGGCGCTGTCGTCCCGGGCCTTCATGGAGAGCGCCGATGTCGGCGATGCCAGCGTCTCGCTCGCCATTCTCGCCGCCCATGGCGATGGGCTGATCGCGCTCACCGGCGGGCCCGGCGGGCCGGTCGACCAGGCCTTCCGCGACAGCCAGGCCGACCTCGCCCGCGGTCGCCTCGACCGGCTCGAATCCATCTTCGGCGACCGGCTCTATGTCGAATTGCAGCGCCACGGCCTCGACGAGGAAAAGGCCGTCGAGCCGGACCTGATCCAGGAGGCCTATGGTCGCGGCCTGCCGCTCGTCGCCACCAACCAGTGCTATTTCGCCTCGCTTGGCGATTATGAGAGCCACGACGCGCTGATCGCCATTGCCGAGGGCCGCGTACTCGGCGATTCGGAGCGGCGGCAGCTGACGCCGGAGCATCGGTTCAAGACCCAGGCGGAGATGGTGGCTCTTTTCGCCGACCTGCCGGAGGCGGTGGCCTCGACGGTGGAGATCGCCCGCCGCTGCCATTTCCGCCCGCGCACCCGCAAGCCGATCCTGCCAAGCTTCACCGAGGAGGCCGGCGGCGCGGTGCTTGATGAGGCGGCCGCGCTCGCGCGCCAGGCCCGCGAGGGGCTCGACCGGCGGCTCGCCGTTCATGGTCCGGCCCCGGGCCTCACCGAAAAAGATTATCGTGACCGTCTCGACTTCGAGCTGTCGATCATCGCCGGCATGAAATTCCCCGGCTATTTCCTCATCGTCTCCGACTTCATCAAATGGGCCAAGGCGCAGAACATTCCCGTCGGCCCAGGCCGTGGCTCGGGCGCCGGCTCCCTCGTCGCCTATGCGCTGACCATTACCGACCTCGACCCGCTGCGCTTCGCGCTCCTGTTCGAGCGCTTCCTCAACCCTGAGCGCGTGTCGATGCCGGATTTCGACATCGACTTCTGCCAGGACCGCCGCGACGAGGTGATCCGCTACGTCCAGGAACGCTATGGCCGCGCCCAGGTGGCGCAGATCATCACCTTTGGCACCCTGCAGGCGCGCGGCGTGCTGCGCGATGTCGGCCGCGTCCTCGAACTGCCCTATGGCCAGGTCGACAAGCTCTGCAAGCTCGTGCCGCAGAATCCCGCGGCGCCGGTGACGCTGGACAAGGCCATCGAGGGCGAGCCGAAGCTCCAGGCGGCCCGCGACGAGGACCCCGTCGTCTCCCGCCTCTTCGGCATCGCAACCAAGCTCGAAGGGCTGAACCGCCACGCCTCCACCCACGCCGCCGGCCTCGTCATCGGTGACCGGCCGCTGGTCGAGCTCGTGCCGCTCTACCGAGACCCGAAGACCGACATGCCGGTCACCCAGTTCAACATGAAATGGGTCGAACAGGCGGGGCTGGTGAAGTTCGACTTCCTCGGCCTGAAGACGCTGACCGTGCTGCAGAAGGCGGTGGAACTGATCGCTCGGCGCGGCATCGCCATCGATCTCGCCACCATCCCGCTCGATGATGCCAGGACCTATGACATGCTGGCCCGCGGCGAGACGGTCGGCGTGTTCCAGGTGGAAAGTGCCGGCATGCGCAAGGCCCTCGTCGAGATGCGGGCGAGCCGCTTCGAGGACATCATCGCCCTCGTCGCCCTTTACCGGCCGGGACCGATGGCCAATATCCCGGTCTATTGCGCCCGCAAACATGGGCTCGAAAAGGCCGAATATCCCCATCCGCTGCTCGAACAGGTGCTCTCCGAGACCCACGGCATCATCGTCTACCAGGAGCAGGTGATGCAGGCGGCGCAGATCCTGTCGGGCTATTCGCTCGGCGAGGCCGATCTCCTGCGCCGCGCCATGGGCAAGAAGATCAAGGCCGAGATGGACAAGCAGCGCGAGCGCTTCGTCTCCGGCTGCGTCGAGCGGTCGATTCCCAAGACCAAGGCGGACGAGATCTTCGATCTTCTCGCCAAATTCGCCGACTACGGCTTCAACAAGAGCCACGCGGCCGCCTATGCCCTCGTTTCCTATCATACGGCCTATCTGAAGGCGAATTACCCGGTCGAGTTCATGGCGGCCTCCATGACGCTCGACCTGTCCAACACCGACAAGCTCTCGGAATTCCGCCGCGAGGCGGTGCGCCTCGGCATTCCCGTCGATCCCCCGAGCATCAACCGCTCCGGCGTCCATTTCGAGGTGGCCGAGGGCCGCATTCTCTATGCCCTGGCGGCGGTGAAGGGTGTCGGCGCCCAGGCGGTGGAGGCGGTGGTTGCGGCGCGCGGCGACCAGCCCTTCCGCGACCTCGGCGACTTCGCCCAGCGCATCAACCCGCGCATGCTCAACCGCAAGACACTGGAAAACCTCGCCTCCGCCGGCGCCTTTGACGATCTCGAATCGAACCGCGCCGCGGCCTTCGCCGCCATCGATCAGGTGCTGGCCGAAGCCCAGCGTCAGGCCGAGGGGCGGGCGCTCGGCCAGGACGAACTCTTCGGCGGCTCCGGCGCGCCGCTCATCCGCGTGCCGAAGGTCGAGCCCTGGCTGCCCGCCGAGAAGCTGGACGAGGAATACAAGGCGATCGGCTTCTTCCTGTCGGGCCACCCGCTTGACGACTATCAGGCGGCCCTGAAGCGCCTGCGCATAGAGCCCTTCGCCGACTTCTCCCGCAGCGTCCGTCAGGGCGCCAGTGCCGGGCGGTTGGCCGGCGTCGTCACCTCGCGGCAGGAGCGGCGCACCAAGACCGGCAACAAGATGGGCATCGTCACCTTTTCCGATCCCTCCGGCCATTACGAGGGCGTGCTGTTCTCGGAAGGACTGGCGCTCTATCGCGATCTTCTCGAGCCCGGCAAGGCGGTGTTGCTGGCCGTCGGCGCCGAGCTGCAGGGCGACGACGTTCGTGTACGCATCCAGTCGGTCGAGCCGCTCGATGCCGCGGCCGTGCGTGTCCAGAAGGGCTTTCGCGTCTTCGTCGAGGATCTCGCGGCGATCGACTCGATCGCCCGTCGCCTGCCGGTCAAGGGCGACGGCGAGGTGAGCCTGGTGCTTCGCCTCGCCGATGCGGCGAGCGAGGTCGAGGTGAAACTGCCCGGCCGCTTCGCGGTCTCGCCGCAGATCGCTGGCGCCATCAAGGCCGTGCCCGGCGTCCAGGCGGTCATGGAGATGTAGGCGCCCTCACGGCGAAAGGCCCGCGAGCCGACCGGGAAGGCTGGCGATCGCGGCCTCGTCCGCATTGGCGAAGGCGAAGCGCAGGTGGTCGTCCTGGCCGGGGCCGAAATAGCTGCCCGGCAGGCCGAGGACGCCGCGCTCCCGGGCGAGCGCTTCGGCGACCCGTTCCTCCCCGATCCCCACAAAGGGATGGCGCACATAGGCGAAATAGGCGCCGATGGACGAGATGGTCCAGCCCGCGCAGGCCTTCACGACGGTCTCGAAGGCGGCGATCCGGCCGTTGATTGTCGCCCGGGTCTCCGTCCGCCAGTCGCCGACGCCGGTGATCCCCCAGGCGAGCGCCTCCTGGGCGGGGCGGGCGGCGCAGATCTGGAAGCTGTCGAGAACCTTGAGGATCTGCCCCATGGCCTGCGGCCCCGCGGTGATCGCGCCGATACGGTGGCCGGGCACCGCATAGGCCTTGGAAAAGGAGTAGAGCTGGATGACGGTCTCGCGCCAGTCGGGGGCGGCGAGAAGCCCATGGGCCCGGTTGGTCCCGGCCGCGAGGAAGTCCCGATAGGTTTCGTCAATGATCAGGGCGAGGCCCCGCCGGCGAGCCAGGGCCGCGAAGGCGGCGACGACGCCCTCCGGATAGATCGCGCCGGTCGGGTTGTTCGGTGTCACCAGCACGATGGCGCGTGTGGTGGCGTCAATCAGCGCCTCGGCGGCGGCAGGATCGGGCACGAAACCGGCCTCGGGCCGGCAGGCGAGGGGCTGGACGCCGATGCCGAGCATCTGCAGCGTCATCTGATGGTTGAAATACCAGGGGGCGGGGAGGATCACCGACGTTCCTGGCCCCGCCACCGCCAGCACGGCGGCCAGGAAGGCGAGGTTGCAGCCGGCGGTGATGGCGATGTCGGCAGCGGAGATGTCGCCGCCATAGAGGCTGGCCACTTCTGCCGCATAGACCTCGCGGAGCGGCGCATCGCCGAGAATGGCGCCGTAGCGCGCGACGTCCGGCCGACCCGCGGCGGCGGCGAGCCTGTCGAGCAGGGCAGGGGGCGGCGGCGATCCCGGCGCGGCCTGCGACAGGTCGATCGGCGGTCCGGCGGCGCCGTCATAGGAGGCCATCCAGGCGCGCGCCGCCGGGATCGGTGGCGTGCCGGTATCGAGGACGTTGACGTTGAGCGGCAGCAAGGGATTACCAGACCCCGGTATTCGCCATGGAGGCCCAGGGCTCGGCGGCGGGCTTGGCCTCGCCCTTCTGCAGGATCTCGATGGAGATGTTGTCGGGCGATCGCACGAAGGCCATGCGGCCGTCGCGCGGCGGGCGATTGATGATGACGCCGGCCTTCTGTAGCCGCTCGCAGGTGGCGTAGATGTCGTCGACCTCATAGGCGAGGTGGCCGAAATTGCGCCCGCCCGTATAGGCTTCCGGGTCCCAGTTATACGTGAGCTCGAGCATGGGCGCGTCGCGCCGACCCGCGGCGATGTCTGCCTCCGCCGCCGCCTTGTCCTCCGGCGCGCAGAGGAAGACGAGCGTGAATTTGCCCTGCGGAAAATCGTTCTTGCGCACCTGAACCAGGCCGAGCTTGTTGCAGTAGAAGTCGAGCGACTGGTCGAGATCGGTCACACGGACCATGGTGTGCAGGTAGCGCATGGGAAGCCCTCGTTCTTGCCGGAGGTGTCGATGACGGATGCGGAGTTGAAGACTGCCACGGACGATCTGGCAAGTCTCATACGGCAGTCCAGCCGCGCGGTGGCCTTCACCGGCGCGGGCATTTCCACCGAGAGCGGCATTCCCGATTTCCGCTCGCCCGGCGGGTTATGGACGCAGAACAAACCGATCCCCTTCCAGGCCTTCATGGCGAGCCGCGAAGCGCGGGCGGAGGCCTGGCGGCGCAAGTTCACCATGGATGACAGCTATCGCGGGGCAGCGCCGGCGCGTGGCCATCTCGCCCTAGCGGCCTTGATCCGTGCCGGCCGGCTTGCCGGCATCATCACCCAGAACATCGACAACCTGCACCAGGAGTCCGGGGTCGCCGACGCCCATCTGATCGAGATCCACGGCAACGGCACCTATGCGACCTGCCTGTCCTGCGCCCGGCGCCATGAACTCTCCTGGGTGCGTCAGCGCTTTGAGGCGACGGGTGGCGAGCCGCCGGATTGCGAGGCCTGCGGCGGGCCGGTGAAATCGGCCACCATCTCCTTCGGCCAGGCCATGCCGGAGCTGAAGATGCGCCAGGCCGCCGAATGGTCCACCGATTGCGACCTGTTCCTCGCCATCGGGACCTCGCTCGTCGTCTATCCCGCTGCCGGACTGCCGGTCGCCGCCCGCGACAGCGGTGCGCAGCTGGTCATCATCAATCGAGAGGAGACGCCGCTCGACCATGCAGCCCATCTCGTCATTCGCGCGGATATCGGCGAAGTCCTCCAAGGTCTCGCCCATCGCCTCGGCATCGAACACCTGTCGTAACGTCATCAACAGCTCATCCACCAAAGTGATGGGGAAGACGCGTGACGGCTGCATTTTGGGCTTTGCCGATGCCCGACGGGTGCTATCCTTTGTACCAAGAATCAGGTGGGGCGGGATCGAGGCCACGATCCCGATAGCGCGGCGGTGAGAGTGATGACGTCGGACGGTTCCGATGCAGACGGCCTCGGCGGAAAGGGCGCGCTGGCGATGCGGGCGGAGGTTTCGTCCGCTGCGGAAGCCGCACCCGTCGATCTGGTCGAGATTTCAGGCGCCATCAAATGGTTCGATGTCGCCAAGGGTTACGGCTTCATCGTTCCCGACGAGGGTGGATCGGACGTGCTCCTGCACGTGACGACCCTGCGCCGCGACGGCTTCCAGACTGCCCACGAGGGCGCCCGTATCGTCGTCGAGGCGACGGCCAGGGCCCGCGGGCTCCAGGCCTTCCGCGTCCTTTCGATGGATGATTCGACCGCCATTCATCCGGCCCAGATGCCACCGGCCCGCACCCATGTCGCCGTGGTTCCGACCAGCGGGCTGGAGCGCGCCGAGGTGAAATGGTTCAACCGCCTGCGCGGTTTCGGCTTCCTGTCGCGCGGTCCGGGCACGCCGGACATCTTCGTGCACATGGAGACGCTGCGCCGCTATGGCATGACCGAGCTGCGGCCAGGACAATGGGTCCTGGTCCGGTTCGGCGACGGTTCCAAGGGACTGATGGCCGCCGAGGTGCGTCCGGACGGAGCGCCCTTTCCAGCCTCCCACTGACGGGCTAGAACAGCGGCCATGATGATCGATCGCCGCAATCTTCTCGCCGCAGCCTTCGTCCTGCCGGTGGCCCCTGCGCTGGCGCGGGCCGATACGGGCCGCCTGACCATTGTGACACGGGCCGGCGTCAGCCATCCCTTCGTGCTGGAAATCGCCAACACCCCCGAGACCCGCTCGCGCGGACTGATGTTCCGCCGCGAACTGCCCGATGGCCGCGGCATGCTCTTCGATTTCGGCACCCGCGAGACCGAGGTCACCATGTGGATGAAGAACACCTACATCCCGCTGGACATGATCTTCATCCGCGCCAACGGCGTCATCAACCACATTGCCGAGAACACGACGCCCCTGTCGGAGGCGACCATTTCCTCGAACGGTCCGGTCAAGGGCGTGCTCGAGGTCATCGGCGGCACGTCGCGCCGCCTCGGCATCGCCGCGGGCGACAGGGTCGAGCATCCCTTCTTCCGCGGCTGAGCCTGCGGCATCGTGCTTGCCGCTGTCGCATCCCTCGGCTATTGCCAAGCCTGACGGGGCGTAGCGCAGCCTGGTAGCGCGAGAGTTTTGGGTACTCTAGGTCGCTGGTTCGAATCCAGTCGCCCCGACCAGATCCGGAGGAATGACGTGGTCGCCCGTATCTACAAGCCCGCCAGGACCGCGACCCAGTCGGGTCTCGCCAAGACCGACCAGTGGCGTCTCGAATTCGAGCCCGAGGCGCCGCGCACGGTGGAGCCGCTGATGGGCTATACCAGCGCCACCGACATGGCCCAGCAGGTCCGCCTGACCTTCGCCACGCGGGACGAGGCGGTCGCCTATGCCGAGAAGAACGGCATCGCCTATCAGGTCGCCGAGGCCGAGGCGCCCAAGCGCCGGCTCGCCGCCTATTCCGACAATTTCAAGTTCAACCGGGTCGGCGCCTGGACCCATTGAGGGTTCAGGCGGCGGCCGGGTCCGGTCCCGTAGCTCAGTTGGATAGAGCGACAGCCTTCTAAGCTGTTGGTCGCAGGTTCGAGTCCTGCCGGGGCCGCCATTACGACCGGCCAGAGGATGGTCGTGTTTCCCTGCGGCCGGTCGGTGAGGCCGGCCTCAGCCGCCGGCATACTGCGCGTCGGTCACCGGTTCCATCCAGTCGACATGCTTGCCGTCGAGCGCCTCGTGGATGGCGATATGGGTCATCGCCGTGCCGGGGGCGGCGCCATGCCAGTGCTTCTCGCCCGGCGGGATCCAGACCGTGTCGCCGGCGCGGATCTCCTGGATTGGACCGCCCAGGGTCTGGGCGAGGCCGCTGCCCTCGATGACGAAGAGCGTCTGGCCGAGCGGATGGGTGTGCCAGTTGGTGCGGGCGCCGGGGTCGAAGCGCACCACCGCGGCGCGGACGCGGGCCGGCGCTTCCGCCTCCACGATGGGGTCCTGCCAGACGCTGCCGGTGAACCAGTCGGTCGGGGGACGGCGGGAATCGATCGAACCGCAGCGGCGGATGTCCATGGTCTGTCCTCGACATTGTTCGCGGCGGCGCGATGCCTGCCGTGCCCGAAGGCCGTGGGAGTAAGCCGCAAGGCCATGGCGCTGTCGAGTGAGCCGGACGGCGGGTCTGGCGACCACCGCGGTTCGAGGACCTCGCCGGCACGGCACCTGCCCCGCAGGTCATGCACTGGTCTGCCGGGCGCGCACCGTTCTAACGTGGCGGCAACTCGACGTCCCCGCCAGTCCAATGGGCCTCCGTCATGCCGGTTCCACCCTCCCGCCAGCGACCCTTTGTGGTCGACGGCGCCCAATATGCGAACTGGTCACGCAGGATCTTCGAGGAGATGCGGGCCGGCGGCGTCGATGCGGTCCATGCCACCGTCGGTTACCACGAGAACTTCCGTGCGACGGTCGATCTGCTCGTCGCCTGGAACCGGCGGCTCGCCGACCATGCCGACCTCATCGTCAAGGCGCGGTCCGTCGCCGATATTGCCGCCGCGCGGGCCAGCGGTCGCACCGCCATCCTCTTCGGCATGCAGAACCCGTCGCCGATCGAGGCCGATCTCGGCCTGCTTGAGGTGCTGCGCGATTGCGGCCTGACCTTTCTCCAGCTGACCTACAATAACCAGTCGCTCCTCGGTGCGGGCTGGCAGGAATTCGAGGACGGCGGGATCACCCGCATGGGCCGTGAGGTCATCGCCGAGATGAATCGCCTCGCCATGGTCATCGACATGTCCCATGCCGGCGAGCGCACCACGATCGAGGCGATCGAACGCTCGGCCCGCCCGGTGACGGTCTCTCACGCCAATCCCCGCTGGTGGCGCGACACGCCGCGCAATGTCTCGGACCGCGTCATCGACGCGCTGGCCGCCCATGACGGTCTCCTCGGCCTGTCGCTCTATCCGCACCACCTGGCCGGCGGTTCCGCCTGCACCCTCGCCGAGTTCGCCGCCATGGTGGCGCGCCTCGCCGAAAGGATCGGCCCTGATCGCATCGGCATCGGTTCCGACCTCTGTCAGGACCAGCCCGATTCCGCCGTCGCCTGGATGCGCGACGGGCGCTGGACCTTCCAGACCGCGTCGAATCCCAACGGACCGCCGGTCTTTCCGCCCCAGCCCGCCTGGTTTCGCGGCAATGCCGACTTTCCCGGCATCGCCGCCGGCCTGCGGGCCGCGGGCTTTGCACAGGACGAGGTCGACGGCATCATGGGCGAGAACTGGATGACCTTCCTGGGACGGGCCCTGGCGCCGGGGTGACGTTGGCGCAGACCATGCATGAGGGTTGCGGCGGCCATTGGGGCTGCCGGCCCCCGACGGGTTGAGGTAATGACATGCCGCGCATGACAGTCGATGCCATCGAATCTCTTGCCGCCGCGGCGCTGCGACGGCACGGGGCGAGCGACGCGCAGGCGAGGGCGCTGGCCGCCGGCCTCGCCGGTGCCGAGCGCGATGGCATCCGCTCCCACGGCCTCATGTACTTGCCGGTCTATTGCGAACATCTGACCTGCGGCAAGGTGGTCGGCGCGGCCGAGCCGGTCCTCACCCGGCCGGCCCCGGGTAGCCTGGTCGTCGATGCCGGCTCGGGATTTGCCCATGCCGCCATCGACCTCGGCCTCTCTGACCTGATCGCAACCGCGCGGAGCCAGGGGATCGCCAGCCTCGCCATCCGCAATTCCTACAATTGCGGAATCCTTGCCTATCACACCGAGCGGATCGCCACGGCCGGTCTCGTCGGTCTCGGCTTCACCAATGCACCGGCCTCCATCGCCCCCTGGGGCGGCCGCAAGGCGGTGCTCGGCACCAATCCCTGGTCCCTGGCGGTTCCTGACGGCGCCGGCGGCGCCCGTTTCGTCATCGACCAGAGCGCCAGCGTCATCGCCAAGAGCGAGGTCATCAAGCGTTCGAAATCCGGCGAGGCCATTCCCGAGGGCTGGGCGCTGGACGCGGAGGGCCGGCCGACCACCGATCCGGTGGAAGGCCTCAAGGGCACGATGGTGCCATCGGGCGGCTACAAGGGCGTCGGCGCGGCGCTGCTGGTGGAGGTTTTCGCCGCCTGCCTCGCGGGTGCCACTCCCGGGATCCAGGCGAGCCCCTTTTCCGGCCCCGCGGGCGGGCCGCCGAGGACCGGTCAGTTCTTCATCGCGCTGGCGCCGGACATCTCCTCCGGTGGCGCCTTCGCCGACCGGCTCGGCATCGTGGTGGAGGCGCTGGGCGCCGAGACCGGCGGGCGGCTGCCCGGTGGACGGCGGGCCGCGGCGCGCGCCCGCATCGCGGCCGAGGGCGTCGAGGTCGACGAGGCGACGCAGGCCATGCTGCTGCGGCTGGCGGGGCAGGGCGCATGACGATGGCCCTCCGCCCGCCTGACGAGGTGATGCGGCTCGACCGCCTTGGCGCCGCCCATCCGACGCGCCTGAGCTTCCTGCGCGCCTTGCTGCGGCGGGTGGAAGGTGAGGGCTGGTCCTATCGCCGAACCGCCTGGGAGATCGATCCGGAAGGCTTCGGCCATGCCGTGCTGACCGTCGTCGCGCCGGCGAGCACCTATTCGCTGGTCGCCTTCTCGACGCCGCTGGCCGACGAGATGCGCACCGACCGCGTGATCGCCGAGGCCTGGGACACGAGCTATGTCCTCTATGACGGTGTCCCCGACGCCGCCGAGATCGCCCGGCTGCGCGCCAATGCCCCGCGCCAGGAGGCCGGCCGCTTCACCGAGCGCGATCTGGTGCTGGCCCGCGCCAACAAGAGTGTCCGTCTCTTCGCCCATGTGGCCGAAAGCCTCGCGAGCGGCGATCAGCCGGATGCGGATCTGCTGGCGAGCGTCGGCTATCTGATGCGTACCACCGCCGTCTACGGCAACGGCAAGTTCGGCATCGCCGACCGCGACCGCATCGCCGGCCGCACCGAGCTCGCCGGTCCGTTCCGCGCCGAGATGCTCGCCGTCTGGCTCATCCGGGCCTTCACGCTCGACCTTGTCGAACATGTCGCCGCAGCGCAGGGCGGGGCACGGGCGACCACCCTCGATCCGGCCTTGCGGCGCAGCCTCGGCGTCGGCAATTCCACCGGCCTCGGAATGGCGCCCTTCCTGGTTCGTCATCCCCTCCTGGTCCACCGCTGGTTTCATGCCCGCGAGACGGCCCTGGCACGGGTGCGCGGGCTGGCGGATGCCGGCCCCGCCGAACAGGCGGCTTTCCTTGCGGCGCTGGCGGCGATGCGCCAGACCGTGAGCCGCTGGCACACCGAGGACCCGGTGCAGGCGCCGCGGGTTGCAGTGCTCGCCGATGATCTCGCCGCCCTGGCCGCGGCCGCCGGACCGCTCCTGTCCGGGCCCGCTCCCTGGAATGCGCTCTATCGTCACGCCTGCGACGCGCTCTCGGTGGAAGGCCAGGAGGCGGTGGTGGCGCTGTTGCTTGAGCCGCACGGCGCCCTGGTCGATGATCTCGCCGAGACCATGCAGGCCGACGAGGACACCGTCTTCCGCATCGACGGGACGATGACCGTTGGCGCCCTCGTTGCACAGTTGGCCACCCATTACGCCTGGGTGCGTCGGTTCGACTTCTCCGATCCGGCCAGCGAGGCCAGGTTCTGGTATGTCTCGGAGGAGAAACTGGAGCCGCGGCTCGGCGAGCGCGGGGCAGAGGACGGCGCTGAACGCGAACAGCCCCTGGCGGTGGCCCGTGACGTGAGCCGGCTCGAGGCGGCCCTTCTGGCGGCGCCCCAGGACGAACCGGTCGCCGCGTTCCTGATGCGGCGGCCGGACTTCCGCCATGTGGTGCGGCGGGTCCAGATCGCCATCGGCCATCCCTATGCCGAGGTGCGCGACAATCTCGTCGGGGCCACCATGCGGCCGGTCGATCTGCTGCGGGCCAAGCTCGCCTTTTTCGGCGCCAGCCGCTTCGACCCGCGCTCCGACCGATGGCTGCGGATCTCCCTCTTCGCCGATGCGCCGTTCCCTGAGGAGATCTGCAAGAGCGAAGCGGAGCGCATGGCCTCATGAGGTTCTTTTCGTGATGGCAGGCCTGATCGAGATGTCGCTCAACGAGGTCGAGACTCTCGCTGCCAAGGCGGCGCGGGGGGCGGGATTGTCCTGGGGCGGCGCGGAGGAGATCGGCCGGGCGGCGCGCCGGATCGCCAGGTCGGGCGGCGATTGGCCATCTCTCGTTCTCGGGCTCGACAGCCCCGCGCCTGGCGACGCGGCACTGGAAGCGCAGGTTCTGGCGCGGCTGGAGACGGAGATGCAGGCTTTGGGCGAGGGCACGGCGACCCGCGCCGCCGTGGCGACCGCGGTGCTCGCCGCGCTCGAGGTGCTGGCCGCCAGGACCTATGTTCCTGCCTCCGCCCTGTCTCGGGTGCTCGGTGCTGGCGCCGGGCTCACCGACAACGACTGATCCGGAGAATACCGAAGATGTTTTGGCGTTGCGTCACCGACCATTGCAGATAGGCTGTTCTTCGAAAGCCGCACCAAGGGGAATGCGCATGGCAGGCAAGGCTTCGGCCCAGGTGATCGCGATGCGCGGCGCCGGCTACTATTCCTCCAACACCGTGGGTGCCAAGGCCGTCATCGACAAGGCCGGCGACCTGGTCGTCGAGGCGCTCGGGAGCATGGCGATCAAGCCTGCCAAGACGGCCTTCTCGGTCTGCGACTATGGCGCTGCTGACGGGGGTACCTCCCTCGACATGATGCGCCGCCTCGTTGAGGCCGTACGGCAAAGGGCGCCCGACCGCGCCATCCAGATCACCTATACCGACCTGCCGCACAACGACTTCTCGGCGCTGTTCCGGCTCACCCAGGGCCTCCTCGGCGACCAGTCGAAAACGCCGCTCGCCGAGACCCCGAACCTCTACATCTCCGGCTCGGGGACGAGCTTCTACAAGCAGATCGTCCCGGACGGCACGCTGCATCTCGGTTTTTCCGCCACCGCCATGCACTGGCTGAGCAAGCGGCCCGGGCTCATCGCCGACCATGTCCAGGCGGTCGGCGCGACGGTCGCCGAACAGGCGCTGTTCCGCCGCCAGGCCATGGCTGATTGGGACACCATCCTGCTCGCACGCGCGCGCGAGCTCGCCCCCGGCGGCACGCTGGTCCTCGCCAATTTCTGCGCCGACGAGCAGGGTCGCTATCTCGGCCATACCGGCGGCGTGAACATGTTCGACTCCTTCGCCCGCCACTGGCGCGACCTGTGGACCAAGGGCCGCATCACCGAGGCGGAATATCGGGGCGCGACCTTCCAGCAGTTCTACAAGACACCGGACGAATTCGCCGCGCCCTTCCGCGACAAGGGCTCGGCCGTCTCCCGCGCCGGCCTCAGGCTGCATCACATCTCGACGACCCTTACGGCCTGCCCCTATGCGGCCGATTTCGCCAAGCACGGGGACGCTGCGGCCTTCGCCAGCGCCTATGTCCCGACCCTGCGCTCCTGGTCCGAGACCGTCTTCGCCGGCGCTCTCGACGCCAAGCGGTCGGCCCACGAGCGGGGATCCATCATCGACGCCTTCTACGGCGCCTACGAGGCAGACGTCGCCCAGAACCCCGCCGGCCACGCCATGGACTACGTCCATTGCTTCATGGTCATCGGCAAGAAGGGCGGCCGCTGACGCATCGCACGACCAGTCTTTGGGGGAACGTCGAGGAAGGCACGGGAAAGTGCCACCGACGCCGATTACACGGGAGACCATCATGAAGAGACGTCACTTTCTGGCCGGGACGGCGGGCGCTGCCGCAGCGACGATCGCCGCGCCGGCCCTGGCCCAGACTCCCACCGTGCGCTGGCGCATGGTGACGAGCTGGCCGAAGAGCCTCGACACGATCCACGGCTCGGCCATGGCCATGGCCGAACGCATCAGCCAGATCACCGAGGGCAAGTTCCAGATCCAGGTTTTCGCCGCCGGCGAGATCGTACCGGCTCTCGGCGTTTTCGATGCGACGTCGAATGCCACGGTCGAGTGTTCCCACACGCTCTCCAGCTATTTCTTCGGGCGCAACCCGGCCATCGGCTTCGACGGCGGCATGCCCTTCGGCCTCAACACCCGCCAGCAGCAGGCCTGGATGGTGGCCGGCGGCGGCAAGGAGCTGATGCGTGATGTCTTCTCCAAGTTCGGCCTCGTCGCGGTCCCCTGCGGCAATGTCGGCGTCCAGATGGGCGGCTGGTTCCGCAAGGAGATCAACACGCTCGAGGATCTCAAGGGCCTGAAGTTCCGCATCGGCGGCATCGGCGGCACCGTCCTCTCCAAGCTCGGCGCCGTGCCCCAGCAGATCGCGGCCGGCGACATCTATTCCTCGCTCGAGCGCGGCACGATCGACGCGGCCGAGTGGATCGGCCCCTATGACGACGAGAAACTCGGCTTCGCCAAGGTGGCGCGCTTCTACTATACGCCCGGCTTCTGGGAAGGCGCTGCGCAGATCACCTCCTTCGTCAATCAGGCGAAATGGGCCGAACTGCCGCCGGCCTTCAAGGCCGCCTACGAGGTGGCGGGCAGCGAGCAATGCGTGCAGATGATGGCCAATTACGACGCCAAGAACCCCGAGGCCCTGCGCCGGCTGGTGGCGGCCGGTGCCCAGCTGCGCGCCTTCCCGCGCCCGGTTCTCGACGCCTGCCTCAAGGCGACCGTCGAGACATTGGACGATTTCGCCGCGAGGAGCCCGGAATTCAAGACCGTCTACGACAGCTGGAAGAAGTTCACCGACGATTCGAACCTGTGGTTCCGCATCGCCGAGAACACGCTCGACCAGTTCCGCTTCGCCGCTCCCGCCTGGGTCAAGACCTGAGCCCTCGGCGCGCCGGCCTCGCCGGCGCCCCCATGCCGTGACCTGCGGCGCAGCCCCGTGCTGCGCTGCACAGGAATCTGCGTGTCTTACGTAGATATCCGTATGCCACGGCATGGAACAGCACCCCTAGACTGATGTCAGAAGCGGTCCTCTTCGCCAGGACCGCCAGAGGAGAACGACGATGTCGCAACCGTCCACCCTGCGCGGCCTTCTGGCCGGCGCTGCCCTTGTTGTCGGCCTGGCTCTTGCCGGCCCTGCCAGCGCCCAGACCAAGGTCAATATCGGCATTTCCGGCTGGACCGGCTTCGCGCCGCTGACGCTGGCCAAGGAAGCCGGCATTTTCGCCCGCAACGGCCTCGATGTGACGATCCGGAAGATCCCGCAGGCGAGCCGCCACCTCGCCATTGCCTCGGGCGACATCCAGTGCGCCGCCACCACGGTGGAGACCTGGATCGTTTGGAACGCCAATGGCATCGCCACCACCCAGCTGTTCCAGCTCGACAAGAGCTACGGCGCCGACGGCATGGCCGTCCGCAACGGCATCAACTCGATCCGCGACCTGCGCG
>JAIEPJ010000321.1 GCA_019749835.1 Phreatobacter sp. | reverse complement strand
GGGCGGTGGTCGCCGGTCTGGCCGGTCGCTGACCCTACACGCCTCGCCGGCGCGATTCATCATGTCCGAAAGTGACGGCGGCGGAGACCGGCCCTGCGGTTTCCCCGCGCGGCGCCGCCATCTATCCTGCGAGTGTGGGGTCGTGGCGGAGTGTTCGATGAAGACGCCTGTGTCGTGCCGATCATCCCTTTGGCGGTTTGTCGCGCTGGCGCTGCCGCTGGTTGCCGTACCGCTGGGCCTCGCCCTCGCTCCGGGTGCGGCCTACGGCCAGACGCGGACCATCACCATCACCGACGAACGGGGCAGGGGCGGCGACATCGTCACCCGCCATCTCTATGACTGTGCGGGCTGCCCGGTGCGCCGGGTCCGCGCTGGCGTCTGGCGTGAGCGCGCGCCCGTGGTCGACTACCGGCAATACCTGCCGATGTATCAGCCGCCGATCTATACCCATCCGCCCCATGTGCAGCCGGTCCGCCCGGGCCGGCCGAGGTCGGGCGCCTATGCCGTGACCGGTGCACCCGCACGCCCCGCCATGGAGCGGCGGCAGCCCTATTATCCCAGCGGCTCAGAGGCCCGGGTGATCACCCTTGACGGTCCGCTCCTGCAGCAGCCGCGCCAGCGCCCGCCGCGCCCCTGATCAGCGCCTGAGGCCGAGGCGCGTCGTCACCGCATAGAGCGCCAGCGCCGCCGCATTCGAGACGTTGAGGCTCTTGATCGCGCCCGGCATGTCGATGCGGGCCAGCGTGTCGCAGGTCTCGCGCGTCAGCTGCCTCAGTCCCTTGCCCTCGGCGCCGAGCACCAGCGCCACGGGCTCCCGCAGCGTGACCGCGTCGAGATCCGCCTCGCCCTCGCTGTCGAGGCCGATGACCTGGAAACCGCGCTTCCGGAGATCGGTCATGGCGCGGGAGAGGTTCTGCACCGTGACGAAGGGCACATGTTCGAGGCCGCCCGAGGCGCTCTTGGCGAGGACGCCCGTGGCCTCCGGGGAGTGGCGGTTGGTGGTGACGATGGCCTTCACCCCGAAGGCCGCCGCCGAGCGGACGATGGCGCCGACATTATGCGGGTCGGTGATCTGGTCGAGGAGCAGCAGCACGCCCTCCGCCGGCATGGTCTCGATATAGGGCGGATCGAGCGCATCGGCCTCGGCGAAGAGGCCCTGATGCACGGCGTCCGGTGTGGCCGCCAGGCGCCTGTCGATGTCGCGCACCGGCACGATGGTCGCCTCGTGGGCGATGCCCTCCTCGTCAAGCCGCTTGGCGCCGTTCTCTGTGGCGAGCAGAAGCCGGATCCGGCGGTCCTTGTTGCGCAACGCCTCCGACACGGTGTGCCAGCCATAGAGCAGGACGGTGCCGGTGGCGAATTCGGGGGCGGGCTCGCGCAGCACGCGGCCACCGCGGCCCTTGAACGGCTTGCCGGGCTTGGAGAAGGGGCGGAAGGGCTTCTTCGGGCCCCTGGGAGGCGATGTCGTCATGCGCCCTCATCCCATGCGGCGCGGTCCTTCGCAATGGCTTCGCGCCGCGATGAAGCTTTGCCGGTTGACAGGGAAGGGGGGCGTCCCTATCAAGCGCGCCACGCCCTGCGGCCACGGCTGCACGGGACTGGGACGGGGGAATGTCCCGAGCGGCAAAGGGGGCGGACTGTAAATCCGCTGGCTACGCCTTCGCAGGTTCGAGTCCTGCTTCCCCCACCATCCCGCCCTTGCAACCCGGTAAGAATGCGGGTTTGAGGCGAGTTGGAAGCAAAGGTGCGAGGCCGGCGCTTGCCGTCAGGCTTCCTTTCGCAGCATGTGCGCCGATGCCTCGGCGAGACCCTTCCGGCTGGCCCAGAATCGGGTAGCGCTTCAACCAGCCGCCGGAACGAACTCAAGGCTGGATAGAAACCGAGGGCAAGGTCAGCGGATATTGTGGCGCTTGCCCATCATCCCGCGCGCTGGCCCTGCACCGGCGCCGGCGTCAACACAGACGCCGTTGCAGAGCAGCTAGCGGTATGGCTCGACCAGTTCAGTGCCGATCAGCATGTTGCGAGTGACGAGCCGGACGAGATCTTCGAAAGGCCGTTCGGTGGTGTGCAACGGCGCTTTCGGGAGGACCAGATAGCGCATGTCGGCGTTGGAATCGTGGACGCGCACCTCCATCGGCGGGGGGATTGCCACACCGAACTCGGCGAGGACAGCGCGCGGCTCCCGCACCGTCCGCGCCCGGTAGTTCTTGGAGATGTACCACCAGGGTGGCTGCCCGAGGAGCGAGCGCGGATAACAGGAGCACAGCGTGCAGACGATGATGTTGTGCAGGGCGGCGGTGTTCTCGACCACCACCAGCTTCGCCTCCTTGATGGTGTAGCCCATCTCCCGCGCGGCAGCGGATCCATCGGCCAGCAGGCGTGCCTTGTAGGAAGGATCTTTCCAGGCCTGGGCGACGATCCGTGCGCCCCAGGTGACGTTCGGCGCCTCCAGCGCGGCGATGACGCGGTCGGTGTCCGCGGGGGCGAGAACCTGCTTCTCCAGCAGGATCTTGTGGAGGGCCTCCGTCATCAGGGCGTAGTAGTCCGCGCCCTCGTGTCCCTCGACGACGGGTCGTGAGGGATCGACGGCATCCGCCGAGTAGCCGATGGGTTCGGGTGTCATGTCAGGGGCCCCGCCGGCTCGAGCCAGTGGTCGTAGACCTCGATTTCGAGTGTGTCGCCCTGAGCGCCCGCATAATCGGGCCACAGGGCAGTCTGCGGAAAATGGACGCGATAGAGATCGATGACGGGAAGGCCGGGACGCCCGAAGGCAAGGTCTTCCGGGTTGGGATAGGCACCGCAATAGCGTTCGATCCGGCCGGTCTTGTGTCGGATGAACCAGGGAATACGGACATGGCCCGGCTTGCCGAGATCCAGCACCGTCACGCGGTCTCCAGGCGAGAAGCGCGGCATCACGTCGCCTCCACCGTCCGGGCGGCGTGGTCGACCCGCTGGCCGCGCGCGGCGGCGATGGCGTCCATGCGGGCCAGCACCTCTTCCCGGGTGACGATCTCCTTCTCGGTCAGAAGGATCGTCAGCGCCTCGGCCCGCCGCTCGTAGAAGCCGAGGGTCTCGTAGAGGTGCTCGCCGAAGCTCTCGAAGACGCGGCGGATCTCGTCGAGCGAGACCGTGCGGTTCTTCTGCTCCAGCGCGCCGCGGATGGCTTCCGACAGCTTCTGCCAGTCGTCGAAGGGGCGCTCCACACAGGCGACCGGCCCGCCGGGCAGGCCGCCGATGTCGTGGTAGCCGCGATAGGGCGGGCCCTTGTCGGCGTTGTCGCTCATGGTCAGCTGGCCCTCACTGCGTTCTGGAAGACCTCCAGCGTACGCGCCTTGAGCTCGATGAAGCGGGCGTCGGTCAGGGTCGAGGGATCGCGTGGGCGCGGCAGGTCGACATCCATGTAGTCGGCGATCCGCGAGGGGCGACGCGTCAGCATCAGCACCTTGTCGGCGAGATAGACCGCCTCCTCCAGATCATGGCTGACCAGAACCGTGGTAACGCCGCGGGCCACCAGCACCTTCTGCAACTGGTCGCGCATGATCAGCGTCATCTCGTAGTCGAGGGCGGAAAAGGGCTCGTCGAGGAACAGGACCTCCGGCTCGATCACCAGTGACCGCATGATCGACACGGTCTGCTGCTGACCGCCCGACAACTGGTAGGGATAGCGGTTCAGGTCGAATTTCAGATCGAACCCGGCCACCAGTTCCGCGATCCGACGGTCGCGTTCCGCCTTGGGGATGCCCATCAGGCGCAGCGGATAGTGGACATTGTCGATGGCGCGCAGCCAGGGGAACAGGGCCTCGCGGTAGTTCTGGAAGACATAGCCGATGCGGGTGTCGGCGATGGTCTTGCCCTCGAAAAGGATCTGACCGGCATCGATAGGCAGAAGGCCGGCCACCATGTTGATGAAGGTCGACTTGCCGCAGCCGTTGGGTCCGAAGATCGAGACGATCTTGCCCTTCGGCAGGTCGATGTCGAAGCCGACATAGACCGGATTGCCGTCAAAGGATTTCTTCAGCCCCCGGACGGTGATGTGGGTCCCCGGTGGAAACCACCGCAGGTCGGGAAAGGAGGCGCCGGCGGGCGCCGCCTCCTGCCGCTGCCTCTGCGCCATGGTCATCAGGTGAGGTCCGAGGGCTTCAGGATGATGTCCTGGACCTTCATGGGCGTCTTCAGCGCGCCCTCGGCCAGGAACACGTCGACGAGCGCCTGATAGGACTTCAGGTCGGTCTCGTTCAGATCACGCCATGCGCGCAGGTAGGGTTGCGCCACGATGCCGATCTGGCCAGCCTGGACGGGCGTGAATCTGGGCAGGATCGGGCGGTATTTTTCATACTGCATCTCGGCGATCCGCGTCGCCTCGTCGAGGACATCGACCACCCGGCGGGCGACCGCCGGCCTGTCCTTGATGAACTTGGTCGTGAGCAGTGAGCAGCCGGAATAGAAGGGATCGGCGATCACGGCGGCCACCGGATTGGTCATGGCGCGCTTGGCCTCGCCGAGCGCGACCGCGATCGAACCGACGGGCTCAAGCGACAGGGTCGCGTCCGCCGAGCCGGCGATGACCGCCTGAACCTGCAGGCCGACGGCGAGTTCGACCAGTCTCACGTCCTTGTCAGGGTCGAGACCGGCCTTGCGAACCATGTGTCGGGAGATGGTCCGCCACTGGATGCCCGGAAGATGGCCGAGGGTCTTGCCCTTCAGATCAGCGAAGGAGGCGATGGTCGAGCTGTTGGCGACGATCAATCCGTCATTGATCCGGTTGACGCCGATACCGCCGCCCTGCAGGCCGAAGACCTTGAAAGTACCGGGGAACTGGCTCTCGGCGAGGACCGATATTCCCGCCGCTGCCCCGGGTGCACCGACATCGGCGCGCGCCGAGACGAGGCTGTCGATGATCTGGTTCGGCGCCTGGAAACGGGCCGCCTCGATCTCGATGCCGGCCTTCTCGAACAGCTTTTCTTCCTGCGCCACGTAGAAGGCCATGGTCTGCATGATCGGCAGCCAGGAAACGACGACCTTGTCGCGCGCCTGGGCCAGTGCAGGCGCCTGGGGGGCGCCGGATGCGACCATGGCGGCCCCGAGGCCAAGAATGAATTCGCGTCTCTTAGTCATCGATAACTCCTGGGGTTGCGCGGGCTTCAGGCGCGGCCAGACCAATGGACGAGCCATTTCTCAAGCCCGAGGAAGATGAGGTTGAGGCCGTAGCCGAGGATTCCGCTGACGAGGATGGTTCCGTAGAGCTGCGGCAGGTCGAAGGTGATCTGGCTGTCGATGATGCGCTTGCCGAGGCCGTCGTCGGACCCGATGAACATCTCCGCGACGACGATGACGACCAGCGCGAGGGACACCGCAGTGCGCAGGCCGACAAAGGTCTGCGGCAGGCACTCGTAGAACATCACGTCCTTGAAAATGCGGGCGCGCGAGGCGCCCATCACCTTCGCTGCCAGGATGCGCGTCTGCCGGGCGTTCATCACCCCATAGGCGACGTTGAACAGAACGACGAGCCAGGCGGCGAAGGCCGCAACCGCGATCTTCGAGAAGTCCCCGAGACCGAAGATGATCATGAACAGCGGGAACATCGCCGTGGCCGGCGTCGAGCGGAAGAAGTCGATGAGGAACTCGATGGAGCGGTAGAGCTTTTCGCTCGCGCCGATGATGATGCCGATCGGCACGCCGAAGGCGGCGGCGATGACGAAGGCCTGCAGCGTCCGCCACAGCGTGCGCAGGAAGTCGGCACCCATCCCGCCTGTCGTCGTATGGGTCCAGACGGACTGCAGCGTGCGGACCGGCGAGGGGAGGAGCTTCGGGGTCACCAGCCCGGCGAGATGCACGGCATACCAGACCAGAAACAGCGCGAGCGGGCCCACGGCCATCCAGGCATAGCGGGAGAGGCGGGCCGATTGCATGCAATGACTCCTCTATGCGCGCCATTCTGCACAAACCGTGTGCATGGTGCCCGGCGTGCATCGGGCTTTTCCGGGCTTTGGCCCTGGGACCGCAAGAGCGATGCCAAGAGGCACGCCCCTTGCTGAGGCTGGGCATCAATGCCGCGCTACCAAGGTCAACCCCATGCCGACGATTGCATCAGACCCCTATGCCTGGCCGTTCGACGGCGCCCTGGGCCCTGCCAACACGGCCCTCATCGTCATCGACATGCAGACGGACTTCTGCGGGAAGGGGGGCTATGTGGACGCCATGGGTTACGACCTGTCGCTCACCCGGGCACCGATCGAGCCGATCAAGCGGGTTCTCGCCGCCATGCGGGACAAGGGTTACTGGGTGATCCACACCCGCGAGGGACACCGGCCGGATCTGGCGGACCTGCCTGCCAACAAGCGGTGGCGATCGCAGCAGATCGGGGCCGGCATCGGCGATCCGGGACCCTGCGGGAAGATCCTGGTGCGTGGCGAACCCGGCTGGGAGATCATCGACGAGCTGAAGCCGCTTCCTGGCGAGACCATCATCGACAAGCCTGGCAAGGGCTCGTTCTGCGCCACCGACCTCGAACTGATCCTGCGCCAGCGCGGTATCCGCAATCTGATCCTCACCGGCATCACCACCGATGTCTGCGTTCACACGACGATGCGCGAGGCCAACGACCGCGGTTTCGAGTGCCTTTTGCTCGAGGACTGCTGCGGGGCGACCGACCACGGCAATCACTTGGCGGCGATCAAGATGGTCAAGATGCAAGGCGGCGTTTTTGGAGCCGTAAGCAACTCGGGCACGCTGGTCGCTGGCCTTGCCTGAGACCGTCGACAATCGGAATCCCATCTGACCGACGGAACCCGATGATGCGCGGGAGCCGGACCGAAGTCCCGCTCGTGGACCTGCAGATATTCGCGAGGGACCCGATTGGACGGCAGCGACGCGGCGTGCGCACGTCGCGCCGCCTATCCGTCAGAGATGGACCTGCTCGGACAGATCCAACGCGTTGTCGAGTTCCACGCCGAGGAAGCTGCGGGTCGTCTCTGGCTTGGCATGTCCGTACTTGGTGCGCGACTCCCGTGAGCGCGAAGGCGACGGGTCGACCAGTCTTGCCATGGGTTACGACGCTCGGGGACGATGAACCGCCTGATCCCGTGTTCCTACTGAATGATCCGCGAGCGGATCGAACTCGTGACGATCTCGGTTGCGACGATCACTGCAAAGATCGTGGCCAGCACAAGGCCTGCTTGGTCCCAATAGAGGTTGTTGATGGCGGCATCGAGGGCAACGCCAATGCCGCCCGCGCCGACAAGCCCTAGAACCGCGCTTTCACGCACGTTGATGTCCCAGCGGAACAAGGCGACTGACCAAAAGCTTGGTTCAACCTGGGGCCAATAACCCTTCGTCAGGATGGCAAAAGGAGGGGCACCGGCCGCAGTGAGGGCCTCGATCGGGCCCTTCTGAGCCTCCTCAATCGCTTCCGCGAGCAATTTTCCGACGAAACCGATGGAGCGAAAGGCAATGGCAAGCGTGCCGGCCAGCGCGCCCGGACCGAAGATCGCGACGAAAAGCAGCGCCCATATCAGCGAGTTTACCGAGCGCGAGGACACGAGCAGCACATGTGCGATGGAATTCAGCGCGACCGATCGGGTGATGTTGCGCGCCGCAAGAAGCGCGATCGGTACCGCGAGGATGATCGACAGGATGGTACCAAGCGTTGCCGTATGCAGCGTCTCGATGAGGCCATCGACCACTTTCGGCCAGAACGCCCAATCGAACGGCCACATCCGCGCAAAAAGGTCGAGCGTTTGCGCGGGCGCGTCATAGAGGAATTCTGGAATGACCTCGATGGTCTTGACCGACCAGATGATGGCAATGACCGCTGCGAGATAAACCAAGGAACGTCCAACCCGCTCCGCCGGGGTGAAACGTGTCCAGCGGCGCACCTCTTTGCCCGCAGGTCCGGCCGGCAGTGAGTTCGGGCTGCTCACTGGAATACCTTGCGGATCTGAGTGGAGATCAGTTCGAACAGGAGGATCAGCGCGATGATGACGATGAGAATGGCCAGAACCACGTCATAGTCGAAGCGCTGATAGGCGGTGAACAATGTTGCACCGATACCGCCACCACCAACGATGCCGACCATGGTTGAGTTTCGAAGGTTTGAATCGAGCTGATAGATACCGAAACCGACAAAACGTGCCATCACCTGTGGCACGACCGCCATGATCAGTACGGATGCGAAGCTGGCGCCCGTCGCGCGCACCGCCTCAACCTGCTTCATCGAGATTTCCTCGATCGCTTCCGCGAAGAGCTTGCCAACGAAGCCCAAGGTGGCAACCACGAGGGCGAGCACGCCGGCCAATGCGCCAAATCCAACGGCCTTCACGAAGAGGATCGAGACAATGACCGGATGAAAGGTGCGACAAAGCGCAATGAGCCCGCGCGCGCCCCAGCAGACCGGGCTCGGCATCAGGTTGCGTGCGGCGAGCAGGCCAAGGGGCAACGCCAGGAGGATCCCAGCGGCCGTCGAGAGGAACGCGATCTGCAAGGATTCCAGCATGCCCTGAATGATGAGATCGAGTTTCTGCGGGCCGAAATTCGGCGGCCACATGCGAGCCAGGAACGTTGCGCCCTGGTCCATGCCGATGACGAAGCGCGACCATGTGATTTGAAGGATTTGAGCGGCGTAGACGCAATAGACGACAAGCGCCAACCAAAGCGCGCGAGCGGTCCAGTTGACTGGAAAAGCATCGCGGCGGGTCCGAGCGGGTGTCATTCGAGCCAGCCCTCACCACCGTAAATGTCGATGAGATGCGCTTCGGTCAGAGCATCTGGCGGGCCATCGAACGCGATCGTGCCGCGCGCCATGCCAATGATGCGCGAGGCAAACCGCTTGGCGAGATCGACATTGTGAATGTTGACGACAACGGGAATGCCGCGTTCGCCGGCAAGCCGGTCGAGAATCTCCATGATCTCGACCGAAGTCTTCGGATCGAGCGACGAGGTCGGCTCATCGGCGAGAATGACGTCAGGGTTCTGCATGATCGCGCGCGCGATGCCGACGCGCTGGCGCTGGCCACCGGACAGGGCATCGGCGCGCCGGGTAGCGAAGTCGCCAAGGCCTACCGCATCGAGAAGCTCAAAGGCATGCGCGACATCTTCATCCGGAAAGCGGCGGGTAAGTGTGCGCCACCAGGGCACGTAGCCCAGGCGACCGCACAAAAGGTTCTCGATGACCGAAAGCCGTTCGACCAGATTGTATTCCTGGAAAACCATCCCGATGCGTCGCCGCGCTTGGCGCAACTCGACGCCTGAAAGTTTGGCCAGATCGCTGCCCTGGAACAGGATTTCGCCGGCAGTCGGATCGACAAGCCGGTTGATACAACGAATGAGGGTCGACTTGCCCGTCCCCGAGGGCCCGATGATGGCGGTAACGCCCCGTCCTTCAATCGTTACGGAAATGCCTTTGAGGACCGGCTGGCCCGCCCGATACTCCTTCGTCAGGTTGCGGATGACAAGCGAGCGATCCGCCGCCGCCGCGGCGTCTGGCTGCATGTTCATGGGCGAGGTGTCGCAGGTGTGGCCGGGGTCGGCTGCTGTTGCTGTTGCTGCTGCTGCAGGCGTCGGGCGGCGGCATCGGCCTCGCGGCGGGCCTCGGCATCATAGGCTGCTCGGTTATACGGAGTGTTGGTCTTTTCCGCGACCTCGCGGACCGGGGCCCAGTCCCTGAGGTAAGTGATGGGCAGGAAGCGGTCGTCACCGTTGAATTCGCGGCTCATGTCAGCAGGAAATCGGTAGTCGTAGAAGCACTGCCGTATCCGCTCAGCGAGCGCGGGAGCGAGGTCATGGGCGTGAGCGAAGGACGATGTTGGAAAAACGGTCGACCGATAGATGATGCGAAAGGCATCGGCTTGCACAGTGCCGCGTGTGGCCATGCGATCAAAGACATCGGAGGCGACCGCGCCCATATCGTAGTCGCCGGAATTGACACCGAGGACCGACCGGTCGTGGCCTCCGGACATAAGCGGGCGATAATCGGTTTCAGGGGTCAGTCCTTCGGCCGGAAAAAGCGCCCGCGGGGCAAGATTTCCGGAATTCGACGACGGCGACGTATGGGCCACACGACGACCCTTCAGGTCGGCGAGCCGCTGGAATGACGAGCCTGCCTTGACGATCGCAAGGAGTTGGTAGCCACGCACGCCCGCAGGCGAGCCCTTCGCTGCGAAGGGAACGGCGCCGGCAATATTGACGGCGAACCCGGTTGGGCCGGTGGAGAACCCTGCGACATGCAGGCGGCCCGAACGCATCGCCTCGATCTGCGCAGAATTGGATTGCACCGGAAAATAAACCCAACGTTTGCCGGTGCAGGTTCCAAGATACTCCATGAAGGGCCGGAAGACATTCGCGTAGACAGCAGGATCCTCGACCGGGGTATAGGCAAAGACAAGCGTTCCCGGATCGCGAAGGCGGCGGGGGTCGGTTGGCAGATCAGCCACCAGATCGTTGTTGGCGTCGCAGTAGAGCGTATCGAGTTGTCCTCGGTTCGCGCAGGCCTCCTGCGCCAGGATGCTGGTCGATGTGAGGACCGATGTGGCCAGCACGAGCGCAAATCGAAAGCTAGGCATGACGCCGGCAGTCATTCCTGACATGGCAATTCTCCCCGATCCGCCCACTTGTCCTGCGAGCAGCTGGAATCAGGCTATCGAGGCGACCGCACGCAGGCAAGCGAGGAGGCGGAGCGGGCCTGATCGGGGAAGGGATCGTCCGGCGGGGCCGGATACTAACGCGGGCTGGAGGAAAAACTCAGTGGCAGGTCAACCGCGGGAGAGTGCGGCGGCACTCAACGAGCGCGGCATCCCCACCGCCACAGGTCGCGGGGCCTTCCCATCCTATCGGGACGCAACCTCGACCACATCCCTTCAGCGTGTGCGGACCAGCACGGCATGGCCCGCCCATGTGGCGAGGCTTGCCAGGGCAAATGTCAGCATGACGCGCCATGCCGGAATGCCGAGATTGTGGACCACGAGGGACGCCACCAAGACGCCGGCGCAGAACAGGCAGATCACGGCCAGCTGCGCGCGCAGGGCGCCATCGGGGTCGGCGCCGCCGACCATCCGGCCGGCGATCAGGAAAGCGCCGAAGCAGGCGATCGGCGCGACAAACCACGAATTGCGATAGCCGACGACTGCGCCGATCAAATCCCAGAGCAGGCTGAATACCGCCGTGATGACGAAGATCAGCATGTTAGTGACGACAACCATCAGGATGGTCTTCTTCACCGCAGGTCCCCCATCTCACCGGCGACCGGGCGCCGCAACGGCCGTCCGGCATGATGCCGACGGTCCGGCAAGGCAGCAGGCATCATTGCGGCGTCTCGATCCATCCGCAACCTGGGGACGCGACTATATCGTCGCCGATGCGGCAGTCCGGGACCATCCAGCGGGGTCTAGGCCCGCCTGTCCGCGGAGCCGTGACGGTAGAGCGCGCTGGCACGGTAGAGGTGATCGGACATCGCGGCCGCCGCCCGGCCCGGGTCCCTCGCGGCGATGGCCTCGAGGATGCACTGGTGCTCCTGCAGCGTGACATTCTCCACGCCGGGGGCGCGGACCAAGGCGGTATAGTGATCGCCGAGCCATGCCAGCAGCCCCTCGACCACGGCCGGGAAGATCGGGTTGCCGGCCATCGCCGCGATCTGGCGATGGAAGGCGATATCGCAACGCAGGAAGTCCTCCAGTCCCGCCTCCCGCTGTTCGTCGAGGCGTGCCTGGAGCAGGGCGAGCCCGGCCGGCTCGGCCCGTTCTGCCGCGAGGCGGGCCAGGCCCGTCTCCAGGAAGGCCCGCGCTTCCTTGAGGTGATCGAGCGTCTGTGGCTCGACATCGAGCAGATAGCGCGCCGCATCGGTGATGGTGTGCATCATGGCGGCGGGTGTCGGCAGCACGACCCGGGCGCGCTCGCCATGGCTGATCGTGACGATCCCCGACCGCTCGAGCTGCTGGAAGGCCTCGCGGATGGCGGGCCGTCCCACCCCATAGGCGTCCATCAGTTCGCGCTCCGAGGGCAACTGCGATCCCGGCGCGAACTCGCCGGCGCGGATCCTCGCCAGCAGGCGGTCCATCACCTCGTGGAAGAGCTTGCGGCGCTGGATCGGTTCGGGGGACAGGGGCGGGCTCGGGGAGCGTGGCTCAGGCGGCATGAAGGCGTCTCCCGGCCCGAACCGCGCTGAAGAAATCCGGCGTACCCATCTGGCCGCCCTTGAGGGCGAGTTCGAGACCGTCGCGTCCCGGCCGGGTGGCATGGGCCCGGCACAGCGGCGAACCGGCGGCCAGCGGGGCGATGGCTTCGAGTGCGTCAATGCCGAGGGCCAGGGCGGCATGTCCGGACGTATCGCCGCCGGCGATCGCCGCGCGGGTCAGGCCGCCATCTGCGATCATGGCTTCCAGAACCCGCCCGAGCCCGGCGCCGATCCGGTCATTGACGCGGGCGGGATCGGCGCCGGCGCTGCGGCACGCCTCGGCCAGGGCGGCGATTGCCGGATCATCGGGCCCGCGCGCCGTGTAGACGAGCGGCGACGCCGCCGCGGCGATGGACCTGGCCTGTTCCAGCACCCGCCCGATCTCGCGGTCCCATCGCACGTCATCGACCGCCTGGGTGACATCGAGCCGCAGCGACGCGAAACCGTTCTCCTCGGCATGGGTGATCTGCCCGGCCGTGACGGGGGAGCAGGACCCGGAGACCACGGCGATCCGCTCGGCTGCCGCCGTCGTCGGAACCGGGGCGTCGCGCGGGATCAGCCCGGCTTCGCGCCAATGCGCCACGAGCGCATATTCGACGCCTTGGGATCCCGCGACGAAACGGCCTTCGGACCGGGCCTGCCAGATCAGCGCCCCCGCCGCAGCGAGTGTCTCGTCGTCGAGCACGTCGATGGCGATGACCGGCGCGTCATCTCCCGCCAGCGCCCGGCGCTTGCGGTCGCCGTCGCCGCGCTTGATGGACGGAAAGTCGATCAGGCCCATACGGCGGCCAGTCTGGCGCCCGAGATGGCGGATGAGATCGGCCTCGTCCATCGGTGTCACGGGATGACGGGCCATGACCGGATGGCGATCGAGGCGATGGGCCGTGCCGTGAAGGCCGGCGAAGAGCTGGCCGAAGACCTGATAGCGTTCCAGCGCCGGCGCGCCGACGACGAGCGGAATCCAGCGTGCCGGGAAGGCCTGGGCGCCGAGATCGATCGCCCGGCCGATGGACCCGATCTGCGGCGACGAATCGAAGGTCGAGCACACCTTGTAGTGGACCAGGGGCGCGCCGATCCGGCCGAGCGCCGCGTAGAGCGGCGGCAGGTGTTCGTCCATCCAGTCCGGGGAGCGGGAGCGGGCGATTCCGGCGATCCCGATGCAGCGCCGGTCGGCGAAGGCGGCGAGGCGCGCCGGCGTCGGCGGGCTGAGGAACATGATGGCGCTGAGGCCGGCAAAGGCCATCACCTCCATCACCGCGGACGAGCCGGTGAAATCGTCCCCGTAGAAGGCGACCAGCGGTCCCGGGGGCAACGGGCTCATGCGAAATACCGGAGCGCCGCGGCGAGCGCCGGCCGGGACCGCGCGGCGACGTCGAGGTCCTCGCCGGCAACCGCCGCCTCCCAGGCCTCGCGCAGCGCGCCGACACCGGCGGCGGGGCCGTCCGGATGGGCGATGATGCCGCCGCCCGCGGCGAAGATGAGATCGGTGGTGCCGAGCGCCGCGAATGTTCCCGGCGCCTGCCGGACCGTCTGCCCGGACGAGAAAACCGGCATGATGGCGTCGGGCCGCTCGGCGAAGAGCGGGTCCCCGCAGGCGCGGGCCGAGGCGATGACGCTCTCGTCGCTCTCGCTGAACTTGTTGGCCAGGCCATTCACATGCATGTGGTCGGCTCCCGCCAGGCGCCAGAGCTTGTGCCAGGCGCGATAATCCCAGCCGAGTCCGGGCGACCGCGACAGGTAGCCCCAGCCGTTGCGGTGGGCATGGATCGGCAATTGTGAATGGCGGCCGAGTTCGATCATGCCGACGAGGCCGACCGCATTGACGCTCGCCATGACGCAGGTGCCGCCACGTGACAGCACATGATCGTGCCGGCGGCGCATCTGGTCGAGGTCGCCGGTGAGGTTAAAGGCATACATCACCTTCCGGCCGCGGCGCTGGGCCTCGGCATCGAGGACCGTCATGACCGCGTCGACGCGGGCCTCGAAGGGGCACAGCGGCCCGTCGGACTGCAACTCGTCGTCCTTGATGAAATCGATGCCGGCGCCCGCCAGTGTCGCAACCAGATCGGCCGTCTCGGCCGGCCCGAAGCCGACGCTCGGCTTGACGATGGTGCCGATCAGCGGGCCTTGGTCGACGCCCGCGAGGCGGCGTGTGCCGGCGACCCCGAACTGCGGTCCGCGATAGGCGGCGGCGAAGGCTGGAGGCAGCCGGATGTCGAGCAGGCGCAGGCCGGTGACAGAGGCCAGCTCGTAGAGATTCCCGGCCACCGTGGCCGTCAGGTTCGGCAGCGACGGCCCGAGGTTCGCCAGCGGCCAGGACAGCGTCACCCGCGCCCGGGCATAGCGGCCCGATCCGGCCACGCTCTGCCGGGCGGAGGGCAGGGACGGGGTGGTCGCGATGTCGAGCAGCTCCAGCGCCTCGATACGGGCGGCGGCCCTTGCGGTGAGTTCCGGCGTCTCGCCCGGCACGGCGACGAAGGTGCCGCTGGACTGTTCGCCCGCCATGATATCGGCCGTCCGCCGCGGGTCGCCCGATGTTTCGAGCCAGTAATCCGCTTCGATGCGCTGGTCCGTGTCCACGTCCGCCGTTCCTGTTCGCCGATGAAGGAATGGCAACTCATAATGTCATCATACCAGATTGACAATCATGGCCGCGGCATGGAACGAGTCCGGCTCATGATGGAGAGGCTGGGAGTTCTGCCGATGACGGCAATTGCATTGTTCGGGGCGGGCGGAAAAATGGGGATGCGGATCGGCCGCAACCTGATGGCCTCGCGCTTCGAGACCAGGCCGGTCGAGGTCAGCGCCGCGGGCAGGGACCGGTTCCGCGACGCCTATGGCATCGCCTGCCTGGAGGCGGATGCCGCCATCGACGGCGCGCCCGTGGTCGTCCTTGCCGTGCCTGACACCGCCATCGGCAGCGTCGCCGCGACGCTCGTGCCGAAACTCGCCCCGGGCACGATCGTCATCATTCTCGACGCCGCTTCGCCCCATGCCGGCCACCTGCCGGAGCGCGCGGACATCACCTATTTCATCACCCATCCCTGCCATCCGCCGATCTTCAATGACGAGACCGACCCGGCGGCGAAGGCCGACCATTTCGGCGGTGTGGCCGCCAAGCAGCACATCGTGAGTGCCCTGATGCAGGGTCCGGAGGCGCATTTTGCGCTGGGCGAAGAGGTCGCGCGGGCGATCTGGGCGCCGGTGATGCGGTCGCATCGGGTCACCGTCGAGCAGATGGCCATCCTCGAGCCCGGCCTGTCGGAGACCGTCTGCGCCACCCTGCTCGATGCCATGCGGGAGGCGATGGAAGAGGCCATTCGCCGCGGCGTGCCGCGCGAGGCGGCGCGCGACTTCCTGCTCGGCCACATGAACATCCTCGCCGCCGTGACCTTCCGCGAGATCGAGGGCGTGTTCTCGGATGCCTGCAACAAGGCCATCGTCTTCGGCAAGGACACGATCCTCAAGCCGGACTGGAAGCGGCTGTTCGAGCCCGAAGAGATCGTCGCCAGCGTCAGGCGCATCACCTGATGGCGCCGGCGGCCGCCGCGCGACTTGAAACCGGC
>JAIEPJ010000207.1 GCA_019749835.1 Phreatobacter sp. | reverse complement strand
ATCGGGCGCGGTCCCGGCCGTGGCATTGGCCGGGCGCTGGCGCGGCCGCTGCGCGCCGCCATGTCGCTCGACACCGAGCCGGGCCCCATCGACACCCGCATCGCCATGGCCCGCGCCCCCGGCATTCCCACCGTGATGGCGAAGGCCTTCAACGCCACCCAGGAGCGTATTGCCCGCCAGCGCCTGGCGGGGGATCCGCCAAACATCCTGATCGGGCCCCGGCTGTCGAAGATCGGCCTCTTCGAGTTCCACCGCGCCGCCGAGGCCATCGCCCTCGGCGAGGAGGCAGCCGAGCGGCTGCTCCCCGATCTCGCGGAGGCGCTGAAGGCGGTGAGCTGACGCTCGCCTCAGGCGTTGGTCACATATTCCTTGAGGGCGTTGTGCTCTCTCTCGATTTCGGCGAGCCGCCGCTTCACGACGTCACCGATGGAGATGATGCCGACGAGGCGGCCACCCTCGACCACCGGCAGATGGCGGAACTTGCCGTCCGTCATGCTCTCCATGAGCTGGCCGAGGGAATCCTGCTCGCCACAGGTGATGACCTTGCGGGTCATGGTGTCTGCCACTGACCGGTCGAGGGCCTTCGCCCCGTGATCCGACAGCGAACGGACGATGTCGCGCTCGGACAGGATGCCGGCCACCGAATGGCCCGCCCCCGTCACCACGACGGCGCCGATCCGCATCTCGGCAAGCAGATGGGCCGCAGCCGCCAGTGTCGCGTCGGGGTCAATCGTGGCGACCGCCCTGCCCTTGGCGTCCAGAATGCTCTTCACGTTCATGATCTGCCTCCGGTCGCGGAGGGACGCCCGTCGCGGGCCGCCCCGCCTTGTCATGCTCCGGTTGCCCGGGCCCGAAGTATTCGCCTTGGCCGACATGAAGACAAGACGGCAGGTGTGCAGCGCAACACCGTCAGCCGGCGCGGACCGGATCGAAGAAGCGGAAGAGGAAAAGTCCTGCCGCGAAGCCCGCCAGGTGAGCCTGCCAGGCGATCTGGCCTTCGAAGCCCGGCATCGGCAGGTTGATCGCGCCGAAGGCGACATTGACCGCGATCCACACCACGATCATGCCCATGACCGGACCGTTGCGGAGCATGGCGGCAAGTCCCAGTGCCGGCACCCGGTAGGCATCCTCACCGGCCGCACGCATCGGGCCGAGCGGGCCGCCTGCCTGGAAGACGAAGCGCAGGGCCGCGGCCGTGAAGCCGGAGACGGCGGCGGAGGCGCCGATCACCGGCACGAAGGCGGTTCCGACCGCCAGGAGATGGCCGAGCGCGCCCGCTGCTGCCGTGACGCCGAAGAAGACCAGGCTGCGCAACGTACCGAAACGGCGCGCCACGGCCGACCCGAATACCGCGAGCCAGAGGACATTGACAGCCAGATGCGTCCAGTCGGCATGAAGGAAGCCGTAGGTCACGAAGGTCCACACGTCCCCCGCCGCCCCCCCGGGGAACCAGGTGCCGGCCAGTGACGGCTCGAACCGGGCCGGGATGAACGCAAAGGTGAGCAGCACCTCGCGGTCAGCATCATCGCTGAGAAGGAAGAGGCGCCCTCCGTGGATGGCGATCATCGCCAGGCAAAGCGCGGTCACCACACCGGGAATGTTGAGGATCGGTTCGCGTTCGGACAAGGAGAACTGCCGGGGGTCGCCTGCGGGAAGGTCTCACTAGAGCCAAGGCGGCCCCCGTGTCGAGAGCGGGCCCGGCGCGCGAGGGGACATCCGGCTGCGGCGCGGACCCCGGTGACAAAAAAAAGGGGGAGATCTTGCGATCTCCCCCGGCGGGAACGTGGGGAATGGCGAACCATTCCCGATAGGTCACGTCTCCATCTCCTCATGTCCCCGGAGATCTGCCTGAAGTCGTGCGGTTCGCCGGGAGTCAAGACCGGCGTCCCGAATACGTGGAACACCCCGAACGAACCACGCACCGGCCTCCGCCGGCAATCGAAACCCTTTCTTAACCCTAACGCGGAAACCGGCGGTTAACCCTGCCCTCTCCGCCGGGCCATGGCACAGGCGCTGCTGATCCCTCGTCAAACCTTCGCATCCGGGCCTGTTTCGTCCCGGATCGGCACAGACGAGGCCCATGATGAACAACGCCGCCAGCAGCACGCTCTTCGCCTATTGGGACCAGTTGCGTGCCGGCAGGCCGGCTCCCGACCGCGCCGAGATCGATCCCCGTGCCATCGCGCCGATCCTCGGCGACACGCTTGTCCTCGAAACCGATCGGAGCGGCAGCCTCCTTTATCGTCTGGCCGGATCGAGGGCCTGCGCCCTGTTCGGGCGGGAACTGAAGGGCACCGGCTTCCTCGACGTCTTCACCGCGGATGCGCGCAAGACGGTGATCGGCACGCTGGATGATGCGCTGGCGGCACCCTCGGGCATGCTGATGCGCCTCTCAGCCACCAGCACGGCCGGGCGGCGCCTCGCGCTGGAGGCTGTCCTTATGCCGCTCGTCCACCGTGGGCGTCTCGGCGCCCGGATGATCGGCGCCATGAGCGCCGCCGAGCTTCCCTACTGGATCGGGCGCGACGATCTCGCGCGCATCGAGGTCGAGGCGGTCCGCCTGCTCTGGCCGGCCTGGCAGGGCCCGGTCGCGCTCGCCGCGACGGCCACCGTCCAGCCCGCGACGATACCCTTTTCCACGCGCCCGGCGCTGCGTCTCATTCAGGGCGGCAATGTGGCCTGACCATGGCTCTCGAAACACTGCGTTAACGCTCAGCCGTTAATCTTTCGACGGTAGCCCTCAAGCCCCGTCCATCATGTCAGCGCTCGCGAAAGTCCTGTCCGCACCATCGTCGGAAGAGAACCGTCGCTTTCAGCGCGTCCGGGTGGACGTTCTGGGTCGCTTCATGTTGTCGGATCGACGCGAATTCCCCTGCCAGGTCGTCGACATGTCGCCGGGCGGCGCCGCCATCGTCGCCCCCGTGGTCGGCCGGCTCGGCGAGCGCGTCATCGCCTACCTGGACCATATCGGCCGAATCGAAGGCATGATCGTCCGCGTCACCGAGACCGGATTCTCGATGACCATCGAAGCCTCGCTGCGCAAGCGCGACAAGCTTGCCGACCAGTTGACCTGGCTGGCCAACCGCCAGATCCTGGGACTGCCGGAAGATCGCCGCCACGAGCGCGTCATTCCGCGCAACCCCTTCACCACCATCACCACGCCGCTCGGCGACAAGGTGCCGGTGCGCGTCCTCGACATCTCCCTGTCGGGCGCGGCGATTGGTGGCGCCGAAGACCTCAAGCCGGGCGACATCGTGCAGATCTCCCGCACCATGGCGCGCGTCGTGCGCATCCTGGAACGTGGTGTCGCCATCGAGTTCTCGGGCCAGCAGCCGATCGAGACCATCCTCGCCCTCGCCCAGGAGCTCGGCGCCGATCTCCAGGCGCAGGAAGAGCCGGTGACGTTCGCCCGCTGAACGGCCACGCCGTTCGGGCACCCTTGCCGTTTCACCAGCCCCCTTCCGGTGGCCCGCAGGGCTTTGGATGCCGACGTGCTGAAACGGCGGTTAACGGCAAGCTGGTCAAGGGCCTGCGCGCGTTCACACTTGTCGGCGTCCACGCGCGCTTCGCGGCGCAGCCACCACGGCAGCGCCCCTGTACCACGCCCGATCAGTCTGCATTATCAGAGGCTTGATCCCGTGCCCGGGTATCCGGCGTGGATTCACAGGGTAAATCCACGCCCCGTTAAACTGAACGAGTGGTGACGTAAACCTGTCGTCTTTCATCGTTTCGTTTCAGCGCGCCGCAAAGCCGGCCTGTCAGTGTCCAGCCAACGACGGAGGGACACGTCATGAGCGGCCAGATTGCCTGGTGGGGGATAAAGGTTAGGTGCGCCATGCTGGGCGCCCTGACGATCGGCATGGTCGCCGCGATGCCGGCCGCCGAAGCCGGGACAGGTGATCGCATGGCCTTCCTGAACGAACAGGGGGCGACGACGGCGCCGATCGGCTGGCGGCAATTCTGCCGGGACTTCCCCGCCGAATGCCGGGACCGGCCGCGCGGTATCGATCTGGTGCGCGCCGACCGCCACGCCTGGGCGACGCTCATCCGCATCAACGCCCATGTGAACACCGCCATCGAGCCGGTCACCGATATCGACCAGTACGGCATCGAGGAGCGCTGGACCTATCCGACGTCCGGACGCGGTGACTGCGAGGATTACGTACTTCTGAAGAAGAAGCTTCTCATCGAGGCCGGCTTCCCGGCCAGCGCCCTGCTCATCACCGTCGTCCGCGACCGCCAGGGCGACGGTCACGCCATCCTCACCGTCCGCACCGACCGCGGCGACTTTGTTCTCGACAATGAGACGAGCGACATTCGCCTGTGGAACCAGACCGGCTACCGCTTCATCAAGCGGCAGGCCTCCCACGATCCCAATCACTGGGTGACCGTCGGTCCGGGCGCCGCTCCCGCCGCCGTCGCCACCCGCTAGTCCCGTTTCGCGTCCTCGGTCACGTCCCACCCCTCCCCGTCCCCAGACCGGGTTCGCGAACAGACGGCCGGTACCTCAGAACGAGGGCCGGCCGTCACCTTTTTGGACAGGGCAACCTCAGTCCGGGCCGGCCTTTCGCGCCCACGCCACGGCCTCCTCGATCCGGTCGTTGCCCCAGAACAGTTCGCCGTCGGCGGTGACGAGACTCGGCGCGCCGAACAGGCCCTTGGTCTTCGCCTCCTCGGTGGTGGCACGCAGCGCCTGCTTCACGCCATCGGAGCCCGCCGCGATCAGCGTCGTCGCTGGCTCGACACCCGCTGCCGTCAGCGCGCGGCCTAGCACCTCGGGATCGGCGATCGACAGGCCCTCGCCGAATTCAAAGCGATAAAGCGCGCGCGAAAAGGTAGCGCGCGTGCCGTCGTCCGGCAGGGACGTGGCGATCCGCGCCGCGGTGAGGCTGCTCTGCGGAAAGGGATCGGGCTTCTGGAACGGCAGGCCCATGGTTTCGCTGATCCGCTCCAGATCCCGCCACATGTACCGTCCCTTCGCCGGGATCAGGTTGAACGGCGAGGTGGTCCAGCCGGCTTCGGCGAAGATCGGCCCGAGCAGGAACGGTCGCCAGCGGACGGTGACGCCGGCCTTGCCGGCGACCTCCTCCACCCGCATTGCGGCGGGATAGGAATAGGTCGAGGCGAATTCGTAGAAGAAGTCGACGGCAGCCATGGCGTTCATCCCACCGGCTTGAGGCCCGCCTTGAAGCGCCGGGCGTTCTTCACATAGCTGGCGGCCGACAGTTTCAGCCGGGCGATGGCGGCCTCGTCGAGCGTGCGCACGGCACGGGCCGGCGATCCGACGATAAGCGAATTATCGGGGAATTCCTTGCCCTCGGTGACCAGCGAATTGGCTCCGACCAGACAATTTTTGCCGATCTTCGCATTGTTCAGGATGGTCGCGCCCATGCCGATCAGCGTGTTGTCGCCGATGGTGCAGCCATGCAGGATCACCTTGTGGCCGATGGTGCAGCCGCTGCCGATGGTCATCGGCGCGCCGGGATCGGTGTGCAGCATGCACATTTCCTGGATGTTGGTGCCCTCGCCGATGGCGATCAGTTCATTGTCGCCGCGGATCACCGCGCCGAACCAGATGCCGACATCGGCACCGATCTCGACCTTGCCGATGACGTGGGCATCGGGCGCGATGAAGACATTGTCGCCCTCGGGCAGGACCGGCTGGATTCCGTCGATGGCATAGATGGGCATGGCGTCCTCCGCGCGTGTCGCCACCGACCTATCGCACGGCGCCGGCCGGCTTGAGAAGTCGGCGGAACGGGCCAGGGAGCCTCACGGCGCCCGGCGGAAATCCATCACCCAGTTGGTCTCGAAACTCGCCCCGCCATCGGCGGAAAAGGCCTGTTCCCAGCGCGCCGACTGGGCAGTCAGGCCGGACCAGACAAAGCGCACCCTGACCGGGCGGTCCTGCCAGGTGTCCTCGCCGAGAAAGGTGCCGACACCGTCAGCGAAACGACCGTGGACAGGCTTCCCGATAGCCCCGTCGCGCGCGTCCAGCCACCAGATCGACCATTGTCGCCGCGCCGCGTCAAAGGCGCGGATGCTGAGCGCCCGGTAGCTACCGCCCGGAAGGTGGAGAATGTTGTCGTCGACATTGCCGGCACCGCCCAGAACGGGCAGCGCGGCGCAGGTGCCGCCAAACTCCTCCCAATGGCTATCGGCCGACAGCCGCGTCCGCAGGCGCCGGTGATGCACGGTCCAGGTGCCCATCAGGAAGTCGAAATCTTGGCGGCCGTCGCCGCCCTTCATCGCAAGGGGATCGCTGTGGCTGCCCGTCATGGCTCTCTCCCGTCCTGGTGACGGGACGAGGATGCACAGGGCCCCTGTCAGAACATGTCAGGTGCGTGCCGGGCGATCACAGGCCGAAGGCATGCAGGACCATGGTCAGCACGCGGCCGGACATCAGGCTCCAGATCAGCGCGACGAGCGTCGCCAGGAAGACGAACTCGAACCGGCGATTCTCGATGCGGCGGCCGCGGATCGTGTTGCGCACGATAATGGCGGGAGCGGCGAAGGCGAGGAACGGTATCGCCAGAACTGCGGCAGCGCCGCCGCTCTGCAACAGGCGGAAACTCGCGGGCTTGGCGGCCAGGGCCCGGTAGAGCGCCACCAGAAGTCCGGAGATCGCAAAGCCCAGCGCGAGCGAATGGAGAAGCTGGAGGCTGACCTGTGACATGACGCAAAACCCGATGGGACACGAGGGCGATCCACCCTCGTCCCGATCGGTACCGCGTCGTTAGGGTTCTGTTAAGAGGTCAGGCCGATTTCCTTAAGGAAAGGTTAACCGGCCGGGCCGTCTCACGCTTCCTCGAGATCGATGTCGAGGATGGAAATGGTGACCGTGTAGGAGGTCTCACCCTCGTCCACATCCTTGTAGAGCGTGCCGATCTGCTCGTCGCCGATCATCACCTCGACCATCTCCTTGCGGCGCATGTTGGGCTGCAGCTTGATCGTCTGGTTGCCGAACTTGCGGCGCAGATAGTCCTGAATCTTGGTGATCTCGGTGCGGTCCACGGGCGACCTCCCTTGTTGCGCTGGTTGCGCCGTGTGCCATGGCCGGGGTGGTCAAGTCAAAGCGGCGCATGGCGACCTGTGGACCGGACCAGCGCCGCTTCAGCCTCCCGCCGACCGACGGGCCGGGATCACGATCTCCGGCGTCTCGCAGAGGTTCTGGCGTGCAAGCGTCACGGTATCAGTTTCCTCGGGGTCGAAACCGGCCCGCAGGTCGAAGAGGCATGCGCCGCCGCGCGGCACGCGGCCCGTATAGACGTCGCCGGGCTCCATCATCCAGATACCGAGAAGATCACCTTGCGGCCGCCGTGCACCGGCCGGGGAAACACGCAGAACCGCGACGCGCTGGTCGGTGCGGTTGACGACCCGGAACAGCGCGACGCCGTCCCGTGCCGGCAGCGCGGCGCGCTCGGCGGAAGCCTCCTCCGCCTTGATCTCGATCTTCTCCTGGGCGCAGAAGTCGTGGTCGAGCCGGACGAATTCCTGCCCCAGCGCGAAGGTGACACGGACATCGTAGCGGCAGTCCGTTCCATTGGCGCGCCAGCGCATCCAGGCCCCCGGGTTCAGCGTCTCGCGCGCCAGACGGTTCGGCCCCCAGGAGGTTGCGCCGGACGGCGTGAACTGGATCACCAGTGCCTTGACCTCCGTCTTGTTCTCGAAGGCGAGCGACACCTGTCGGCTGCGCAGGGCGGTGGCCTGGCCGTTGGGCCGATGAAGCAACTGGTCGATGTCCTGGCCCACCGTAGGGCGACCTGGGGCGGCGCGCCGGTCGGCGTCGGGCACCTGGGACAGCGCCCTGTCGATCTCCTGGCCGATGGAGGGCGGCAGGCCGGGGACCGACTGCGCTGCCGCTATCCCACTGGGCAGCAGGGCGACGAAAGCGAAGGCGGCGAGCGGCAGGCGGCTGGTCTGGCGGTTCATGGCGGGGTCCCCTTTGTGAGTGCCTCCCTCTAGAGGGCCAGCGCTGCCCGGCCGTGGCGGGTGCGCTGGCCTCCCGTTTCCATTGCTTCACCAATGTTGCAGGGCGCGAACAGTGCAGCTTGGACGGCGAACCTGAATCGGAATCGCAGGATGAACTGCAGGCTGAATCGGAATCGGAACATCAGCCGCACGAAGGAAGCGTCTGAATCGACTCGGAAAACCGTCACGCGACGGGAGCGACGCTCAGTTCAGGAAGGATAGGATCGCGTCGGCGAAGATGTCGTTCTTGTCGCCCGCCACCATGTGGCCGGCGCCACTGACATCGACGAAGCGGGCATGCGGAACGAGCGCGAGGAAGGCGTCGGCGCTCTCCTGCGAGACGATATCGGAGGCGTTGCCGCGCACCAGAAGCGTCGGCACCGACAGCCGTCGCGCCGCATCCTCGAGCGAGGCGACAATCGTCGTCCTGTCGGTGTTGACCGTGCGCCCGCCTTCGAGAAAGGCCGGATCCCAGTGCCAGTACCAGCGCCCGTCCTCGCGCAGCCGCAGGTTCTTCTTCAGGCCATCAGTGGAAGGAGGCCGGCTCCGGTTGGGCAGATAGGCCGCCACCGATTCGGCGGCCTCCTCGATGGTGGCGAACCCTTCCCGGGCTCGCGCCCGCATGAAGCTCTGCACGTGCATGACGCCGGTCTCTTCCATGCGTGGGACGATGTCGACCAGCACAAGGGCGGAGAAACAGGGCGCAACACCGAGCGCATGGAGCGCGGCGATCCCGCCGAGCGAGGCGCCAATCACCGCCGGCGCCGCTCCGAACCGCTCGGCGATGGCATGTCCGAGGGCGACGGCGTCACCACTGTAATCGGCAAAGGCATAGGCGCCATTGGCCACCCATTCGCTGTCGCCATGGCCGCGCTGGTCAACGGCGATCGCGGTGAAGCCGCGCTCGGCCAGCCGGCGGGCCGTGGCGCGCCAGGCATGCCGCGTCTGCCCGCCACCGTGGAGGAGCAGTGCCACCTTCTCACCATGGCCATAGACATCGGCCTCCAGCCGGTTGCCGTCCTGGCCGGTGAAGCGCGCGTGACGGGGATGCTGGGACATGGCAGCGCGGTCCGATGAGAGGCCGATCGTCAGGCGGCGATCCGGGCGAGGAAGGCGAGCGCGCCGGCCTTGAAGACCTTGTCGCCCACCGCCGGCATATGATCGCGATCGGGGATCGAAAGCACCTCCCCCTTGGGGATGATCGCGGCCAGCGGCTCCGGCGCGCCGGCGATCTCATCTTTCGTCCCCACCGCGATCAATACCGGGCAGGCGATCGCGGCAGCCTCCTCGCGGCTCATCAGGTTGCGCGAGCCACGGATACAGGCGGCCAGCGCCCGCCGGTCCGACTGGGTCTGCATGGCGAAGGCGCGGAACATGCGGCCCTGTGGGTCGGTGACCTCCTCCAGCGTCTCCGCTTCCAGTGCCTCGGCGATGGTCTCCGGCAGCCCGACCCCGTCGACGAGCTTGATGCCGAGACCGCCCATGATCGCCGCCCTGACCCGGCCAGGATGGCGATGGGCCAGGAAGGCCGTGATGCGCGAGCCCATGGAATAGCCGAGCACCACCGTGCTCTCGATGCCGAGATGGTCGAGCAGTGCCCGCGCATCCTCGGCCATCAGCGTCGTGTGATAGGCGGCGGGATCGTAGAGCTTCTCCGAATCGCCATGGCCGCGATTGTCGAGCGCGATGACGCGCCGGCCGGCCCTGGTCAGCGTGTCCACCCATCCCGGATAGGTCCAGTTGATATGGGCGTTGGAGGCAAAGCCGTGGATGCAGAGGACCGGATCGCCCTCCCCCGTGTCGAAATAGGCGATCTCGACGCCGTCGGAGGAAAAGCGCTGCTTGGGAAGGCGGGAGGAGGGCGTGATCATGGCGGAGCTATAACCGGACGGGACGGCCTGCGGAACCCGCCCGCCGGCGGGACAGGCGTGACGCCCGGCCGCGGCCGCGGGGCCGTTGCGGAAGGCGTGAGAACACGGCTAGGAAGCTGATGCCTTCGTTGCCGGTCGGAACCATGCCCGGCCGCATGCCCTGAGGAGCCGCGCGCCCCCCGATGAATGCCCTGACCCGCCGACTGCTCCCGCTTCTCCTCGCCATCGCTCCCCTGCCGGCCCTCGCCCAGCAGCCTCCCGGACCTCCGGCCCTCGCCTGGAGGACCGGTGCCGAGGCGCGGGCGATCGAGCGGCGCATCGATGCCCTGCTCGCCCGGATGACGACGGCCGAAAAGATCGGCCAGCTCAACCTGCGCGGCCGCGGCGAGGATTTCCGGCCCGAATGGATCGCGCAGGGCCGCACCGGCGCCGTGATGAACTTTACCGAACCCTCGGAAATCGCCGCCGTTCGGGCGCAGGTTGCCCGGTCGCGGCTGAAGATCCCGCTGATCCTTGGCCTCGACGCCATCAATGGCTTCGCCACCTATTTCCCCCAGCCGATCGGCCAGGCCGCCACATTCAACCCGCGCCTGGTCGAGCTCGCCTCCTACTGGTCCGCCCGCGAGGCCCGCGCCACCGGCATCAACTGGACCTTCGCGCCGATGATCGACATGACGCGCGATGCCCGCTGGGGCCGCAACATGGAGGGCGCCGGCGAGGACGTGCACCTCGCCTCGGTTGTCGCGGCCGCCCGCGTCGCCGGCTACCATCGTGGCGGCCTCGCCACCTCCGCCAAGCACTTTATCGGTTACGGCGCAGCCGAGGGTGGACGTGACTACAACAGCGTCTGGATCCCGGTTTCTGAACTCTGGGACTACCAGATGCCGGCTTTCCGGGCGGCGATTGCCGCCGGCACCTTCACTGTCATGACCTCGCTCAGCGCCATGAACGGCATCGCCGCGACGGGCGACCGCACCCTCGTCACCGACATATTGAAAGGCCGGCTTGGCTTCCGCGGCTTCGTCGTCTCCGATTTCGATTCCGTGCGCGAGTTGATCAACCACGGCATGGCCGCCGACCGGGCGGAGGCAGCGCGCAAGGCGTTCCTCGCCGGCGTCGACATGGACATGATGTCGGGCGCCTATGACGCCCATCTCGCCGACGAGATCCGTGCCGGCCGGGTGCCGGCTGCCGCTCTGGACGAGGCGGTCCGCCGCGTGCTGCGCGTCAAGTTCCATATGGGTCTGTTCGAGGAACCGCCCTTCGACCCGACAACCGCTGCCCGTGACATGGCGACGCCCGCCGCCCGCGCCGATTCCCTCGCCGTGGCGCGGGAATCCATCGTCATGCTGCGCAATCACGAGGCCGCCCTGCCGCTGCGCTCCACGGTGCGCTCCATCGCCGTCATCGGCGGTGCCGCGACCCACCAGGAGGACTGGCAATATTCCGACAATGCCGGCCTGCCGCGCGTCCGCCCGCCGAAACTGCCGGATGAGCTCTCCCGCCTGCTCGGCCCGGACGTCGCGATCAGCTTCGCGCTAGGGCTTGCCACCCATTGCAACCTTGCCGCCGGCGACACGGCCGGTGCCGTGCGCACGGCGGAAGCCGCCGATGTCGTCGTCGTCATGCTCGGCGAGGATTGCGAGCAGATCGGCGAGGGCACCTCGCGCGCCCATCTCGACCTGCCGCCGGTTCAGCAGGCCCTGCTCGACGCGGTGATCGCCACCGGCAAGCCGGTCGTCGTCATCCTGCACACGACGCGCCCCTTCGTGCTGACGCGCTTCGCCGATCGCGTGGCGGCCATCCTCCAGGCCTTCCACCTCGGGACCGAGGGCCGCACGGCGCTGGCCGAGGTCTTGACCGGCCGCACCAATCCGTCGGGCAAGCTGCCCATGACCTTCCCGCGCGCCACCGGCCAGGTGCCGATCTATTACGATGCCCTGCCGACCGGCCGCCCGCGCCTGACCAATGCCCGCTATGAGACCGGCTATACCGACGAGAAGCTCGAGCCGCTCTTCCCCTTCGGCTTCGGCCTCTCCTTCTCGCGCTTCACCTTCGAGGCGCTGACGCTGGACGCCCCGCGCGTGGCGCGCAACGGCACGGTCTCCGGCTCCGTCCGCGTCTCCAACGTCTCCGGTCCGGCGGGCCAGGAGGTCGTCCAGGTCTATGTCCGACAGAAGGTCGGCTCGCGCTCGCGGCCAGTCCGCCAACTCCGTTTCTTCGAGAAGGTCGAGGTTGCGGCCGGTGGTCAGGCGACCGTCCGCTTCACCATTCCCGTTCGCAGCCTGGGCTTCCACGACGACCAGGCGCGCTACCGGGTCGAGCCCGGCGAATATGAGATCTATGTCGGCAACGATTCCAATGCGGCCCTGGCGGCGCGGTTCACGGTGCGCTGAAGCCGCTCATTTCACCACGTTGGAGCCGGCATAGGGCGGCGGCGGAATGTCCATATGCGCCTTGCGCAGTGCCGCCGACCAGCGCTCGCGCAGGTCGTGGAAATAGGGCTCGCCGGGCTCGATCCGGTAATGGGTCTGCAGGAAGGCGTCTCCCCGCGGCATCACCGCGATGTCGATGGGCATGCCCACCCCGAGATTGGAGCGCATGGTCGAATCCATCGAGACCAGACCGATCTTCAGCGCATCGTTCAGGTTGGTGTCGAACTTGATGGCGCGGTCGAGGATCGGCTTGCCGTACTTGTGCTCGCCGATCTGAAGATAGGGCGTATCGACCGTGCACTCGATATAGTTGCCGGCGGCATAGACCATGAACAGGCGCAGCGATCGGCCCTTGATCTGCCCGCCGAAGAGGAACGAGGCCTCGAACTTGATGCCGTCCTCCTCGAGGCCGGGCCCGTCGATGCGCCGCACCTCGCGGATGGCGCGGCCGACACGCTGGGCCGCCTGGAACATGGACGGCGCGTTGAGGATGGTTTCCAGCTCGCCCGTCTCCTCGTTGGGCAGTCCTTCGTGAAGGAAGCCGAGAACCGACTGGGTGATCGACAGATTGCCGGCGGAGGCAAGCGCCATCACCCGCTCGCCGGGCTTCTGGAACACGTGCAGCTTGCGGAACGTCGAGATGTTGTCGAGACCCGCATTGGTGCGGGTGTCGGCGATCATCACGAGCCCGTCGCGCACGAGGATGCCGCAACAATAGGTCATCAGCGATTCTCCAGGGACCCAACCGTGTAGCGGCGGCCACCGTGATGAGCAACGCGGCAGGCGTTGCGGGTGGGCTGCTCCACAGTGCGAAGCCGGCGCGCCGCGGAGTCAATAATGGGGAGGCGGAGGTTCAGGCCCCTGTGGCCCGGCATTCTGGGCCTCGCGCAACTGGTCCTCAAGGCGTGCCACGAGCCGTTGCAACCGCGTCAGCTCGGTCCATTGCGCGGTGATCGTGCTGTTGAGGTCCTCGATCGTCTGGTCCTGATAAGCCGCCCGGATCTCCAGGGCTTCGAGACGGGCGGCGAGGTCGGAAAGGTCGGTCATGCCAGTGCGACCCCGTCGGCTGTCTCCGGCACCTCGGCGAGGCCATGGCCGAGCGCGACCCGGCCGTCGAAGACGAAACACCCGCCGCGCCATAGGCTCTCGCGCTCCGGCACCTGCTCGAGATAGGCGAGGATGCCGCCCTTGAGGTGATGCACCTCGGGAAATCCCTGGTCGACGAGATAGGCGCTCGCCTTCTCGCAGCGGATGCCGCCGGTGCAGAACATGGCGATGCGCCGGTCGCGCGCCGGGTCGAGTTCACGACCGACATAGGCGCGGAAGTCGCCGAAACGCGCCGTGCCGGGGTCGCGCGCGCCCTCGAACGTCCCGATGGCCACCTCGAAGCCGTTGCGCGTGTCGATGACGACCGTTTCAGGGTCGGAAATGAGGGCGTTCCAGTCAGCGGGCGCGACATAGGTGCGCACCCGGCGGGACGGATCGGTCACGCCGCCGTCGAAAGCGACGATCTCGCGCTTGGCCTTCACCTTGAGGCGGCCGAACGGCATGACGGCAGCAGTCGAGAGCTTCAGTTCCATAGCGGCGAGCCGGTCGCCGAAGACCCAGCCGCCGGTCAGGCGGGCGATCAGGTGACCGATCGCCGGCGCCTCCCCCGCCACCGTGCCGTTGATCCCCTCGGGGGCGAGCAGCAGCGTCCCGCGGATGCCGAGATCCACGCACAACTCCCTGACCGGCGCGACGAGGGCGGCGCAGTCCGGCAAGCTGGCGAAGCGGTAGAGGGCGGCGACCGTGACGGTCATGGGTCTCCCCGTGGCGTGGGGCTGCAATAACCGGACGGCGGGGAAGCGGCAACGTCAGAGGAGCGTTTTTGCCGGACGGGATCTTTCGCGGCTGCGAAAGCCCCCTTCCCTAACGACCTGATTTGCCGCTAACTTGCGGACGAAGCGTCAGGATCGCTCCGCCAGAGAGAGGCCACGTTTCGTCTTCCAGAGGGGAATTGAGCCGTCAATGGCAGGCGATGCACCGATCTTCGATGAAATGAACCTCGCGGACGGTGCTGTCCGCCCCGCCTACGAAACCCTGGCTCGCTGGTTGAAGACCATTCCGACGGACCTGCTCGCCACGCGTTCACGCGAGGCCGAGGCGCTGTTTCGCCGCATCGGTATCACCTTCGCGGTCTATGGCGACGCTGCCTCGACCGAGCGCCTGATCCCCTTCGACGTCATCCCGCGCGTCCTCACCAACGATGAATGGGTGCGGTTGTCGAAAGGTCTGACGCAGCGGGTTCGCGCCATCAACGCCTTCCTCGGCGATGTCTATTCGAAGCGTGAAATCCTTCGGGCCGGCATCGTTCCGGAGGATCTGGTCTACCAGAACCCCGCCTTCCGTCCGGAAATGAACCAGCAGCCGGTGCCGCACGGCATCTATGTCATGATCGCCGGCATCGACATCGTTCGCGTCGACGCCGACACGTTCTACGTGCTCGAGGACAATGCCCGTACCCCCTCCGGGGTCTCCTACATGCTGGAGAACCGCGAGGTGATGATCCGGCTCTTTCCAGAGCTGTTCTCCCAGCACCGCGTCGCGCCGGTGGAGAACTACACCGATGACCTGCTCGCGACGATGAAATCGGTGGCGCCGCGCTCGGCCTCCTCCGACCCGACCTGCGTGCTGCTGACGCCGGGCCTGTTCAACTCGGCTTATTACGAGCACACCTTCCTCGCCGACAAGCTCGGGGTCGAGCTGGTCGAGGGCCGCGACCTCTTCGTCAAGGCCGACGTCGTCTACATGCGCACGACCGAGGGTCCCAAGCGCGTCGACGTCATCTACCGCCGCCTCGACGATGATTTCCTCGATCCGCTGGTCTTCCGGCCGGATTCGGCCCTCGGCGTCCCCGGCCTCATGTCGGCCTACCATGCCGGCAACGTCACGCTGGCCAATGCCGTCGGCACGGGCGTCGCCGACGACAAGGCCGTCTACAGCTACATGCCGGAGATCGTGAAGTTCTACCTCGGCGAGGAACCGATCCTGAAGAATGTGCCGACCTGGCGCTGCCGCGAGCCGGACGAGCTGAAATATGTCCTCGACCACCTGCCCGAACTCGTCGTCAAGGAGGTCCACGGCTCCGGCGGCTACGGCATGCTGATCGGGCCGAAGGCCGCGGCGGCCGAGATCGAGCTGTTCCGCCACAAGCTGGTGAAGGACCCCTCCAATTTCATCGCCCAGCCGACGCTCGCCCTCTCCACCTGCCCGACTCTGGTCGAGGAGGGCGTCGCCCCTCGCCATGTCGACCTCCGGCCCTTCGTCCTGACCGGCCGCGACAAGGTGCGCATCGTCCCCGGCGGCCTCACCCGCGTGGCGCTGAAGGAGGGCTCCCTGGTGGTCAATTCCAGCCAGGGCGGCGGCACCAAGG
>JAIEPJ010000308.1 GCA_019749835.1 Phreatobacter sp. | reverse complement strand
GTCCCGGCGCGGCCAGGTCGAGGCGGCGACCGCTGCCCGCGACCAGATCCGCGATCCCGTCGCCCGGGTTCTGGCCGAATGGATGATCCTGCGCGGCAGCGAGACGGTGGGCTTTGCGCGGCAGGCCGCCTTCCTGCGGGCGAACCCCGCCTTCCCGGCGAGCCAGCGCATCCGTCTGCGGGCCGAGGGCGCGCTCCTCGACGACAATGCCGAGCCCGATGTCGTGCGCGCCTTCTTCCAGGGCAGCCCGCCGCGCTCGGCCAAGGGGCGCATCGCCTATGCGATCGCGCTGAAGCGGGGCGGCGACGCCGCCCGCGGGCTCAGGCTGGCCCGCGAGGTCTGGCACGAGTCGGACCTGGCGACGGCGGCGGAGGAGCGCCTGCTCGCGGTGTTCGGCGCCGCGCTCAGCGCCGGCGACCACAAGATGCGGCTCGACCGCATGCTGCACGAGAATGAGGCGGCGACGGCGCTGCGGGCGGCCCAGCGGCTCGGATCGGGCCAGGTAACACTGGCGCGGGCCTTCCTCGCCGTCACCGGCCAGAAGCCGAATGGCGGCGCCCTGCTCGCCCAGGTGCCGGCGGCGCTGCACCGCGACCCGGCCTATCTCTTCGCCCGCGCCCAGTGGCTGCGGCGCGAGGACCGGGCCGGCGAGGCCGCGGCGATCCTCGTCGCGGCGCCGCGCGATCCGGCCGTGCTCGGCAAGTCGGAGGACTGGTGGGTCGAGCGGCGGGCGCTGGTGCGCAAGCTGCTCGATGCCGGGCAGGCGCGCACCGCCTATCAGGTGGCCGCCACCCATGCCGTGCGCGCGGGCGCCTCGCGGGTGGATGCGGAGGCGCATGCCGGCTGGCTGGCGCTGCGCCACCTCAACGATCCCACCAGCGCGATCCGCCATTTCGAGGCGGCGCGCCAGGCGGCGGGGACGCCGATGTCGCAGTCGCGCGCATCCTACTGGCTCGGCCGCGCCCATGAGGCCGCCGGGCACCAGGGCCCCGCGCGCACGCATTACGAGGCGGCGGCGCGACATTCGACGCATTATTACGGCCAGCTCGCGCGCGCGAAGCTCGGACTCGCCGACCTGCCGATCCGCCGGCCCTCCGATACGACGCCGGCGAGCGCCGCCTATGCGCATGCGCTCACGCTGTTGTACCGGCTCGACGAGCGCGACATGGCGCGCGCGATCCTCATCGATCTCGCCACGCGCGCGACCGATCACGGCACGCTCTACCAGGCCGCGGCGGTGGCGGCGCGGGCGCGCGATGCCAAGGGTGTCGTCACCCTCGGCCGGCTCGCCAACAACCGCGGCCTGCCCTTCGACATGCAGGCCTTTCCGACCCAGGGGATCCCCGATTACGCCCATGTCGGGCCGGAGGTCGACCGCGCGGTGGTCTATGCCATCGCCCGCCAGGAATCGACCTTCGACCACCGCGCCGTCAGCCATGCGGGCGCGCGCGGTCTGCTGCAGCTCATGCCCGCCACCGCGCGCGCGACGGCGCGCAACCACGGCCTGCCCTTCGACGAGGGACGTCTGACCAGCGATCCCGCCTATAACGCGCGGCTGGGCGCGGCCCATCTCGGCGAGCTCGTCGCCGAATTCAACGGCAGCTACATCCTCACCTTCGTCGCCTACAATGCCGGCCGGTCGCGCGCCCGCGAGTGGATCCAGAAATATGGCGACCCCCGCGATCCCCGCGTCGATCCCGTGGATTGGGTCGAGCGCATCCCCTTCGCCGAGACGCGGAACTACGTGCAGCGCGTCATGGAAAACGTCCAAGTCTACCGCGCCCGCCTGGGCGGGGGCGCGGCGCTCCGGATCGAGGCGGACCTCCGGCGCGGCCGGCCGAACTGACCGTTCGCTGCAGTTCAGATTCCGATTCAGGCGGGTTTGCCGAGTCCGATCAGGGGTTTGCGCCGGACTTCGCAGGTTCTGATTCCGATTCAACACCGCGGGCATGGTGCAGCGACCACGGCGGCAGGGTGCCGCGCCTGGCCCGATCGCGCCCCCCCGTCGGTGACGCTCATGATCGACGCCTTCACGCTGCGCGTCCCTCCTGCAGCCCGTCGGCGACATCACCGCCCACCTGGCCGGCCTGCCCATCCCCGGGCCGGTCCATCGGTCTTGCACCGCTGCCGCACTCCTGGCCTGGTGCGAGGCCCTCGCCGGCGCCCTCGCAGCGACAGTTGACGGGCTACTGGTGCCCGGGACCCCTTCGAGGCCTCTTTCGCCAGTGCCCCATTCGTTCACTCCCCGCTGGGGCCGGCCACCGTCGCCATGGCCGTGCCGCTCTTGCGCAAGAGGCGGGAGGTTCGCCGCGCGCGCGTGCCGATGGCAGGGGCTCTGCTGGCCGGGTCCCTCACCGGGATCGTCCCGGCCCTGACCCTCGCCCGGATGGCCGGAGCCCGCTCAGCCATCCTGGCGCGCACGGCGGTTCTGGTGCCCTGGTCTGGCGCTGGCTCGGCCCCTGAACCCGCTCAGCCGCGCAAGGCCTTGCGCAGCGGCGCGCTCTGCTGCGTGGCGGGCTCCATGGCCTGGACAAGCTGGCAATAGGACGACCCTGGCAGCGGTGGGGCAAAGACATAGCCCTGTGCCGAGCGCACGCCGCGCCGGCGCAGCGCCTCGACCTGTTCGAAGGTTTCGACCCCCTCGGCAATCACCTCCATGTTGAGGTGGGCGGCGAGATCGATGAGGCTGTCGACGATGGCAGTGGACTGCCGCTCGGCACCCAGCGCGTCGATGAAGAGCTTGTCGATCTTCATGACGTCGACCCGCAGCTTCAGCAGATAGCTCATGCCGCCATGGCCGGTGCCGACGTCGTCGAGGGCGACGCGGACGCCCATTTCCTGGAACCGCGCGATGATGGCGCGGGCGCCGTCCATGTCCGGCAGCGGATCGCGCTCGGTGACCTCAAGCAGGACCTGCGTGAGCTTGAGGTCCGAATGCGAGAAGATCGACGCCACATCGCCGACAATCCGCTCGTCGCGGAAATGGGCAGCACAAAGATTGAAACCGCATTTGAGTTCGGGGCGGGTGGCATAGGTCGGCCCCAGTTCCTCCGCCGCCTGCCGCATCAGATCGAGGGTCAGCGGGAAGATGAAGCCGGAGCGCTCGGCCTCGCCGATGAAGGCGCCGGGCGGGATGAGCCGGCCGTCGGGCTTGCGCCAGCGGACCAGCACCTCGCAGCCGAGGATGCGCCCCGTATCAAGGTCGATGAGGGGTTGGTAGTGGGGGATGAACTCGCCGTTGCGCAGTGCCCGATACATGTCGGCCACCGGCCCGCGCTCGCGCCAGCCGAAAAGCACCAGACCCGCAAGGCCGATGCCGAGGGTAAGCCCGCCGCCGACCGCCGCGCCGACGATCCAGCCCTTCTGCTGGCGCCAGGCGCCCGACGAGGCCGAGACCTCGACCCGAACCGGATAGTGTTCCGACAAGACCGCGGCCCTGATATCGGCTGTCCCTGCGACACCGCCGGGTCCATGCACGGAGACGAGGCGCCCACCAGGGACAAGCTCAACATCGATGCCAAGACCCAGATTGGACACCTGGACTTCGCCATAGGGCACGAAGAGCCCGACCGCGATGATGCCACCGGTCATGGTGCCGGACGGCGATGACAGGGTCAGACGCAGCGCCCGGCCGTGGGGACCCCGCGTCAGGGCCACGGACAAGGCAAGACCGGGGATGCGGGTCGCATAGGGGGTCGAGGCCGCGGTGATCTGCACCAGGCTGCCGATATTGTTGCAGCGGATACGGCCGTCGGGCCCGATGACGGCGATTTCCTTCAGCACTGGGGATTCGAAGACGAGCAGGCTCAGCGTTTCGCGCTCGGCGGCGTTGCAGAACTCGATGTTGCGGGCCTGGGCCTCCTGAAGGGACAGCGTCGCCCGCTCGATGGCGTTGTCCATGCGCCCGAGGACAATGGCCGCCTTTTCGGCAATCTGGACCCTCAGACTGCGGTGAAGCCAGGTCTCGGCGGCGAAATAAGCGGCCATGGGCAAGCCGGCGACCAGCAACGCGGACACCAACCAAACCAGGCCTCTTTTTCGCGAGACCGTACTCACGGCCACCCCTTCGCCTGCCACGCAACCGGCGGCAAACAGCCGAGATCACGTAAAATTTTCAGCAGTTTAGGGTGTGTGGCTTAATGGTGTCTTTCTTGACCTAGCGTCATCGGATCGTTTCTTCCGCGCGCTCCTGCGCCTCCACCACGGCCAAGGCCGTCATGTTCACCACACCGCGTGCGGTGACCGAAGAGGTCAGGATATGGGCGGGCCGCGCCTGGCCCACGAGGATGGGTCCCACCGGCAGCGCATCGGCCAGCACCTTGATGACCTGGAAGGCGATATTGGCGGCCGACATGTTCGGCATGATGAGGACATTGGCGACGCCCTTCAGGCGTGATCCCGGGAAGACGCGCTCGCGCAGGTCGGGCAACAGGGCCGAATCGGCGTGCATCTCGCCCTCGACCTCCAGGTCCGGCGCCCGGTCCCGGATGATCTTCAGGGCCTTCTGCATCTTCAGCACCTGATCGTCATCATGGCTGCCGAAATCGGAATGGGACACGAGGGCGATCTTCGGCTCGAGGCCGAAGCGGCGCACGTGTTCGGCGGCGGTGCAGACCATGTCGGCCAGTTCGTCCGGGCTCGGATCGGCGGTCACATGGGTGTCGGCGAGGAAGAGCGGGCCCTTGGAGGTGATCAGCAGCGACAGCGCCGCGAGGCCATTGGCGCCCTCCTTCAGGCCGATGACCTGACGGATATGCCGCAGATGGGTGTTGAAGCGCCCCTCGACGCCGCAGATCATGGCATCGACGTCGCCGCGCTCCAGCGCCACCGCCGCAATGGCCGAGTTGGAGGTGCGGATGATGGTGCGCGCCGCATCCGGGGTGACGCCGCGGCGGCCGGTCCGCTCGTGATAGGTCGCGACATAGTCGCGGTAGCGGGGATCGGATTGCGGATCGATGAGTTCGAAATCGATACCCGGCTTCAGCGACAGGCCGAAGCGCTCGAGGCGCTGCTCGACGACGGCCGGGCGGCCGATGAGAACCGGGAAGGCCAGCCCTTCCTCGACAACGACCTGGGCGGCGCGCAGGATTCGCTCGTCCTCGCCTTCGGCATAGATGACGCGCTTCGGGTTCTGGCGCGCCTTGTCGAAGACGGGGCGCATGAGCAAACCGGACCGGAAGACGAAACGCGACAGTTCCGCCTCATAGGCCTTGAAATCGGTGATGGGGCGGGTGGCGACGCCGGTCTCCATCGCCGCCCGGGCGACGGCCGGCGCGATGCGCAGGATCAGACGCGGGTCGAAGGGTGACGGGATGAGGTTGCCGGCGCCGAAGGTGCCGACCTCGCCGCCATAGGCCCGCGCCACCACGTCGGAGGGCGCCTCGCGGGCGAGCCCGGCAATGGCCCGCACCGCAGCCAGTTTCATCGGTTCGTTGATGGCGGTGGCGCCGCAATCGAGGGCCCCGCGGAAGATATAGGGAAAGCACAGGACGTTGTTGACCTGATTGGGGAAATCCGATCGGCCGGTGCAGATCATGGCGTCGGGACGGGCGGCGCGGGCCTCGTCCGGCATGATCTCGGGATTGGGATTGGCGAGCGCCATGATCAGCGGGCCCTTGGCCATTTTCTGGACCATGGCGGGCTTGAGCACATTGGCGGCGGAGACCCCGAGGAAGATGTCGGCATCGCCGATGATGTCGTCGAGGGTGCGGGCGTTGGTGTTCTTGGCATAGACCTCCTTGTAGGGGTCCATCAGCTTCTCGCGGCCCTTGTAGACCACGCCTTCCAGGTCCGAGACCCAGATGTTCTCGACCCGCGCGCCGAGTTCGCGCAGCAGGTTGAGGCAGGCGATGGCGGCGGCACCGGCGCCCGAGGCGACGATCTTCACGTCCTCGATCTTCTTGCCCATGAATTCGAGGGCGTTGGAGACGGCGGCGCCGACGATGATGGCGGTGCCGTGCTGGTCGTCATGGAAGACCGGAATGCCCATGCGCTCGCGCAGGCGGCGCTCGACCTCGAAACATTCGGGCGCCTTGATGTCTTCCAGATTGATGCCGCCGAAGGTCGGTTCCAGCGCCGCCACCACCTCGACGATCCTGTCGACCTCCTGGGCGTCGATCTCGATGTCGAAGACGTCGATACCAGCGAATTTCTTGAACAGGACCGCCTTGCCTTCCATGACCGGCTTGGAGGCGAGCGGGCCGATATTGCCCAGGCCCAGAACGGCGGTGCCGTTGGAGATGACGGCGACCAGATTGGCGCGGATGGTCAGTTCGGCGGCCTGTGCCGGATCGGCAACGATGGCCTCGCAGGCAGCGGCGACGCCCGGCGAATAGGCCAGCGCCAGATCGCGCTGGTTACCGAGCGGCTTGGTCGCCTGGATCTCCAGTTTACCCGGCCGGGGCAGCCGGTGATAGACGAGGGCGCCGGATTTGAGATCGTCCGTGATCGACTTTGTCATGCCATTGGTCTCCTCGGCAGGTCATGCGCAGGCCGGCCCGTCATCGTCAATGTCGGGGATTGTCGCGATGGCGGGAAGCCCTTCGCCGCGGCGAGCATCCTTGCCGCCGGGGAAAAGACGGTGACGGGCGGCTTCGCCGTTGCGGGGCGGCGGAACAAGGGCTAATCGGGCTCTTCCAGCGAGACGAGCGCCGTGACCGACACATCTCCTCCGAAGACCGGACTGACCTATTCGCAGGCCGGCGTCGACATCGACGCTGGCAACCGGATGGTCGACATGATCAAGCCGCTGGTGCGGGCCACCGCCCGCCCCGGTGCGGATGCCGAGATCGGCGGATTCGGCGGGCTGTTCGACCTCAAGGCGGCCGGCTTCAAGGATCCCGTCCTGGTGGCGGCCAATGACGGTGTCGGCACCAAGATCAAGATCGCCATCGAGACGGGCCGGCACGACACGATCGGCATCGATCTCGTCGCCATGTGCGTCAACGATCTTGTCGTGCAGGGTGCCGAGCCGCTGTTCTTCCTCGACTATTTCGCCACCGGCAAGCTGTCGCCGGAGGCCGCCGCGCAGGTGGTCAAGGGCATCGCGCTGGGATGCCGGCAGGCGGGCTGCGCCCTGATCGGCGGCGAGACGGCGGAGATGCCCGGGCTCTATGCCGACGGCGACTATGACCTCGCCGGCTTTGCCGTCGGCGCTGCCGAACGCGGCACGCTGCTGCCACGCAAGGATGTCCAGCCCGGCGACGTCGTGCTCGGCCTGCCCTCCTCGGGCGTCCATTCCAACGGCTATTCGCTGGTGCGCAAGATCGCCGCGGTCTCGGGCCTCGGCTGGGATGCGCCAGCCCCCTTCGAGACGGGCATGAGCCTCGGCGCGGCGCTGCTGGAGCCGACGCGCATCTATGTGAAAAGCATCATGGCGGTGCATCGCGGCACCGGCGCCATCAAGGCCCTGGCCCATATCACCGGCGGCGGCTTCGTCGACAACATCCCGCGGGTGCTGCCGGAGGGCATGGGTGCGGAGATCGACCTCGCCGCCATCGCCGTGCCGAAGGTATTCGGCTGGCTGGCGCAGGTCGGCAACCTCGCCCAGGCGGAAATGGTGCGGACCTTCAACTGCGGCATCGGCATGGTGATCGTGGTGGCGGCGAGCGAGGCGGCGCGGGTCGGCGAGGCCTTCGCCCTGGCCGGCGAGAGCGTCGTGACGCTCGGCCGCACCACGGCGGCGGCGAGAGAGCCGCGCGTCACCTTCACCGGAGCCCTCGCCCTGTGAGCGCGGGCGTGCCGGCGCGCAAGCGCGTCGCGATCCTCATTTCCGGACGCGGCTCGAACATGGCGGCGCTGATCGCCGCGGCGAAGGCCGAGGATTATCCGGCCGAGATCGCCCTCGTGCTGTCCAACGTGCCGGAGGCCGGCGGACTCGCCATCGCCGCCGCTGAAGGCATCGCCACCGCCACGGTCGACCACCGCGCCTATCGCCGCGACCGCGAGGCCTTCGAGCGCGCCATGCAGGATGTGCTGGAGGCGCACCGGATCGACATCGTCTGCCTCGCCGGCTTCCTGCGCATCCTGACGCCCTGGTTCGTCGGGCAGTGGGAGGGACGGATGATCAACATCCACCCTGCCCTTCTGCCCGCCTACAAGGGCCTCGACACCCATGCGCGGGCGCTCGCCGACGGCGCGACCGAGCACGGCGCGACGGTGCATTTCGTCACGCCGGGCATGGACGAGGGCGAGACCATCCTGCAGGAGGCTGTACCGGTGCTGCCCGGCGACACGCCGGAGACGCTGGGCGCCCGCGTGCTGGCGGTCGAACACCGGATCTATCCGCTGGCGCTGAGGATGATCGCCACGGACTACACCTTGCTCTGAGCGCCCGGGGGCGGGCCGCGTCAGGCCGCCCGGATCCAGGCCTTGTTGTCGTGGAAGGCGGCGCCGCCGAAGGGCGCCACGGCATCGGCGCCGGTCAGCACGTTGATGCCACGCCCGCCCTCGTGGTCGGCATTGGCCCAGAGCCCCTCGGCGATCAGCGTCCCGGGACGGGTCTGGTCGGTCACCTTGGCGTGCAGGATCACTGTGCCACGCGGCGAGCCGACCTCGACCCGGGCGCCGGGTGCGAGGCCCAGGCGGTCGGCGTCGGCGGGGTTGATCATCACCTCCGGCCGGCCCTCGCGCTTGCGGGAGGACGGCGTCTCGGCGAAGGAGGAATTGAGATAGCTGCGCGACGGCGAGGTGGCGAGCTTGAAGGGATAGGTGGCGTCCGGTTCCTCGGTCACCGCCCAGTGGTCGGGGAGCGAGGGCATGGAGTCGACCGGTCCCAGCGTGCCGATGCTGGCATAGGGCACGTTCGGCCAGTCTGGCTTGAAGCGGAAGCGCCGGTCGCCATAGGCGAAGCCCTTGAGATAATGCGCGTCCTCGAATTTCGGCTGGACATCGCGGAAATTGGTGACCTCGAGCTCGGCGAGCGTGCCCCAGCCGGAGTTCTGCAGCGTCCAGTCGATGATCTCGCGCGGCGTCATGCCGAAACCCGGATGCTCGGCGCCGAGCCGCCCGGCGAGATCGGTGATCAGATCGTGGTTGGAGCGGCACTCGCCGGGGGCGTCGATCAGCTTCAGGCCGAGCATGATGTGCTGGTGCCCGCCGCCCTGGTAGAGATCGTCATGTTCCATGAACATGGTGGCGGGCAGGACCAGATCGGCCATCTTGGCCGTGTCGGTCATGAACTGCTCGTGGACGACGGTGAACAGGTCGTCGCGAGCGAAGCCCTCAACGACCTTGGTCTGGTCGGGCGCGACATTGACGGGATTGGTGTTCTGGATCAGCAGCGCGGTGACCGGCGGGCCGTCGGAACCATCGGGCCGGCGCAGCGCCGCCCGCTCGCCGGTGAGGATGGCGCCGATGCGCGACTGGTCGAGGGTGCGGACGGCCGTGTCCTTGGCATCGAGCCCCTCGATGAGCGACTTGCGCCAGTGATAGATGGCGCCGTTGTTGTGGAAGGCCCCGCCCCCCTCAACTTTCCACGCGCCGGTGACGGCGGGAATGCAGGAGGCGGCGTGCATGTTGACGGCGCCGTTGCGCTGGCGGCCGAAGCCGTAGCCGAGGCGGAAGAAGGTCTTCCTGTTCTGGCCGACGAGGGCGGCGAAAGCCTCGATCTCCGCGACCGTCAGGCCGGTGATGGCGGCGGCCCATGCCGGATCGCGGGACTGAAGATGGGATTCCAGTTCCGCCGGTACGTCGGTGAAATCCCTGAGATAATCGCGATCGGCGAAACCGTCGCGGAAAAGCACATGCATCACCGCGCAGGCCAGCGCCGCATCGGTGCCGGGCTTCAGCACGAGGCCGAGATCGGCCTGTTTCACCGTGTCGGTGCGGTAGATGTCGACGACGACGATCTTGGCGCCGCGCTCCTTCCGCGCCTTCATGGCGTGGGTCATGACATTGACCTGGGTGGAGACCGGGTTGGTCCCCCAGATCACCACGACATCGGCCTTGGCCATTTCGCGCGGGTCGGCGCCGGCGAGCCGGCCGGTGCCGGCGATGAAGCCCGACCAGGCCATGTTGGTGCAGATGGTGGAATAGAAGCCGGAATATTTCTTGACGTTGCGCAGCCGGTTGATGCCGTCGCGCTGCACGAAACCCATGGTGCCGGCATAGTAGTAGGGCCAGACCGTCTCCGCCCCGTAGCGCTTCTCCGCTTCGAGGAACCTCTCGGCGGTCATGGCGAGCGCCTCGTCCCATGAGATGCGCTGATAGGCGCCCGAGCCCTTGGGCCCCTTGCGGATCAGCGGATGGAGGAGCCGGTCAGGATGGTGGATGCGCTCGGCATAGCGGGCGACCTTGGCGCAGATGACGCCGGCCGTGTAGCTCTGCGCGGGATCGCCATGAACGCGGCCGATCGTCGTGCCGTCGAGAACCTCCACCTCCAGCGAGCAGGCCGAGGGGCAGTCGTGCGGGCAGGTCGTCTTCAGGCGCTCGACGCGGACGGGGGCGTTCATGGCGGCTCCGGTGTGCAGTGCGAAACTGGATCGTATCCAAACTGCAGGGCCCGGCGCCAATGAAAAAGGCGGGCCTCAGCCCGCCTTTGCCATAGGTCGTTGGATTCTCGCTGAGGAGACGGCCCGCTCCCCCGCGCCCCGGCGGCTCAGGCCGGCAGGATCTCGTTCTGCGAGAAGAACTGGGCAATCTCGATGCCGGCATTCTCGACCGAATCCGAACCGTGGACCGAGTTCTCACCGACGGAGACGGCGTAGAGCTTGCGGATGGTGCCGTCGGCGGCCTGGGCGGGATTGGTGGCGCCCATGATCTCGCGGTACTTGGCGACGGCGTTCTCGCCCTGGAGCACCTGGACGACGACCGGGGCCGAGACCATGAAATCGACGAGCTCGCCGAAGAAGGGGCGCTCGGAATGGACCGCGTAGAACTTGCGGGCCTCGGGCAGCGACATGCGGATGCGCTTCTGCGCCACGATCTGCAGGCCGGCGGCCTCGATGACGGCGTTCACGGCGCCGGTCAGGTTCCGCTTGGTGGCGTCCGGCTTGATGATGGAGAAGGTGCGCTCGATGGCCATGGATCGTTCCTTGAGGGATCGGGTGGGACAGGTGGCGCGCTTCTAGCAGCGGGCCGGTGCTCCCGCAACGTCCCCGCCGCCGCAGGCCGCCGGCCGGCTGAACCACAGGTGAAGGAAGGCCTCAGAACGCATTCAGTGCGCTGGCCGCATCCTGTTCCCATGATCGCTGGTGCAGCGGTCGAGCGACTGGAGATGGTGACGATGCGCAGCCTGGTTCTGTCCACCCTTGCAGGCCTTGCCGCCTTGTCGGCGGTGGTCATGGCCCCCTCCGACGCCGAGGCGCAGGTCGCCATCGGTATCGAGATCGGTGCCATGCCGGTGCAGTGGGGGCCGCAGCCCCACTGGGACGGCCCGCGCCGCCGCCATGGCCCGCCGCATGACGGCTATTATCGTCCGCACGGCCCCTATCACGGCTTCAATCGCCCGGCGCCGCACCCTTACGGCGGCTATGGCGGCTTCCATCCGCACCGCCCGGCCCGGTGGGAGCAGAGCTGCTGGCGCGAGCGCCGCTGGGTCGAAACACCATGGGGCCGCGAAGTCCGCCACGTCCGCATCTGCCGCTGACGCGCCGGGTCCTTCAAGCCGAGGCCTTCCAGCGCGGGTCGTGCAACGCCCCACCCAGACCCGACCTGCGCGGGTACGGGCCCGCCACCGGAGAGATCCGGCGGCGGGCTTCGTGCATTCTGGCCGCTGATCAGGCCTCGAGGATCTTGGCCTTGAAGAGCGCACCAGCCGCATAGGCGGCGACAAGCGGAACGACCAGGAAGAGCCAGAGCTGCGTCAGCGCCGTGCCGCCGACAAAGAGGGCCGGACCGAAGGAGCGGGCCGGATTGACGGAGGTGCCGGTCACCGGGATCAGCAACAGGTGGATGGCGGTGAGTGTCAGGCCGATGGCGAGACCGGCGACGGCCGGCGAGCCGGCCTTCGAGGTGACGCCGAGAATCGTCACGAGGAACAGGAAGGTGCCGACAAACTCGCCGATGACGGCGGAGCTCATGCCATATCCCTTGGCCGCATCCCAGCCGTTCTGGCCGAGCCCGGCCGCGGTGACGTCATAGCCACCGGCCTTGCCGGCGAGCATGATGTAGAGAAGGGCGGCGCCGACGGTGGCGCCGGCCACCTGGGCGACGATGTAGCCGGGAACCTCGGAGGTCGGCATGCGACCGGCAGCCCAGACGCCGACCGTGACGGCCGGATTGACGTGGCAGCCGGAGACCGGACCGATTCCATAGGCCATGGCGACGATGGCGAGGCCGAAGGCAAGCGCGATCGGCAGGGTGGCGAGCGCCGAATAGGGCTGGCCAGCGCCAAAGACGGCGCCCTGCCCGCCGAGTGTGACGACGCCGCAGCCGATGATGACCAGCGCGGCGGTGCCAATGAACTCGGCGACATATTTCTTCATGGATGCGTTCATGACCCCTCCTCTTCAATGCCCCCGGTTGAATGCCACGGCCGGAGCTCGCGTCACCATAGCACCAGTGACGGTGCCGGTACGGGGGTTTCGCCCGTTTTTGCGGCGACCGGCGCCACGGCTTCCGGCGGCCGGCTTGCATTGCCCGCCCGCCTCCTTCAAAAGCCGGCCATGTTGCAGATCAACGACCTGACCGTGCGGGTGGCCGGCCGCGTGCTCATCGACAATGCGTCGGTAACGCTGCCGCCGAATGCGCGCGTCGGCTTCCTCGGCCGCAACGGCACGGGCAAGTCGACCCTGTTCAAGGTCATCCAGGGCGACATGGCCGCCGATGGGGGCTCGTTCAAGCTGCCCGCGCGGGCGCGCCTCGGCGGGGTGGCGCAGGAAGCGCCCGGCGGACCGCAGTCGCTCCTCGCCTTCGTGCTTGACGCCGACAAGGAGCGGGCGCGCCTTCTCGCCGAAGCGGAAACGGCGACCGACCCCCACCGGATCGCCGAGATCCAGACGCGGCTCGTCGATATCGACGCCCATTCAGCCCCGGCGCGGGCGGCGGCGATCCTCGCCGGCCTCGGCTTCGACACGGCGGCGCAGGCCCGACCCTGCTCGGATTTCTCCGGCGGCTGGCGCATGCGCGTCGCCCTCGCGGCGGTGCTGTTCACCGCCCCCGACCTGCTGCTGCTCGACGAGCCGACCAACTATCTCGACCTCGAAGGCACGCTCTGGCTGCAGGACTATCTCGCCGGCTATCCGCACAGCGTCCTCCTGATCAGCCACGACCGCGACCTTCTCGACGCCTCGGTCGAACACATCCTGCATCTCGACCAGGCCAAGCTGACGCTGTGGAAGGGCTCCTACACGACCTTCGCGAAGTCGCGGGCCATCGAGATGGCGGTGCGCGAGAAAGCGGCCAAGAAGCAGGAGGACAAGCGCGCCCATCTGCAGAGCTTCGTCGACCGCTTCCGCGCCAAGGCGACCAAGGCACGGCAGGCGCAGTCGCGGCTGAAGATGCTGGAGAAGATGGAGGCGGTGTCGACCATCATCGACCGGGACGTGCCGCCCTTCGTCATCCCCGAGCCGTCCCGCAAGGCATCACCGCCGATCATCACCATGGAGGGCGCCTCGGTCGGGTATACGGAGGGGCAGCCGATCCTCCGGCGGCTCGACCTCAGGATCGACGACGATGATCGCATCGGCCTGCTCGGCGCCAATGGCAACGGCAAATCGACCTTCCTGAAGCTGATCTCGGACCGGCTGAAGGCGATGTCCGGACGCATGGTGCGCGCCGACAAGCTGAAGATCGCCTATTTCGCCCAGCATCAGCTGGACGAACTCCGGCCGGCGGAAAGCGTCTACCAGCACCTCAGGCGCCTGATGCCCGACGACCCGGAGGCCAAGGTGCGCGCCGCCTGCGCCCGATCAGGCTTTTCCGGCGAGCGTTCGGACACGAAGGTGTCGTCGCTCTCGGGTGGCGAGAAGGCGCGCCTCCTCTTCGCGCTGGCGGTGTTCGAGGGCCCTCACCTGCTCATTCTCGACGAGCCGACCAATCACCTCGACATCGACAGCCGCGCCGCCCTTGTGGAGGCGCTGAACGGCTATTCGGGGGCCGTGCTGATCGTCTCGCATGACCGGCATCTCCTGGAATCGACGGTGGACCGGCTCTGGCTGGTGCGCGACGGCACGGTGAAGCCCTTCGACGGCGATCTCGACGACTATCGCAAGATCGTGCTGTCGGGCGCGACGCCGGGTCCCGACAAGGCCGACAGGCCGGACAAGGCGAGCGAGGTAAAGCCGGCCGCCCCGGCACGCGGCGAGGCCAAGGCGCTGGCGAAGCGTGTCGCCGAGATCGAGGCGACGATGGAAAAACTGCGCGCCGACATCGACAAGATCGACCGCATCCTCGCCCAGCCCGGCTATTTCGAGGCCCATCCCGACAGCGCGGCACAGGCCGCGAAGACCCGGGGCCTGCGCGAGAAGCAACTCGCCGAGGCGGAGGAAGCCTGGCTGGAGGCGAGCGGGGAGCTGGAGGCGGCGGGCTGAGGCGGGACTGCTCCGCCGGCCTAGTTCTCCTTGATCGTCTTGCGCCATCTGGCCCTGAGCACACTCGGACGCTCGGGATAGCGTTCGTCGAGGAATTCGGCGGAGGCGATGCGGTCGGTGCGGAAGGAGCGGAAGTCGCGGCGCAACTCGCACCAGGCGATGAGGTGGCGGACGCTGTCGAAATAGCCCACCGCCACCGGCCAGAGGATGCGCTGCGTCGCCCTGCCCTGCTCATCGCTGTAGCCCAGCGCGATCTTCTTGCCCTCGTGGATCCAGCCGCGGACGCGGGCGAGGTCGATGCGGTCCTCTGTCGGCTCCCAGGCGGGGCCGGTGCGGGAGACGGGGTCGAGGGCGACGTCGCGCAGGCGCTCCGGCACGATGGCGGCGAGCTTGGCGATGAGATCGGCGGCGGCGCGCGCCAGGGCGGGATCGCCGCGCGACTGCACCCAGCGGGCGCCGAGGGCGGCGGCCTCGATCTCGTCGGATGTCAGCATCAGGGGCGGCAGGTCGAAGCCGCCCTCCAGCACATAGCCGAGGCCGGCCTCGCCGCGGATCGGCACGCGCTGGCCGATCAGGGTGGAGATGTCACGGTAGATCGTGCGCTTGGACGTCTCGAGCTCGGAGGCGATGGCCTCGGCCGTCAGGGGCCGGCGCGAGCGGCGCAGGATCTGGATGATCTGGAAGAGTCGGTCGGAAGGTCTCATGGCGACATCCTGCCGCAGTCCTGCTGCCATCGTTATGACAGCAGTCTGGCAACAGAGCCAGATCAGCGGCGAAAGCGCCGCGACCAGGCGTAGACGAGGACGAGGGCGAGGCCGAGGCTCGACGCCGACAGGGCGAGCATGACGGGCACATAGCCGACGGCGCCGATCGCCAGGCTCGCCGGCAGGGCGACGAGGGTCATGGCGGCGAAGAACACGGCGTTGAACACCGCCATGGGCGTGGCGCGCTGCTCTGGCGGCGTGCCGTCGCAGATCCAGGCTGAGAGCACCGGAAAGCCGAGGGAATGGCCCAGGCCGAAGACGAAGCCGGCGACGACGACGCCGGTGATGGTCTGGGCCATGGCGACAAGCGCCAGTCCCGTCGCCAGCAGGACGGCCCCGCCGGCAACGACGACGCGGCGGTCGATATTCTCGATCAGGCCGAGGCCGCCGAAGCGGAC
>JAIEPJ010000219.1 GCA_019749835.1 Phreatobacter sp. | reverse complement strand
ATGCCGGCCACGGTCAGGAAGATCCGCGCCGCCGTGTACACGCGCAAGTCGAGCGAGGAAGGGCTCGACATGGAGTTTAACTCCCTCGATGCGCAGCGCGCGGCGTGTGAGGCCTATATCACCAGCCAGCGGTCGGAGGGCTGGGTGCTGGTGCCGGACCGCTATGATGATGGCGGCGTCTCTGGCGGCACGCTGGAGCGGCCGGCATTGCGCCGCATGCTGGCGGATATCGAGCGCGGCCGCCTCGATGTTATCGTCTGCTATAAACTGGACAGGCTATCCCGCGCGCTGATGGACTTCGCCAAGCTGGTGGAAGTCTTCGACGCGAATAATGTAACCTTCGTTTCAATTACTCAATCGTTTAATACCACTACCAGCATGGGCCGGCTCACGCTGAATATATTGCTGAGCTTTGCACAGTTTGAGCGTGAATTAATTGGCGAGCGCATTCGCGACAAGGTGGCGGCGTCACGGGCGCGCGGGATCTGGATGGGCGGCTTCGTGCCGCTTGGCTACGACGCGCGGGATCGCAAGCTGCTGGTGAATGACGCCGAGGCGGCGCTGGTGCGCCGGATCTTCGAGGGCTTCGTCGAGACGGAATCCGGCACGAAGCTGGTGCAGGCATTGCGCGCCGAGGGCGCCACCACGAAGCGCGGCCGCGCCTTCACCAAGAGCGACGTGTATCGGGTGCTGAGCAACCGGACCTATCTCGGCGAGGCCATGCACAAGGGGAAGTCACACCCGGGCGAGCACGCCGCCATCGTGCCGCAGGCGATGTGGGACGCGGCCCACGCCCTGCTGACGATCAGCCCGAGGACCCGCGCGAATCGCACGCGCTGCCAGACGCCCTCGCTGCTGCGCGGGCTGATCTTCGGCAGTGACGGGCGTGCCATGTCGCCCACCCACGCGCGGGGCCGACGCGGCCAGCAGTACCGCTATTATGTCAGCCAGTCGGTGCTGAAGGGCAGCGCCGCGGACGGGCCGGCCATCGCCCGCATTTCGGCGGCGGAGATTGAGGGCGCGGTCATCGCGCAGGTTCGGGGACTGCTGCGCCAGCCGGAGGTGGTGTTGGGGGCCTGGCGCGCGGCACGGGCCTCTGCGCCCGACATGACGGAGGACGAGGCGCGCCTGGCGCTGGAGCGGCTGGACCCGCTGTGGGAGGAGCTGTTCCCGGCCGAGCAGGCGCGGATCATCCGCCTGCTCGTGGACCGCGTGGACATCGGCATTGGCGGCGCGGATGTGCGGCTGAAGCTGGAGGGACTGGCGAGCCTGGCGCGGGACCTTGCCGCGCCGTCGGCCGAACCAGCGAGGGCGGCAGCGTGACCGGTGCCGCGCAGATGCTGACCGTGCGCGTGCCGCTGGCGGTCCGGAAGCAGCGGGGTGGGCGGAAGCTGATGATCGCGCCGAGCAGCACCACGAACCGAGGCACCTCGGCTGCTGACACCACGCTGGTGAAGGCGCTGGCCCGGGCGTTCCGGTGGCGGCGGATGATGGAGACCGGGCGCTTCGCCACCATCAACGAACTGGCGGCGGCCGAGAAGATCAACTCGTCCTACGTCTCGCGCCTTCTTCGGCTGACGCTGCTGGCGCCGGAGATCGTCGAGGCGATCCTGGATGGGCGGCAGCCGGAGCCAATGACCCTGCCGGCGCTCATGGACCCATTTCCGGCGGAGTGGAAGGAACAGCGAAAGATCGTCAACAGCGGGCGGTCCACAGAGAGCAACCTGAACCACGGCGCCGCCTAGGTCGTACAGCCGCCACTGAACTGCATCTTCAATGTTGGCCCTTTGTCATTCTCCACCCTTGAGCGTCATCTGCCGAGTCCGCCTGCAAAGCAGCTTTACCCGAAGCGCATTTGTCGACGTGGCTGAAGCTCATGCGTCAGCTTGAGCTTCGACGAGGCTAGTCTTTACTTCAAACGTTTGTTTTAAAGATGCTGCGGAGATTGAAAACATACAACTCTCGCTCAGCGAAAGGCCGCCGCATCACATAGGAAGGGTGCTGCATGGCTATGATGCGAGGTGATCCAACCTCGCCAAGTTGCCCGCGTAAATTGGACGCTGCCGCTAGCGCTTTGCCTACGTCAGTGCTCAGACCCACAACAACGTCTCGAGGCCCTAATCTCCAAAGCGCATGACTGCGGGCCGGGGTGACCATGTCGTCCCAGGGCGGGTTTACTTCGCGCCCATCGCTGGTGAGGCAGGGCCCTTGGAGCACGTTGTCAAACCGGGTGTCGGCACGCTCAGTTACGGCGGCTTGTTGAAGCGCCAGTCTGAGGAACCGGCCAGAGCGCGAAGTCTCCGCGAAGGGCGCATAGACCTTTGTCCGACACGGCTGGAGCTTGGGGCAAGGCCCAAGGAAGAGAATTATTGGTCGGCTCATCTCCGTTCGCCTCTCATCAGCTCGGCCAAGTTCCGTCTGATCTCTAATACCGGCACTTCGCCAAACTGAATGCCTGTCGAAAAATTGAATTCGTCGCGGTCAGCCGGGATTTGCGCGGAGTCTGAAGCATCGTATTCTAGCATTTCCCTAGCGCTGTAACCTGCATGTATCAGACGCACCCAATCTGGCGTACCTGGATAGGGTCGGTACTCGAACGCGCTGCACCTAAAGTTACCCGCCAGCGGCTCCGCCAGGCAGCGAAGCCGTTGTACGAGGTCTAAGGTTTCCTGGTGCTCTGCGCGGCTTTCCGTCGGTAGGCCAAGGATGAAATAGCCTTTGACGTTAATGCCGGCACGGCAAAGCTTTTCTACTGCGCTCAAGGTCTGAGCCACCGAAATTTTCTTATCAATGTATGAGAGCAGCCTGTCGCTTCCGCTCTCGATCCCCAGCGCGACCTCCCGGCACCCAGATGAGACCATTAGGTCGATCAGATCAGAGGGTGCTGAGGCAAGGATGTTGATACGTCCTGTCGCGTCCCAGGCGATTGGAGACGCGGCAGCAACGAAGGCCCCCAGCGTCGCACGCATGCTCTTCCGGTTTGCCAAAAAAAGGTCGTCGACGAATCTAACGCGCTGAACACCTAGCCGATCCCGAAGTTGGTCCATTTCAGCTAGGAGATTTGCGGGCGTCCGCATTCGAATGGTGACGTCGGGGTTGGCGCTGACTGCCGCCCCGCAAAAGGAACAGTCGAATGGACAGCCTCTAGCCGCGACCATCGCTGACTCGAGTACTCCAGCATCTGAGTATGGGTCTTGGGGCAGGAAGCTTCGGTCAATGAACGGAAGCTGGTCGAGGTCGGGAGCAAGCCATTCGGGGTTGGAAGAGCTAACGACTGGCATCATCGCCCGACCGTCTTCGCGCCAGTAAATCTTCGGCAGGGAGGCGCGCTGGCTCACATGCTGAAGCAGTCTCGGCACTCGCGTCTCGGCCTCACCCAACACGAGGGCGTCAACGCGCGGTAGGCGCGGATCGGCGAGGATGGCGGCAGGCATGGCCTTGGCTTGGTGGCCACCAAGCATCACCTGGATAGATGGGTCTAGCCGCTGGAGAAGTGCCACACTCTGCGGGTACGTCGGCGCCAATAAGTTTAGACCTACCCAGCGCGGCCGTCGCTCGTTGATCAGCTCGGCAAGCCGAACGAGCCCAAGGCCAAGAGATTCTGCGTCAATTAGGTCGACGTCAAACCCTGCAGCCTCAGCGCACGTCGCGATATAACCGAGACCTAGTGTCGGTAGCGTAAAATTATTTAGACGCGGCATCAAATCGTAGTTTTTGAGGGGCGAGTTTACGAGGATCAGATCGCGGCCGAGCCGCTCGGGATTTCGATCCGCCATCAACGGAGGCTCTCGCGGTCGCGAAGGATGCAACCGATCACGACTCCGGCGACTTCTTGGGCTATGGGCGCAGCATCGACTGCCTTCACGCTGTGCCCGCGCGATCCGAGCGCATCAGCCGCTTTTGCGAACAGTTGGATCTCATCCTGCGCCGTGAGCTGCCCCTTGAACCAATCGGTCTTTCCCGCCGGACGCAAACCGCGGCGACGCTCCAAATCAACAGCCGACAGTTGTAGAAGATAGCTAGACGCGCCAGCCATTAGATCTGCATTAAAGCCCCAAAGCGCGTCCTGCGACACTCCAGCGAAGCCTTGGTATACGAAGCTCGACATTACATACCGGTCGCAGATAAGTATCACGTCATGCGAACTACCCTCGCGTAACTCTGCCCGCGCGGCGGCGGTCGCCAGTGCCAGCGTGAGCGACCGATCTGGCCTGCCTGCCAAATCTCTGATGACCGGTCCCCACCGTCCCGAATCGTTGTTGCTGACGGCGAGCGCGGGGACGCCCTGCTGAACAAGCCCTGCCGCAACTAGGGGGACGAGTGTGGACTTTCCGCAGCCGCTTGGACCTTCGAGAGCGACCAGCAACGGCCATAGTTGCTTCGATGTCGCCCTACGGCCACTCACTTGCTGCTCCCGCTTCTATAAGCTTGACATTAGAGCAGAATGTCTCTCTGGCCAACGTCAAACCGTCTGACAAACGGTAATTGCCAAACCATGCTTGTTCGAGCGTCATAGGCTAACCGCTGAGCCTTCCATGCCCGCCCCGTCGCCGCGCCCCCGGGGGGTAGAGGGGCAACGGGGCCCGCTTCACGGCGGTGGACGGGGGCGCTGACACAATCGCCATGGTTGGTGCTGCCGACGCAACGCACGCGTGCCGCCAGGAGCGAGACGGCGTTGAGAATCTCAGGATGGCGGGGCATACTTGCGATGACGCAATGGAGGCAAAGCCCCGGAAAGGGTTGCGTCGATCAGCCTGCCCTTCGCCCCCGACGGCCGCACGATGGATGACAGCGGGTTTATCCTTGGGCACAATGATCAATACTTGGACGTCTACGGCTGGCGCCGTGGCGCCGCCGGAGTCGATTGCCTCTATGTCGCGTACCCCAACCCCTCCAGGCGCCGCCGGCCCTGGGCCACTGCATGCGGCGCTGCGCCAGGTCGCGGCCAGCATCGCCCGCCTGCGGGCCGATGGCGGCCAGGTATTGGAGGAAGACACCAAGCGAATTCTGATCACGCCCACAATCGAAGCGCTGGGCTGGGACCATATCGCAGAAATCCGCAACCAGTATCGGCACAACCGGCGCGACAATCCCGTAGATTACGCCCTCTTCCTCAATCGTTCGCCGGTGCTTTATGTCGAGGCCAAGCCGCTTGGCGGTTCGCTCGATGACCGGAAGTGGATCGTCCAGACGCTAAATTACGCCAATGCGGCCGGCGTGGAGTGGTGCGTCCTCACCAACGGCGCCGAGTGGCGCATCTACAAGGTCCACGCCCAGGTCGACGCGGAGGAGAAGCGCTTCGCCACGGCGACGATCGACCAGCCCGAAACCCTGGACGACGCCGCGCGCGTGCTTGACCTCCTCAGCCGGGACAACATGCGGTCGCGGGCCATCGACGAGCTCTGGCAGGCCTGGCACGTCGATCGGCAGGTCCAACAGGCGCTGGAGCAAACCCTCCAGGACGACGCCTTCGCGAGCCTGATCCGCAAACGCGTCCCGCAACTCACCCTGACCGATGTCCGCAAGTCGCTGCGCCGAGCCAACATCGCCATCAGCTACCCCGGTCTGATCGCGGACCTTCAGAGCGCCCGGCAGGTCCCACGGCCCGCCAGCACGCCAGCGGGAACCTCGACCAACGGCGCCGCGCCGACGGCGTCCCGGCGGCGGATGCAGTCCACCGATGACCTCTTCGCCCTTGGCCGCCTGGCGGCTGGCACCACACTCACCATCCGTGGCCGGGAAGACTCTGCCGCCCGGGTGCTGGACGGGCAGACCGTCGAGTTCAAAGGCGAACGCCTGTCGTTCAATGATTGGGGCCAGCGCGTCACCGGCTGGACCTCGATCCGCATCTACACCATGGCCTGCCTGCCGGATGGCCGCACCCTCGACCAGCTCCGCGACAGCCCAGCGTCGGTCAAGGGCGGGACATGAAAGCACTGATGGGACCGGACGCCTCGCCATGAGCATGAATGAGGCGGATACCCGCTACCACCTGATTGACCCCGTGCTCAGGGGCAAGGGGTACGTGAGCCGCGAGCACATCACGCTGGAAACTGTCCTGACGCCGCCGCCTGTGGAACCCACCGGCCCAAAGGGCCGTCGCCGCAAGGGCCCTGGACGCACCGACTACCTGCTTTGCGTCCAGGTGAATGACAACCCAAAGCCGATGCCGGTAGCCGTGCTCGAAGCCAAGAAGGAAGCCGAGGACCCGCTGAAGGGCATGCAGCAGGCACGCGGCTATGCCGACACCCTGCGCTTTGACGTGAAGTACGTCTTCTCCACCAACGGCCACCGCTATGGCGAGTACGACCGGTTCACCTCGCTCATCAACGGCCCCTTCCAGTTTCCCGATTTCCCAACGCACCCCGACCTCAAGGCGCGGTACACCAAGGACAGCGGTGTCGATCTGACCCGGCCCGAAGCCGAGGTGCTGTTCAAGGCCGACAGTCCCGCTTGGTCGCAGAGCCGCTACTATCAGGACGCCGCCATACGGGCCGCCCTGGAGAAGATCCTCCGCGATCGCCAGGCGGGCGCGCCGTCGCGCGTGCTGCTCTCACTCGCCACTGGCGCCGGCAAAACCATCATCGCCACCAACCTTCTGTGGCGGCTCTCGCAGGCGGGGCTACTGCCGAAGCCCGCGCTGTTCCTGTGCGATCGGGACGAGCTGCGTGGGCAGGCTTACACCAAGCTCAAGGCCGCCTTCGGGGACAACGCCCGCATCGTCAAGACCGAGAACGGCGGCAACGCCGCCGCCAATGCTCGCATCCACATCGCCACCTACCAAACGCTCGGCCTGGACGACGACGACGGCTTCGCCAGCTTCCTGACAGAGCACTATGGCGAGGACGCCTTCAGCGTCATCATCATCGACGAATGCCACCGTTCGGCATGGGGCCGTTGGTCGGAGGTGTTGCGGCGCAATCCCAGCGCCGTCCAGATCGGCCTGACCGCCACACCGCGCCGGCTGACGCAGTCGCACAAGACATCCGACGAAGACGAGGAGATCACCGCGAATAACCGTGAGTACTTCGGTGAGCCGGTCTACGAGTACTCGCTCATCCAGGCGCAGGAGGACGGCTACCTGGCTGCCTGCGAGATCGTTCGGCGGAAGGCCAGCATCGACAACGCTGTCTTCACAAAGGCCGAGCTCCTCGCGGCAGGTGCACGCGACATCAAGACCGGGAAGCTGCTGACGGCCGACGACCTCACGAAGGACGAGTACTCCGGCAAGGACTTCGACGACGAGGTGTTCATCGAGCTTCGCACGCCGAAGATGTGCGAGGACCTGTTCCAGCTGCTCTGCGAGAATGGTGGGCCGGAGCAGAAGGTCATCATCTTCTGCACCCGCGAAATCCACGCCGACCGCGTGGCCCAGCACATGAACAATCTTTACGTCCGCTGGTGCCGCGAGCGTGGCCAGACGCCCAAGGATCACTATGCCTTCAAATGCATGGGCGGGACGAACAACGGCGCCGACATGATCGAACCCCTGCGGGGGTCCAGTGAGCGCGCCTTCGTCGCCTGCACGGTGGACCTGCTGGAAGCTGGCGTGGACATCGAGCGGCTGAACGCCGTGGTGTTCTTCCGGTACCTGCAATCCTCCATCAAGTTCTACCAGATGGTCGGCCGCGGCACCCGCATCCACGAGGAAACGCAGAAATACAAGTTCTGGCTCTACGACTACACCGATGTGACCCTGCTCTTCGGCACAGACTTCATCAGCAAGCCACCGCGCTCGGGTGGCGATGGTGGCGGCGGTGGCGGGGACGATACCGGTGGTGGCGGTGAAGGCGGCGACGGGCCCACCGTGGCCGAAATCGGCGGCAAGTCCGTGCTCATCAATCCGCAGGGCCGCTTCATCCTGAGTCGACGTGATGGTCGTGACACGCCGATTCCCGTGGATGAGTACCGGCGCGAGGTCATCCAGCGGGTGATCCGCGAGGCGCATACGCTGGACGAGTTCCGTACCCTGTGGATCGAGACACAGAAGCGCCAGGGCCTGATCGAGCATCTGCTGGACGACAATTTCAGCCCCGACGTCATCCGCGAGATCGACCAGATGGCCGAGTTCGACCTCTACGACTTCTTCGGCCATCACGGCTATCGCGCTCGAGCGCTGCGGCGTCCGGAGCGCGGGGAATTCTACGTGTCGGGCAATCAAGCGTGGTTCGACAGCATGGACGCGAAGGCTGCCATCGTCCTGAAGGGGTTGGGGACCCAGTTTGCCAGGGGCGGCACCGATGCGCTCGAAACTCCTGCACTGTGGGAGGTGCCGGAAATCAAATTCGCCGGCGGCTTGGACGCGCTGCGCACGCTCGGCAAGCCATTGCAGGTGATGAACGAGGCTAAGGCTAGGGTGTTTGGGTGATGAGGGCTCGTAAACGCATCGTTCCCATCGCTGTGGCGCCGAACTTGAATGACACACCTTCAGGATGGCGGTGGCGAAAACTAACCGACGTCGCTCAACTTGAAAGCGGTCATACACCAAGTCGGGCGCGCGGGGACTGGTGGAACGGTGACGTGTCCTGGGTTTCTCTGACAGAAATTCGAGCTCTCGACGGTAAGTGGGTAGAGAGTACGAAGATTCGAACAAATTCGGCAGGTATCGCCAACTCCGCGGCACGCATTCTTCCGCGTGGAACCGTTTGCTTTTCGCGGACTGCTTCAGTCGGCTTCGTCACGATAATGGCAGAACCGATGGCCACAAGCCAGGATTTCGCCAACTGGGTATGCGGGGATGACCTGGACCCGGAGTTCCTGATGTACGCACTAATCCGGGCTCGCGCGGAACTAAAAGATCTGGCTTTTGGCGCAACCCATAAGACCATCTATATGCCCACACTCGAAGCATTTCATATATGCTTGCCGCTTCGACCGGATCAGTGCCGGATCGCTGCCCGCCTGAAGGCGCAACTGGCCCAAGTGGAAGCCGCCCGACAAGCGGCGGAAAGCCAGGCTCGCGATAGCATGCTGCTGCGTCAGCGCATGTTGAGAGATGTCTTTGCCGCCCTGGAGGATGCTCCGCTGAAGGAATTGGGCGGCCATGCACCAACCACCAGCGGCACTACGCCTTCACGGGGTAGCAGGCGGTACTGGGAACCGGGTGAGATTCCGTGGGTCAAGACGGGGGAAATTGCGTTTGCACCCATACATCGAACGGAGGAATCTATCTCCCGTGTGGCACTAGCGGAGTGCTCTCTGACACTGCTACCTCGCCGCACCGTCCTGATGGCGATGTATGGTCAGGGGAAGACCCGAGGGCAGTCAGCCGTTCTTGAGATTCCTGCTGCCACTAACCAAGCCTGTTTTGCCATTTTACCCAATGAGACATGGGATTCGGATTTTTTGTTTTATTGGTTTATGGCTAAATATCAGGAGCTACGTAACCTTTCTGATGATCGAGGGGGCAATCAGGCCAACCTCAATGGTGCCCTGCTTAAGGCATTGGAAGTTCCCGCCCCAGACCGGCAGGAACAGCTTAAAGTCGTCCGACGCATCAAAGCTGCACTCGTCGAACTGGAATTGTTGGAGACGGCAAGCAAGGCCGTACTGTCTGATCTTCGACGGCTACCGCAGACCCTGTTTGTCCAAGCGTTCGGGAACTAGGCATGGCTCGTCCGAAGAAATCCGCCAAGGCTCCCAAGGCCATCGCGTCCAGCCAGTCGCTGTCGAGTTTCGTGAAGGCCATCTGCGACGTGATGCGCCGCTCTAATTGCGCGAGCGCTCTTCAGTATGTGCCGGAGCTCACCTGGATCCTGTTCCTGCGGATCCTCGACGCGCAGGAGGCGCGCGATCAGGAGAAGGCCGAGGCGGTGGGCGCCACCTTCACCCCCGCGCTGCGCAGTCCCTATCGCTGGCAGGACTGGGCTGCACCGTACTCCGACAAGCCCGACCATACGACGACGGCCGAAGGCAAGCCAGTTGGATGGAAGCGCCAGGAACTCTTCGCTGCCGGCGATGGCAAGCTGTTCGACTTCATTAACAAGCAATTGCTGCCGCACCTCCACAGCCTGGACGTGGACCCGCGCACGAACCTGCCGCTTCCCGGTGCGACGCCAAAGCAGCGGATTATCGGCCGCACCATGACGGCGGCTGAGCGCGTTCGTGTGGATTCGGAAGCCAATCTTCGTGACATCCTCGACAAGGTGCATGAGATCAGCATCGACCACATCGACGACAGGCATTTCTTCACCCTGTCGCAGGTCTACGAAGACCTACTCCTGAAGATGGGCGAGAAGAACTCCGATGGCGGTCAGTTCTTCACCCCGCGGGAGGTGATCCGCGCGATGGTGCACACCGTGGCGCCATCGCTTGGCCAGACCGTCTACGATCCTTGCTGCGGCACCGGCGGCTTCCTGGCGATCGCGTATGAGCACATGGCCCGCAACCTGGGCACCTCAGCGCGCAGCACCGATATCGACACGCTCAAGCACGACACCTTCTTTGGCCGAGAGAAGGAGAACCTCGTCTTCCCGATCGCGCTGGCCAACCTTGTGCTGCATGGCATTGATCAGCCAAACATCTGGCACGGCAATGCCCTGACCCGCCGCGCCACCTATGCTGCGCTGTTCGACAAGGCGCCCAAGCAGTTCGACGTCATCCTCACCAACCCGCCTTTCGGTGGCAAGGAGGGCAAGGACGCACAGAAGAACTTCCCGTTCGAGACCAGCTCGACCCAGGTGCTGTTCGTGCAGGACATCCTGGCCGAGCTCGCGCCGGGTGGCACCTGCGCCATCGTTCTGGACGAAGGGTTGCTCTTCCGCACCAACGAAAGTGCCTTCGTGGACACGAAGCGCAAGCTGGTTGACGAGTGCGATCTCTGGGCGATCCTCAGCCTGCCGGGCGGGGTGTTTTCCGCCGCGGGGGCGGGCGTGAAGACCAACCTGATGTTCTTCACCAAGGGCAAGAAGACCGAGCGAATTTGGTACTACGACTTCTCGTACATGAAGGTTGGGAAGAAGACGCCGCTTACCTTGGCGCATTTCGGCTTCGCGCCTGATGGCGCCGTGTTGGCCGATGCGAAACTGCCTGCCGCCCTGGTCGCTGACTGGCAGTCTGACGAGGCCAACGAAGGCTTGCCCTTCCCGAGCTACGCCGCCCAACTCGCGCTCCGGGGAACGCCATCTGCGGAGAGCCGATACTCCTGGACCGTCGATTTTGCGGCCCGGCGGGCAAAGGCGCGCGAGGAGATGCAGCCGCTGCTCGACCAATCCACCACGCTGAAGGCGGAAGTGGTCGATCTGAAGGAGCACCTCAGGAGCCTTCGGAAAGGCAAGGCGGACGACGCTGCCCTGGAAGAGGTTGGCGTGAAGATCCGGAAGAAGGAAAAGGACGCGCGGGATCTTGAGGCGCAGGCGGCGGCCATCGACGCGGCGGTGTTCGACTTGAAGGCGGTGAACCCCAACGCGGTGACCGTGGTGGATGACCGTACCCCGCAGCAGATCATCGGCAATATTGAGGCGCACGGGCGCATCGTGGCGGAGGCCTTGGCACGGCTGAACGCGCTGATGGAGTCAGAGCATTGAGACGTTCCAGTCGGAAGGACGCCGAGACCCTTTCCTTTTCGAAGGCGGAAGCGGGCCGCGTAGCGATGAATATGATCAACCACTATGGCGATGAGGCAACGCGGATCTTCAGAGTCTGACCGCACCGCAAAGGGGAGAGGCTGCCATGTCCGAAACTACGATCCCGGACGATCTGCGGACGCTGGTCGAGGCAAAGACGAACGCTGGCGAGTTGCTGACCGCTGCACAGGTGGCCGCGCACCTCGACGCTTTCACGTCGAAGTTCGGTGTTGAAGTGCTCGCCAACAGTGACGGAGAAGCGCTGCTTAGATTGATGCATGGGCGGCGGAAGGACGAAGCGCCCTGCCTGATGTACTGGCTGGAATTTAAGAACGACGAGGAGTTTCCGGGCGGTCGCTACGGCGGCATCGGTGGCGGCGCCGCGACCAAGTTCGGTGTCTATCAGCGTCAGGCCGACGGCGCCTGGGTCACCGGCAGTCCCTCGACGATGAAGGTGATCGACACTGCGGAGGCGGTTGCGATCGCCCGAAGCCAGCGAAACGAGTTGGTGGAAGGCGTGAAGGTGCTGCAAGCCCTCTCGCCCGGAGACACTTCGGACGCGACCTACGCTCGGGTGCAGGCGGACATGCAGGCCGCAGCTCCCGATTTGTACCGCAGCGGCTGGGCGCACAAATACTGGTCCCTCTGCATGCCAGACCGGGTCGACGACTTCCATAGCCCGCGCTGGCAGCGCTATCACCTGATCAAACTTTTGCAGATGCCGCCTGACCGTGCGGGTGTGCTGCTGGTTGGGGACGCCCCCCGCTTTGTCTGTGCGGGCCGGTTCGTCGCGCTTGCCAACGCGGTCGGCGTCCCGGTGCCGGCACTGACGGAGGCGTTGAAACTCAGGTCGGGGAATCTCCACCGCTATTGGCGCATCGGCACCCGGGACGGGGGCGATGTCTCAGTCTGGGACGAGATGCAATCCAACAGCCTCGTCTCAATCGGGTGGAGCGACATTGGTGACCTGTCCGCGATGCTCGGCGAGGCCGACCTGAAGGACAAGATCCGGGAACGGCTGCTTCCGTTCTATCCCGGACCTGGCAAGGCTGGTGTCGCCACACGGAAGGCAGGCGAAGTACGCGACTTCGCCCTCGACATGGCCGAGGGGGATTTGGCGGTGGCCTGCGACGGCATGTCCGTCCTCGGAATCGGCAGGGTCACGGGTGCCTACGCCTACCGCCCGGACCTCAAGTTCGCTCACGTTCGACCGGTGGAATGGCTTTCGATTGCCCCATGGACGTTTGCCGAGCAGGAGGGACTGCGCACGACATGCGTTGAACTCGGGCGCAACGCGACAAACCTCCTGGACATCGAAAGGCGCATCGTCGGCGCGCAGCCGCTACCGCCGTCACTCAAGCCCATCGCTCCGGGCATCCGTGCTGAAGGCCAAAGGGGCACCCCGCTACCGCTGGTTGCCTCACCGGCGCTCGACCCGATCGCGGCGCGGATTGAGGCTGCATTGCACCGGCGCGGACAGGTGATTCTCCATGGACCGCCAGGGACCGGGAAGACGTACACCGCACTGCGGGTCGCCCGGGAACTTGCGGCGCGCTCCCTGTTCGCGGCGACCTTCGCAAGCCTCGACCATGGCCAACGCGCCGAGATCGACGGGCCTGGCGCAGGGCATGGCTTGGTGCGCTTGTGTTCCTTCCATCCTGGCTACGGCTACGAGGATTTCGTTGAAGGTCTGCGCCCGGATATCGGCGCGGTTGGAATGACGTTCAGACCGAGACCCGGCATCTTTCGGCAACTTTGCCAGGATGCTGCACTGGCACCGGATCGGCCATTCTTCCTGGTAATTGACGAGATTAATCGAGGGGACGTGCCGCGGATCTTTGGCGAACTGATGACGGTCCTCGAACTCGACAAGCGCGATCAGAGGGTGCTGCTGCCGCTGACGGGCGAAGCCCTCTCGGTGCCGCGCAACATCTTCATGATTGCCACCATGAACACCGCCGACAGATCCATTGCCCTGCTCGACGCGGCATTGCGGCGGCGTTTCGCGTTCATTGAGTTGATGCCGGACGAAACGCTTGTCGCTCATCTAAAGGTTGGTTCGCTTGCGCTGGACGAATGGTTGGTGGCGCTCAACGCGCGACTGCGGGCGCATCTGGCGCATGACGGTCGGAGCCGGCAGGTGGGGCATGCATACCTGCTCACCAAGCCGCCGATCGCTTCCGCTACGGCATTCTCGCGCGTCCTCCGCGACGAGATCGTGCCGCTTATCCAGGAATACTGCGCCGACGACTTCGGCGCGGTGGAGGCGATCTTGGGCAAGGAGTTGATTGACAGCGTCGGCGGGACATTGCGGCACGAATTGTTCGAGCCGAACCGCGAGGAGGCGCTGATTGAGGCTGTCATGCGCGGGCTCGAGATATCTGGGACGGTGGCCGCAGCTGAGGAGAGCGCGGAGTCGACCGACGAAAATGGCTGAAGCCGAGGTCGCCACACATCCGGAAATCCTCATCACGGAATGGGAGTCAGCAGGGCCGGATACCCATGTTGCGTTACGGAACCTCTCGCTTGGTCCGGATGATGCGGTCGCCGCCGCATGCGATCCGCTCCGGAGGCAGGTGGATGTGCGGCAAGAGCGCGCCGGCGTTCGTGTGAATGCGACGTCATTCGTCGGCAGGATCCAGGTTGGGCCGCTCCGGGTGACGATAAAGCCAAAGCTGCATCCAGAACCGCTCTCGCAGCTATTGCGCTACGCCTACGGCATCGACGACCTAGCGCTGCAAGCTGTGCTGCCAACCGGGTTGGTGAGCAGTGGGCTGCATGACCTGCTGGTCGCAATGCTCGTGCACGAGGTCGAGCGCCTGCTGCGTCTGGGACTGGCCCGGCAGTACATCCGCACGGTGGAGGACCTCGCCCTCCCGCGGGGCAGGATCGCGATAGGTACCATCGCTGCGCGCGGCGGAATCCTGGAAGCAAGGCTGCCGTCTGTGTTTCACGATCGGAGCCTGGATTGGTCGCTGAATTGCATTGTCCGGACCGGACTAGCGCGAGCCGCCATGCTCGCAAGCCCCGGGCCTTTGGCACGACATGCGGCGCGGCTCGAAACGTCGTTCGCGGATTTCGTGGGGCCGCTTCGGCTCGATGTGGCGGAGATCGAACGTGCTGAAGCCGCGCTCACCCGGCTGACTGCCCGATACCGGCCAACCCTGGCCTTGATCCGTCTCATCTGCGGGGCAGACGGCGTGGCGCTGGAAGCCACCAGGAAGAACGCCGCGGTTTCGGGGTTCCTGTTCGACATGAACCGCTTCTTCCAGCGCTTGCTATCGAGATTCCTGCGGGAGAACCTGGCTGACGGGCATGTGGAGGACGAGCGATCCATCCGCACGATGTTGACCTACGATCCTGCCGCTAACCCGCGCCGACGAGCGGCGCCAGCGCTGCGCCCGGACTTCGCAATTTTCAGACACCGAAGGCTGCGTTTCTATGCCGACGCAAAATACCGCGACGTGTGGGCCAACGGGATGCCCATGAGTTGGCTTTACCAACTGCACGCGTACGCCGGGGCCGCACCCGACAGATTGAGCATCATGCTTTACCCCAGCGACGACCCGAAGGCGCAACCCGAGCGGCTCATCGGTCGGCCACCCGCTGGCGATGGACCGAGCACAGTGATTGCGTTGCGCCCGATCTACTTGCCGGCCATTGCCGCGGCGGTGTCTTCATCTCGGGCGGAAGCAGGGAAGTCGAAGCAAGCGGTGGCTTACAGCATGGTGTGGGGCTCCGAGACGCCGACCACGGGCAGGGCGGCAGAGTGACTGCTTGGCCGGGCTCAGGGGCTGTCTGCCCTTTGCCTGCTTAGTTCACGTTGGCCTTCGGGCCTCGCGCGGGCCCGTCCGGGGGGGGCGCCAGAGCGATATCTTCAAGGCCAGGAGGTTCCGTACCAAAGTGTTCGCTCTCGAAGTACGGATTTCGGGCAAGTGGGGTTCGAACTAGAGCGTGCTGCGTTTACACGGAAGCGTAGCCTGAGTTGACGAGGTAGTTCGCACATTCGGCTGGGCTGACGAG
>JAIEPJ010000254.1 GCA_019749835.1 Phreatobacter sp. | reverse complement strand
CCTGCGCGGCGGCCTCGACAGTGGGGTCCACCGCGCTGGCGTCGAGATCACGCTCGATCCCGGCACGAAGACCTATTGGCGGACGCCCGGCGATTCCGGCGTGCCGCCGGCCTTCGACTGGTCGGGCTCCGACAATGTCGTCGATGTCGCGGTGGACTGGCCGGCGCCCATGCGCTTTCCCGACGGGAACGGCTTTTCCATCGGCTACAAGACCTCGGTGATCTTCCCGCTGCGCGTGCGACCGCGCGATCCGTCTCGTCCGGTCCGGCTCACGCTGAAGCTCGACTATGCCGTCTGCGATCAGATCTGCATCCCGGCCAAGGCCGCCGCGACGCTGGCGCTGGTGCAGGGATCCGCCGATCCCGCCGTCGCCGCAGCCCTTGCCGGCTTCGTGGCACGGGTGCCGAAGCTTCAGGCCGAAGGGCTGGCGCTCGCTCTCGACGGCGTCGAGCGCGGCGGCGACCACCCCGTGCTGCTGCTGCGCGCCGCGGTCGATGCGGAGGCCGCGGCGGACCTTTTCGTCGAGGGACCCGACAGCCGCTGGACCCTGCCACTCCCCGAGTCGACCGGATCTGCCGGCACGGAGCGGCGCTTCCGGCTGGTGATGGACGGCGCCCCCCGGGGCGCTGACCCGCTGGGCCATGAGCTCACCTTCACACTGGTCTCCGGCACGCGCGCCCTGGAAGCACGGCTGACACCGCGGTAAGGCTTGCAGCCGACCCCTCGACGCCCGCCGTGCGAGGCACTAGATGATGGGGGCCTTCGCCTGCGCGGCATCGTGCCGCGGAGTTCACACGCGCTATCCTCCAGGAGTTTCCCCATGACGATCCAGGTCGGCGACAAGCTGCCGGAAGCGACCTTCCGCACCATGGCCGCGGACGGCCCTGCCGCCCGCACAACGGCGGATATCTTCGCCGGCAAGACCATCGTCCTCTTCGCCGTGCCGGGCGCCTTCACGCCCACCTGCCACAAGAACCATCTGCCGGGCTTCGTTGCCCATGCCGAGGCGATCAAGGCCAAGGGCGTGGACGGCATCTTCGTCACCTCGACCAACGACGTTTTCGTTCTCGACGCCTGGCAGAAGGCGACCGGCGCCGTGGACAAGGTCGGCATCCTCGCCGACGGCAGCGCCGAATTCGCCAAGGCCGTCGGCCTTGACGCGGACATGGGCGCTTTCGGCATGGGAATCCGCACCAAGCGCTATTCCATGATCGTCAAGGACGGCGTCGTGACCGCGCTGAACATCGAGGACGGCCCGGGCAAGGCCGACCTGTCGGGTGCCGAGGCTCTGATCAAGCAGCTCTGAGCGGCGCAGCCGGTCTGACCGGACTGCCTTTGTGATCCAACGCCGCCCCGCGCCGGAAGGCCCGGGGCGGCGTCGTCATTTCAGAAGCCGAACACGCCGATGGCGCCGAGGAGGCCGATGCCGACGAGGGGAATGCCGGCGCGCATGGCATAGGTCGGCGCGCCGCCGGGCAGGCGCTGGCGCATACGCTCGACAAGGCGGCCGGCCTTGCGGGCGGCGCGCAGCGGCAAGGTGACGGCGGCGGGCAGGCTGTCGCGGCAGATGGCATGTTTGCGCACGTAATGCGGCACATGCCAGGTCGCCCAGGTCCCGGCGCGGAACAGGGCGGCATCACCCGGTCGCAGGGTGCGTTCTGCGACGCCGTCGCCGGCGACCACGACCTCACCCTCGATGATGTGGACGATCTCGTCGCCGCCGAAATACCAGCGGAACTTGCCGGCCGTGCAGTCCCAGACCATGGCAGACGTCGTGCCGTCGGAGGAATCCGACCAGTGGCTGCAGCGCGCGACGGGGCTGCCCTCGAGCACCCATTCGGGGCGGATCGGGGCGGGGTCGAGGTCGAGATCGGAAAGGCTCGCGGCGGAGAAGGGCGGCCTGGACATGGTCGTCTCCTGTGTCAATCCGGGACGCTTCGCCCGGTCGAACAGGGACCTCGCAAGAGGCTTGCCGATTCTCACGCCGGCGTGATCAGCCCTTGCCCGGCTTGAACGGGGCCATGCCCTCGCGGGCGAGTTCGTCGGCGCGCTCGTTCTCGGGATGGCCGGCATGACCCTTCACCCAGTGCCAGGTGATCCGGTGCAGGTCAGCGACATCGTCGAGCCGCTGCCAGAGCTCGGCATTCTTCACCGGCTTCTTGTCGGCGGTCTTCCAGCCATTGCGCTTCCAGCCGTGGATCCAGGTCATGATGCCGTTCTTCACGTACTGGCTGTCGGTGTGGAGATCGACCTCGGAGGGGCGTTTCAACGCCTCCAGGGCGCTGATGGCGGCCATCAACTCCATGCGGTTGTTGGTGGTGACGGCCTCGCCGCCGCTGAGTTCCTTCACCGTGTCGCCGTAGCGCAGGATGGCCCCCCAGCCGCCGGGGCCGGGATTTCCCGAACAGGCGCCGTCCGTGAAGATCTCGACGCTGCGGGCCGTGGCGGGGCGCGATGCGGGGGCGTTCATGCGAAGCCATATTCGGTAGGGGAGGCGACCTTCTGATGGAAGCGCAGCTTCTTCAGATATTCGATCGGGTCCTTCGGCGTGACCACAGCGCCGGGCGGGACGTTGAGCCAGTCGACCAGCCGCGTCAGCAGGAAGCGCAGCGCCGAGCCGCGGGCGAGCAGCGGCAGCGCCGCCGTCTCCGCAGCCCCGAGCGGCCTGACGGCCTGGTAGGCGGCAATCATGGCGGAGCCCTTGGCGAAGTCGAATTCGAAATCGGCCGAGAAGCACCACGCATTCAGGCAGATGGCGAGATCGTAGGCGAGGATGTCGTTGCAGGCGAAGTAGAAGTCGATGAGCCCCGACAACTCGTTGTTGAGGAAGAAGACGTTGTCGTTGAACAAGTCGGCGTGGATGACCCCGGTCGGCAGGGCCTTCGGCCAGGTCCGCTCGCAATGGTCGAGCTCGGCGGCGATGGTGGCAGCAAGGCCCGGGGCGACCGTGTCGGCGCGCGCGCCGGCCTTCTCGGCGAGCGGCCGCCAGCCCGGCACGGAGAGGGCGTTGACGCGGGTGATGGCGAAGCCCTGTCCGGCGAGGTGCAACTGTGCCAGCGCCCGGCCGACGGCGGCGCAGTGATGCACCTGCGGGCGGCGGATCCACATGCCCTCGAGAAAGGTGACGATGGCGGCGGGCCGGCCAGCGAGCTCTCCCAGGGTCTCGCCCGAGCGCATATGAACGGGCTGCGGGCAGGTGAGGCCGCGGGCGGCGAGGTGCTCCATCAGGCCGATGAAGAAGGGCAGGTCTGCCGGAGCTACGCGCTTTTCGTAGAGCGTCAGGATGAAGCTGCCGGCGGTGGTGTGGAGCAGGAAGTTGGTGTTCTCGACACCCTCGGCGATGCCCTTGAAGGACAGGAGCTCCCCGATGTCGTAGCGCGCGAGATGGGCCGAGAGCTCCTCGGCGGTGACATCGGTATAGACGGCCATGGGGAGGGCTTTCAGGCCGCCGCGTCTGGACGCAGCTGGCGGGGCAGGGGGAAGAAGACGCTCTCGTCGGCGGTGGAGACGGTCTCGACCGACACCGTGTAGCGCGCGGCGAAGGCCTCGATGATCTCCTCTACCAGCACTTCCGGAGCCGAGGCGCCGGCGGTGATGCCGAGGGAGGCGATGGCGCCGAAGCGGGTCCAGTCGATATCGGCGGCGCGCTGGACGAGGTCGGAGACGGCGCAGCCCTCCCGTTCGGCCACTTCGCGCAGGCGCTGGGAATTGGACGAGTTCGGCGCGCCGACGACGATCATCGCCTCGACCATCGGCGCGACCCGCTTCACCGCCTCCTGGCGGTTGGTGGTCGCATAGCAGATGTCTTCCTTGTGCGGGCCGACGATGGCCGGGAAGCGCTGGCGCAGGCAGTCGACGATCTCGCGGGTGTCGTCCACCGAGAGGGTGGTCTGGGTGACAAAGGCAAGCGCCTGGTCGTCACGCGGGGTGAAGGCGCGGGCATCTTCCAGCGTCTCGATCAGCGTCACCGCGCCCGGCGGCAACTGTCCCATGGTGCCGACCACTTCGGGATGGCGGGCATGGCCGACGAGCACCACCTCGCGGCCACGGCGGTGGTGGATCTCCGCCTCGCGATGCACCTTGGTGACCAGCGGGCAGGTGGCGTCGATGGCGAGGAAATTGCGCTCCTGGGCGGCGGCCGGCACCGATTTCGGCACGCCATGGGCGGAGAAGATGACGGGAGCCGCAGTCTCCGGGATCTCGTCCAGTTCCTCGACGAAGATGGCGCCCTTGGCCTTGAGGCCGTCGACCACGAAGCGGTTATGGACGATCTCGTGGCGGACATAGACCGGCGGGCCGTAGAGCTTCAGCGCCTGTTCCACAGCATCGATGGCGCGCACCACGCCGGCACAGAAGCCGCGGGGTGAACAGAGGAGGATCGTGAGGGGGGGCTTCGACAAGCAGCTCTCCGGATCGGGATGTTCCGGTTTCGGGGGTCGCGGCGCGCCTGTCAAGGCGAGGTGGTCAGGCGGCGCGCGCGGGCTGGGGACGCGGCCGCCGTACGCGGCGGAAGACGGCGACGATCTCGTGCCGGGTGCAGGGGATGGCGCCGTGGGCGATGGCGCGGCGGCGCTCGAATCCGGTCAGGTCGTAATGCGGTGCGCTGGTCTTCGGCGGGCCCTGATAGATCAGGCGGTGGACGCCGATCTCGCGGGCGAAACGGTGCAGTTCCTCCTCGCTGTCGGCGAGGAGGTGACACCATTTCAGCCCCTGCCAGGCCCAGATCGCATCGTCGACATAGACGGCCACCGCGCCGGACCCTCAGGCGGCGAGGAGGCCGGCGGCGCCGAGGGCGGCCTGTTGGCGGGCGGTGACCGCGGCCAGGCTGAAGCGGTCGATCTCCTCGTTGAACATCCGGTAGAAGTTGAGCTCCGCCTTCAGGTGGAGGAACACGCCGCCGAGACCGATGGCGGCACGGTCCATGAGCACGAATTCCTGCGGGATGGTGACAGGGCCCTTCTCCTTCAGCGCCTTGTGGACGGTGAAGGCCTCGCGCCGGCCATACTGGCCGGGGGAGACGCCGTCGGCGATGGAGCGCACACGGTCGTCGAGCAGCGGCCCGTAAATGAACCGCGCCCACAGATTCAGGATGTCGACGAGGTCCTGGTTGAGGTTCTTGAAGCCCCAGGTCTCGTAGGCGTGGACCACCCTGGCCTCATCATTCTCCTCGAGGCCCTTGTAGAGGTCGATGACGGCGCCGATGAAGCGCGGCGGGAAGATGCGCACGCAGCCGTAATCCAGGAGGTTGATGCCGCCCGGCTCACCGTCCGCGTCGAAGACAGTGTAATTGCCGAGATGCGGGTCGCCGTGGATGACGCCGATGGCGGCGAAGGGATGCCACCAGGCGCGGAACATGGCGGTGGCGAGCCGGTTGCGGATGGCGAGCGTCTGATCGACATGGGACAGCATCTTCGTGCCGTCGAGCCAGGACAGGGTCAGGAGGCGGCCGGTGGAGAGTTCGTGCCGGATGGTCGGCACGCGGACCAGCGGCTCGTCGGCGAGGACCTCCTGGTAGAGCGCGGCATGCTTGGCCTCGCGGCGATAGTCGAGTTCCTCGCGGACCCGCTCGCCGATCTCCTTGATGATCTCGCGGGTGTCGATGGCCGAATCCATGCGCCGCTGGATGGCGAAGAGGATCTCGAGCTGGGAGAGATCAGCCTCCACCGCCGACTGCATGTCGGGATATTGGAGCTTGCAGGCGAGGGCCATGCCGTCATGGGCGGTGGCACGGTGGACCTGGCCGAGGGAGGCGGCGGCGGCCGGGATCTTGTCGAAGCTGGCGAAGCGCTTCTCCCAGTCGGCCCCGAGTTCGGCCATCATGCGGCGCTTGACGAAGGCCGGGCCCATGGGCGGCGCGTCCGACTGCAGCTTCTGCAATTCCTCGGCATATTCGGGCGGCAGGACCTCGGGAATGGTGGCGAGGAGCTGGGCGACCTTCATGATCGGCCCCTTCAGGCCGCCCAGCGCGCGGGTGAGGTCGGCGGCGTTCTTCTCGCGGTTGAGGTCGGTGCCAAACAGGCGCGCCGCGGCGATGGAGGCGGCCGCGCCCGCCACGTTGGTGCCGACGCGGGCATAGCGCGACAGGCGTCCGGTGAGGCGATTGGCTTCGTCGTCGCGCGGCGGCATGCGGGCTCCCGGGGTCAGGGTCGAGAGCAGGACATAGTGCGGGAGGTGGCGGGTTTCGAGGGGCGGGAGGTTGTGTCGGCCAGTTGTCGCAGATCCAGCGCGTCAGGCCTTCCTCGCCCAACTCTCCTTGTCGAAGCGGGTGACGCCGGCGATCTGGTGGGACATCACCCTTCCATCGCCTCCAGTTCGTCGATCAGGCGAGCGATGACGCCGAGGCCGCCCTGCCAGAAGGCGGGGTCGCGGGCGTCGAGACCGAAGGGCGCCAGCAGCTCGGCATGGTGCTTGGTGCCGCCGGCGGCGAGCATGGCGAGGTAGCGCTCGGCGAAGCCCGCATCGGCCTTCTCGTAAACCGCATAGAGCGAGTTCACCAGGCAGTCGCCGAAGGCGTAGGCGTAGACGTAGAAGGGCGAATGGATGAAGTGCGGGATATAGGCCCAGAAGGTCTCGTAGCCCGGCTTCAGTTCGATGGCGGGACCGAGGCTCTCGGCCTGGACGCTCATCCAGGCGGCAGAGATGGCGTCCGCAGTCAGTTCGCCGTCGCGGCGCTGCGAGTGGATCTTCCGCTCGAACGAGTAGAAAGCGATCTGGCGGATCACCGTGTTGATCATGTCCTCGACCTTGGAGGCGATGAGCGCCTTCTTCTGGACGGGGTCGGTGGTCGCTTTCAGGATCGCCTTGAAGGTCAGCATCTCGCCAAAGACGGAGGCGGTCTCGGCGAGGGTGAGCGGCGTCGGCGCCATCAACGCGCCGTTAGGGGCGGCCAGCACCTGGTGGACGCCGTGGCCGAGTTCGTGGGCGAGGATCATCACGTCGCGCGGCTTGCCCTGGTAATTGAGCAGCACGAAGGGATGCGCCGAGGGGACGGTCGGGTGGGCGAAGGCGCCGGGAGCCTTGCCGGGCCGCACCGGCGCGTCGATCCAGCCCTCTTCGAAGAAACGGCGGGCAATGGTCGACAGTTCCGGCGAGAAGCCCGCATAGGCGGAGAGCACCGTGTCGCGCGCCTCGGTCCAGGCGATGGTGCGCTGCTCGACCTTCGGCAGCGGGGCGTTGCGGTCCCAGTGCGGCAGGGTCTCCTTGCCGAACCAGCGGGCCTTCAGCTTGTAGTAGCGGTGGGAAAGCGAGGGATAGGCGTCGCGGACGGCGGCGACCAGCGCGTCGACCACCTCGCGCTCGACCCGGTTGGCGAGGTGGCGGGAATCCGCGACGTCCTCGAAGCCGCGCCAGCGGTCGGAGATTTCCTTGTCCTTGGCCAGCGTGTTGGTGATCAGCGCGAAGGTCCGAAGGTTCTCGGCGAAGGTCGCCGCCAGCGCCTCGGAGGCCTTGCGGCGGTTGTCCTCGGCCGTGTCCTGCAGCAGGTTCAGCGCCGGCTCCAGCGGCAGTTTCTCGCCGTCGATGTCGAAGCGCAGGCTCGCCATGGTCTCGTCGAACAGGCGGTTCCAGGCGGCGCGCCCGGTCATGTTCTTCTCGTGGAACAGCTTCTCGATGCGGTCGTCGAGCTGGAAGGGCTTGTCCTTGCGGATGTCCTCGAGCCAGGGCCGGTAGCGGGCAAGCGGCGGCAGCGCCACCGCCTGGTCGATCAGCCCGTCCTCGATGCGGTTCAGTTCCAGGGTGAAGAACAGGAGATGCGAGGAGGTCGCGGTAATCTTCTCCTGGATGTCGCCGTAGAACTTCGCCCGCGCGGGATCGGTGGTGTCGCCGGCATAGACGAGGCCGGCATAGGAAGCGAGGCGGCCGAGCAGGTCTTCCAGCGCCTCGAATCGCGTCACAGCCTCGGCCAGAACGGCGGCGGCGCCGGCGCCGCGGGCGATCTCCTCCAGCCGGCCCTTGTAGTCCGCCTCGAAGGCGAGGGCCGCGGTTTCGGCACGGTAGAGGTCATCGGCGACGGCTGGCGCATCCATGCCGGCATAGAGGGCCTTCAGGTCCCATTCGGGGAGGGCGCCGAGGGCTTCGACGCGCTTTTCGCGCGCCGCCGCGTTCTTCGAGCCGGCGTCGTTGACTGAACGGGCACTGCCACCGGCAGGATCAACGTGGCGCTTCGTCGAAAGGGCGGTCCGGGCGGTGGCCGTTGCCCTTGAGCAACGCCGCGCCGGGGTACCGGTGGGCCGTATGCCTGGCGCGGCGGGTCGGGGGCGCCGATTCAGCCCGCGGCGGCGAGGCGGGAGGCCGCGCGCTCGCCCTCCGCCGGCTTGCGGAAGCGCACGAGCGTGTAGACGCCGAGCGGCGCGACACGGCGTCGCTCGGCCACCTCCACTCCGCCATGGGCCTCGGCCCAGGCCTGCAGGCGCTGGAAGGGGAATTCGGGCCTCAGGCCGAAGGTGTGGGCGTGTTTGGCGAACCAGCGCTCGACGGCTGCGGCGAGGCCGCGCTCCGAATAGAGGTGGTTGACCAGAATGATCTCGCCGCCCGGCTTCAGCACGCGTGCGCATTCGTCGAGCACGCGTTCGGGCCGCTCGACCAGGGTGATGACGAACTGGGCGACGACGCCGTCGAACATCGCGTCGGGATAGGCGAGGTCGTGGGCGTCCATAACGCGGACCTCCCTGACATGGGGAAAGGCGCCGGTGGCCATGCGCTCGCGCGCCTTGGCGATCATCGGCTCCGACAGGTCGATGCCGTAAATCTCGTGGCGGGCGTCGTAATCCTGGAAGGAAAGGCCGGTGCCCACCCCGACCTCGAGGATGCGGCTGCCGGTCTGTTTCACCGCCGCGGTGGCGGCGCGGCGGCCCTTCTCGAAGACGGGGCCGCAGACGGCGTCGTAGATGGGCGCCCAGCGGGCATAGGCCCGTTCCATGGTGTCGCGGTCGAGATCTCCGGCCATCCGGCGCCTCCCTCTGGCTCACGCGCCTGTTCCAGCCCCGAATCGGCCTGCCGGACCGGCAATCGCGCGAGGGCTAGCAAGGCTCGACGACGGTTCGACGACAGGCGCAGCGTCGCTTCGCCGCGCCTGTCACAAAAGCGCAAGGCGAATCTGGTCTTGCTCCCCGCGACGGGGCAGACGCGGCCGGGAGCCGGACAATGGTGCAGAAGCGGCACAGGGCGATATTCATCTCGGACGTCCATCTCGGCGCCCGCGGTGCACAGGCGGCCCTCCTGATCGACTTCCTCCGACACAACGACGCCGACGTCATCTATCTGGTCGGCGATATCGTCGACGGCTGGCAATTGCGGCGCGGCTGGTACTGGCCGCAGGCGCATAACGACGTGGTGCAGAAGCTCCTCAGGGCCGTGCGTAAGGGCAGCCAGATCTACTACCTGCCAGGCAACCACGACGAATTCATGCGCGACTATTTCGGCACGCATTTCGGCGGCATCGAGGTGATGGACCAGATCGTCCACGAGGCCGCCGACGGCAAGCGCTTTCTCGTCATCCACGGTGATGCCTTCGACGTTGTGGTCATGCATGCCCGCTGGCTCGCCCATCTCGGCGACTGGGCCTATGACGCGGCGCTCTACTGCAACCGCTGGCTCAATTTTGTGCGGCGACGGCTGGGGCTGACCTACTGGTCGCTGTCGGCCTGGGCCAAGTTCAAGGTGAAGAAGGCGGTCAATTTCATCGGCGCCTTCGAGGAGGCGCTTGCGACCGAGGCGCGGCGGCAGAAGGTCGACGGGGTCATCTGCGGCCATATTCACCACGCCGCGATCAAGGACCAGGTCGGCATCCGCTACATGAACTGCGGCGACTGGGTGGAAAGCTGCACGGCCCTGGTCGAGGGCTATGACGGGCGCTTCGAGATCATGCGCTGGACCGAACTGGTCGCGGCGCCGGGCCTTGCCGATGCCGACAGCCAAGAGGTCGACCTGCCGATCGCGCTGCCGGGCCGCTCGCGGGTAAATGCCTGATCGGGAGACCGCGATGCGCCTGGCGATCGCTACCGATGCCTGGACACCGCAGGTCAACGGTGTGGTGCGCTCACTGAAGGAGACCGCCGCGGCGCTGACCGGACTTGGGATCGATGCCCGCTTCGTCACGCCCGAAGGGCTGCCGACCTGGCCGATGCCGACCTATCCCGACATCCGCCTCGCCTTCGGCGCCGGTAGCGCCATCGCCGCCCGGCTTGAAGCGCTCGCACCTGCGGCGCTCCATATCGCGACGGAGGGCCCTGTCGGCCATGCGGCGCGCCGCTGGGCGCTCTCCAGGGGTCTCGCCTTCACCACCAGCTATCATACCCGCTATCCCGAATATGTGCGGGCCCGGGCGCCGATCCCCGAGGCGCTGACCTACGCCTGGCTGCGGCATTTCCACGGCGCCGCCGCCCGCACCATGGTGCCGACCGAGACCATGCGGCGGGAGCTGGCCGGCTGGGGCTTCGCGAACCTGTCGGTCTGGTCGCGCGGCGTCGACACCGCGCTGTTCCGGCCGCGGGCGGGCGGGGGGCTCGGGCTGCCGGGCCCGATCATGCTCAGCGTCGGGCGACTGGCGGTGGAGAAGAATCTCGAGGCCTTCCTGACGCTCGACCTGCCGGGGACGAAGGTGGTGGTGGGCGACGGGCCGCAGCGGGCCGACCTCGAGCGCCGTTTTCCCGCGGCGATTTTCCTCGGGGTGAGAACTGGCGAGGCGCTCGCCCAAATCTATGCCGCTGCCGATGTCTTCGTCTTCACCAGCCGCACCGACACCTATGGCAACGTCATGCAGGAGGCGCTCGCCTGCGGCGTGCCGGTGGCGGGCTTTCCGGTGCCGGGGCCGCTCGACGTCATCACGAATCCGGCGGTCGGCGTGCTCGACGAGGACCTCGCCGCGGCCATCCGCGCCGCGCTTCTGCTCGACCGCCGCGCCTGCCGTGCGCTGGCGGAAAGCCGCACCTGGGAGGCGGCCGCGCGCCAGTTCGCGGCGGCGCTGGCGCCGTTTTCCCTCGCCGCGCGCGCCGCCTGAGGGCGCCTCACCGGGCCTGATCCGTTCGGGATCAGGCTGTTAGAGCCGCGTTAACCGGCCCTTAAGCGGCACACACCACCCTCTCCCGAATCGAGACATCCGCATCCCCGGGAGTGCATGCCGTGACGACCATCCTCATCTGTGACGACGATCCGGTTCAGCGCCGTCTGGTGGAGGCCATGGTCCGCAAGTTCGGCTACGAGCCGCGCCTGTGCGAAAATGGCGAGCAGGGCCTGCAAATCCTCGTGTCCGAGGGCGATTCGATCGATCTGGTCCTGCTCGACCTGGTCATGCCGGAGCGCGACGGCATGGGTGTGCTCGCGGCCATGCGCGAGGAGGGAATCGTCAAGCCGGTCATCGTCCAGACCAGCCAGGGCGGCATCGACACCGTCGTCAATGCCATGCGGGCGGGGGCGACGGACTTCGTCGTCAAGCCGGTCGGTGCCGAGCGCCTCGCCGTCTCGATCAAGAACGCCCTGAAGACCGAGGCCCTTGTCGCCGAGGTGCAGCGCCTGAAGCGCAAGGCCGAGGGCACGCTGACCTTCAAGGACATCATCACCCGCTCGCCGCGGATGCAGCCGCTGCTGAAGATGGCCGACAAGGCCGCCGCCTCGATGATCCCGGTGATGATCGAGGGCGAGAGCGGCGTCGGCAAGGAGCTGCTGGCGCGGGCCATCGCCGGATCGGGCGAGCGACGCGCCAAGCCCTTTGTCGCCGTCAATTGCGGCGCCATCCCGCAGAATCTCGTGGAGAGTATCCTGTTCGGGCACGAGAAGGGCGCCTTCACCGGCGCTACCGACAAGCATACCGGCAAGTTCGTCGAGGCCCATGGCGGCACGCTGTTCCTCGACGAGGTGGGCGAACTGCCGCTGGAGACGCAGGTGAAGCTTCTGCGTGCGATCCAGGAAGGCGAGGTCGATCCGGTCGGCGCCAAGCGCCCGGTCAAGGTCGACATCCGCATCGTCTCGGCCACCAACCGCGACCTCATCCAGGCAGTGAAGGACGGGCGGTTCCGCGAGGACCTCTATTACCGGCTCTGCGTCTTCCCGATGACCCTGCCGCCGCTGCGCGAACGCGCCGAGGATATTCCCGACCTGACGCGCCATTTCCTCGCCCGCATCGCGGCCGAAGAGGGCAAGCGCATCCGTGGCATCCAGCCGGCCGTGTTCGGTCTGCTCGGCGCCTATCCCTGGCCTGGCAACGTGCGCCAGCTGGAGAACGCCGTGTTCCGCGCCGTCGTCCTCTGCGACGGCGACGAGCTCTCCATCGCCGACTTCCCGCAGATCGCCGCCCAGGTCGATGGCTACGACGTGGTGGTGCCGCTGGCGCCGCAGGTGCTGATCGCCTCGCCGGCACTCCAGCCCGCTCTCGCCGCCCAGCCCGCGATGATCGTTCCCGGGGCCTCCATCGCCCTGGTCGATGCGGCCGGACATGTCCGCCCGATGGAGGAGATCGAGACCGAGGCGCTCAAGTTCGCCCTCGATCACTATCGCGGGCAGATGTCGCAGGTCGCACGGCGCCTCGGGATCGGTCGCTCGACCCTCTACCGCAAACTCAAGGATCTGGGGCTGGAGGAGCCTGCTGACGCACCAGAGGAGGTGTGACTGCAAATCCTCGCAGGTGCCGATTTCAGCCGCGATGAAGCGATCGTGGGTTGATCGGCGGCGTGCCGCATGATCGAAAAACGATAGTTTTGACAAGGGGCGGTCCGTTCCGGATTCGTCCGACACCCGAGGAAACCACGATGCGTCTGCGATCGGCCTTCCTTGCCTGCACCCTGATCGGCTCAGGATCGCTGGCAGTGGCACAGGCCGATCCGGCGACGCCTTTCACCCTTGCCGGGTGGGAGGTCGAGCAGGCCATCCCGCGCCCGCCGGTCGATCTCGTCGCGCCCCTCGCCCCGCGTGATTTCGGGCTCGACGCCTTCCCGGCCCCGCCGATCCTGGCCGAGGCGCCCAATGCCGACGACGAGGCGCCGGAGACGGTTCAGGCACCGGCGGTGCCACAGCCGACGGAAGCCGATTTCGCGGCGCTTCCCGATGATCCCCCCAGTCTGGTCGAGGACGGCCAGCCCGATCCGGCGATCACCACGGAGCGCGTCGCCCAGCAATTGCGGATCCTGCTGGCGCGGCCGGGCGGTGAACGGGCCCTGCAGCAGCAGTTCAACGGCTTCTATGCCGGTCGTGGCTATGCCCCGCTCTTCGTCCGGGATGGTGTCGTCTCGTCCCGCGGACAGGCCGCCCTGACCCGGCTCGGACAGGCCGGCGAGGACGGTCTCGATCCCGGCGCCTACCGAATCCAGCTGCCCACCGGCCCGCGCACTGCCGAAAGCGTCGCCCGGCTCGAACTGGCGCTGGCCCGTGCCGTCGCGCTCTATGCCTCCCACGCCTCGGGCGGGCGCACCGACCCGAAGCGCCTGTCGGGATACTTCGACGTCGCGCCGCCGCGGATCGATACGGCCGCTGCGCTTGATGCCGTCGCGCGCGCCGAGAGCGTGTCCGCGGCGCTGGAAGGCTTCAATCCACCCCATCTCGGGTTCCGCCAGCTGCGCGCCAAACTCATCGAGATGCGCGGCGAGCGTCGTGAGATGACCACGACCGAGGCGACCCGCCGCCACGCCCTCCGGGAGCGTGACCTGATTGCCAATCTGGAGCGTTGGCGCTGGCTGCCGCGCCGGCTCGGCGACACCCATATCTGGGTCAATTCGACCGAGGCCCAGGTCAATGTCGTGCAGGGGACCGAGATCATTCATCGCACCCGCGCCGTCGTCGGCCGGGCTGAGACGCAGACGCCGGTCTTCTCCGACGCGATGAGCTTCATCGTCGTCAATCCGTCCTGGCACGTGCCGATCTCGATCGTCCGCCGGTCGATGCTCGGGCCGGCGACGCGCAACGGCGGCGGCTATTTCGCCCGCCGCGGCATCCAGGTGACGCAGGGCGGCCGCGTCGTCGATCCCTCAACCATCGACTGGGCCTCGGCCAATGTCGGGCGCTTTTCGTTCCGCCAGCCGCCGGGAACGGCGAACGCGCTGGGCCGCATGAAGTTCATGTTCCCCAACCGTCATGCGATCTATCTGCACGACACGCCTTCGCGCGGAGATTTCAGCCGCGCGAACCGGACCCTCTCCAATGGTTGTGTCCGGGTGCAGAATCCCGAGGAACTGGCAACGCTGCTGCTCGGCATCGGACAGCCGGGAGAGAGCTGGACCCTCGGGCGTCTGCGCAGCCTCTACGGCACCGGCGAGCGCTCGGTGCGCTTCCGCCAGACCATTCCGATCCACCTCGTCTATTTCACGATGACGGTGGATTCCAACGGCGAACTGGTTGAGCTGCCCGACATCTACGGCCACAATGCCCGGGTTCGGACCGCACTCGCGGGCGGGCGCGTTTAGGGTTCCATTGACCAAGAGGGACGGCAGGCGGGGTGGTCTGGCATGATTTCGCCACAGTTCCTGCCTACCGGTCACGCATCCGTGAGCGGCATCGTGGTTGTCGATCCGTTGACGAAACTCAGGGTTCTTTAACTGATCCTGACGATGATACGTTCACCATGAGCCTCGTCGACGGGCTCACGAACCGTCCTTCGTTCCACGATAGAGCCCTATCATAGTGTCCTCAGCCCAAAGATCAGTGCCTGGCCGGGTCTCGCGCACCGCACTGCGCGTGGCGGCCACCGCCACACTTGGCTTTGGACTTCTGATCACGATCAGCAATTCGACACAGACCGTCGTCGCAAATGGCGACACCCGCACGCTGTCGATGCTGCACAAGCACACCGGCGAACAGGTCCTCCTCACCTTCAAGCGTAACGGCCGCTACGATCAGGACGCGCTGAACAAGCTTAACTGGTTCCTGCGCGACTGGCGCCGCGACGAGCCGATCCGGATGGATCCGCATCTGTTCGACATCGTCTGGGAGGTCTACCGCTCGGTCGGGGCCCAGTCGCAGATCCACGTCGTCTCGGCCTATCGCTCGCCCGGCACGAACGCCATGCTCCGTCGCCGGTCGCGCGGCGTCGCCCAGCAGTCGCGCCACATGACCGGCCAGGCGCTCGACTTCTACATCCCCGGCGCCTCCATGACCCGCGTCCGCGAGGCCGGCCTGCTGCTGCAGCGTGGCGGCGTCGGCTTCTATCCGGGCTCGGCCAACCAGTTCGTTCACATGGACACCGGCTCCGTCCGGCACTGGCCGAAAGTGTCGCGCGACTATCTGGCCCGCCTGTTCCCCGACGGCCGCACCGTCCATATTCCAGCCGACGGACGTCCGATGGCCGGATTCGACACCGCGCTGGCGATGGTGCGCTCGCGTGGCGGCACCGCCTCGCGCTTCTACAATTCCCGTGCCGATGAGAGCGCAACGTTCGAGGACGACAGCGACCGCGGCGGCGTAATCCGCCAGCGCAGCAATTCGATGGGCCTCTTCGCCGGCCTGTTCGGTGGCGGCGACCAGCAGCAGCCGCCGCGCCGCCAGTCCGCGCCGACGCGCGCCGAACCTTCCGCCCCGACCACCGTCGCTCCCGCCCCGGCCGCCGTCGCGCC
>JAIEPJ010000159.1 GCA_019749835.1 Phreatobacter sp. | reverse complement strand
CGGGCTGAGGGGGACGCCCGTGGCCTGGATCCGGGCGCCCCCGGTGCTGACGTCGTGCAGCCGCGTCTCGTACCGCCGGCCGTCAACCTCCAGCAAAGCCACGCCCGAGGCGGGACGCCGCGCCTCGGCGCGGCGGTCCGCGATCTCGCGCACGAGGCGGTTCACCTCGCCATCGAGGCGGTCGGCTTCCCGGGCAAGCCCGTCCGCCGATTCCGCCAACAGCGTCGCCAGTCGGTCCGTCTCGGTGGCAGCCGGCGGAAGGGCGTCCAGGTCCTCGATGACGGCGCGGGTCCTGTCGACCACCGTCTGCACCGTCAGGTTCAGCTCGGCCGTCGCGGCGTTCTGCTCCTCGACCGCGCTCGCCACCGAGGCGGAGACGCCGTTGACCGTCTCCACCGTCTCGCTGATGCGGTCGATGGCGCCGAAGACGTCCGCGGATACGGCCTTCAGGGCCGCGACCTGCTGGGCGATCTCCCCGGTCGCCCGCGTCGTCTGCCCGGCGAGTTGCTTGACCTCGGCGGCCACGACCGCGAAGCCTCTGCCTGCCCCTCCCGCCCGCGCCGCCTCGATGGTGGCATTCAGGGCCAGGAGGTTCGTCTGCGAGGCGATGTCCCCGATCAAGGCCGTCACGCTTCCGATCCGGTCGCTGGCGGCGGCGAGCTGAGCCGCCAGTTGGGTCGCCCGCCCGACCTGTTCCTGCGCCGCATGGGTGACGGCGATGGACTGGGCCGTCTGGCTCGCGATCTCGGCAATCGAGCTCGACAGCTCCGTCACGGCGCTGGCCGCCGTCGCCATGTCCTGCGAGGAGCCGCGCAGTTCCGCGACGGACCCGACCAGGCGCTCGCGCGTGCCGGTCGCATGCTCCCGCACGCTGGCCGTCGAACCGCGCATGGACGCGCTGACCTCCTGGAAGTGCGAGACGCCGCCGCCGACGGAAAGGCGGATGCGCTCCGCGACCTCGCCCATGAACCTGCGTTCCCGCATGACGAGCTCCCGCCTGCGGTCGTCGCTCGATGCGTCCGCGATCTTCTCGACCGTCCTGTCGCGGAAGTACACCACGGCACGGGCTAGTTCCCCGATCTCGTCGCGGCCCTGCGCCTCCGGTACGGAGGCGTCCAGTCCCAGGTCCGCCAGCATCCGGATCCGCTGGTCGAGGGCTGCGAGGGCGCGCACGATGGAACGGCTGAGGAGCCACGCGAGCAGGAACGCCGTCGCGGTCACGAGCGAGGCGAGGCCGAGCGCAAGCACGAGGCTGCCGGTAAAGCCCGAGATCCGGCTTTCGAGCAGGCCGTCGAGCTCGGTCCCGCCGGCTTGCCACAGGCTGTCCGCGTCCGTCAGCATCGCCTTCCCGGCCGCGACGAACGCGGCCAGTTCCGCCGTACCGCGACGGCCGGCGGCATACGTCTGGGCCATCGAGGCCGTTCCCTTCAGGAAGAGGTCGGTCGACCTGGCCAGCGCCTCGGCACCGCCCGACAGGTTCCGGCGTGTGGTGCCTCCGGCATTGGCGTTGAAGGCCGAGGCGAGCGAGGCCGCTAGGCCTTCGGCGGTGGCGCGCAGCTTGCCCTGCTCGACCAGGAACTCGACGGCATCGGCGCCGGTCGTTCCTTGCTTGTCCGCGTTCGCGATGCCGAGCCGCACGAGGCGCCCGGCCTGCTCCGCCAGGTCCGGCAGCTTCACCGTCACCGCATCCATCACATAGAAGGAGTCGAGATCGGGATCGAGGGTCAGGTTGGAACCGTCTGCGATCCTCGTCACCAGAGCGCGCGCGGCCGCCGCCGCGTCGGCGGGGCTTCCTGCGTCCCGGAACCGGGCGAGTGCCCCCGACGCCTCCCCTGCCCCCAGGGCCGTGTCCAGCAAGGTGCTCCGGCTCTCGAACGAGGCCCAGGAGCCTGGCTCCGCCGGTACGCCCAGCGCCGTCGCGTGCAGGATCGGCCACACGGACCTGAGATAGGTGACGCCGTCTCGCTCAAGCTCGGCGAAGCGGATGTCCTTGCGGGCTTGCGCAAGGTAGAGCCCCGCGAGCATCCCAATCGGAATCAGGAATAGGCTGACCGTCGCAACGAGCTTGCGGCGGATGGTGAAGGTTCCACGCATGGTCGATCCGGGATGTCGGCGACGGATACAGGTGTTCGCCTATCCGCATCGTATCCGTGACGTATTGATCCTTCCTGCTGAGCAATGGGATGCGGTTGCCGGATGCGCTGCGTCGAATGAACCAAAGATGGCCTTTGCGGGCGGCCCGTTTGCGCCCCGGCGGAAGCCCGTGAGCGAAAACCTCCTATTCCGCCGATCCGTAGGAATGCCTTTCTCCCCGTACGACGGTCCATCCACGTCGTATCGTCAAGCTTGGGTGACAAGTCCGGCGAGGCTGACGCGATCCGCCTCTTGCCTGTCGGGGAGCCGAAGATCCGCCGACAACCCTCAGGTCCTGCGTAGGACAGGCCGACCCGTTCGAGGCGACCGTTCGCGGTTTTGGGCCGCATCTCCGCGCGCACCGCCGGATCGGTGCGGGTCATCGAGGAACAGCTCGACCGACTTTCGACAGCCTCCAAACGAAGCAGGCCCGGCAGGTGTCTGCCGAGCCCGTCGCTACCTCATACGCTTCGCGCCTTAGCCGCGCTGGCCACCCATCATACCCTGCATCTTGGTGAGCTGGGAAATGTGAAGCTGGATGAGCGGGATGGCGCCACGAGCGATGCGGCGGAGCTGCGGGTCCTCACCGTTCTCGGCGTAGGAGCCGTGGATGGCATAGGCCTCCTGGTGACCCTGGAGCGAAGCGCTCACGAAGGCGGCGTCGTACTCCGGCCCTGGCTGCATGCTGGCAAGCTGGGAGAGGAGCTGCGCCTTCTGCTCATCCGAGGTCATGCCGCCGGGCGGGGGAGCACCGAGCACGCCACCGGCGACACCGACGGCTGCGCCGGCCACGCCACCCGCCACGGCCAGGGGAGCAGCGACAAGCCCACCGATCAACCCACCAGGTCCGGGGGGACCGCCGGCTGCCGCCGCTGCAAGGCCTTCGGAGTACGGGCCCAGCTTATTCGAAAGGCTCACCTGCTCGACTACCTCCGCCCGGGAGAACTTCTTCACGCGCGGATTGCTGGTCTTCTCGTTAGCATCACGCGCCGTGTTCTCCAGGAACAAACCACCCTTGGTCGCCATGTTGAGGTAGACCGAGGTGGGCATAGCGCCCGCAGGTGTGGGCTGCGCAACGGCAGTGCGCGTGACGGCAAGGGCCGCGGTGGCCGTGAGCATACCGAGGACGAATTGGCGGCGGTGCATCGGGGAACTCCAAGGAAGAAGAGGTGCCCGCGCTGCTAAGGCTCAGCTCAGGGCGATACTGCGCGAACCGCCTTTTCAGGGAAATGTTCCTGAGCGCCCGGAGGTCCGCCGCCGGGTCCGAACGATGTAGGCCAAAACGAACCGCCGCCTCTCGTGCAGCCGTCCAGCTCGTACCTGCGGTTGCTGCTGTCGCTCATGCGCCGCGCGACGTAGTCACTTGAGTAGGACTTCTGCCCAAACACCAACCATCCGATGCCGAACCCGATGGCGCCGGCGATGAGCAGGCTGGACGCCGTGGCGCTGTCAGCGTTGCTCACGGCGCGGCTTCCTTGCCGGTCGTAGTCGGCACCGCGCTTGGAGACACCTTCCCATGCACCGGATGCGCGGTCAGTGACGGTGCTCGCGCTTGCGAGCCGCTCCGCGCCTCCGCTCGCGATTGAAGTAGCCGATAACTGTCGGCAACCATACAGGTAGCCGCCGCGGGCGCTGGTTTTAATCTGCGTTATTGTGGTTGCGCAGGATACCCACGACTTCTTTATGTAGCAATTCGCAGCAGCATCCGCGAAAACAGGCGTCTCTTCTGGAGCCAACTCTCAGGCGAATGCTCCTGCATACAGCTGGCTGTATGCGGCCGCGATGGAGTCTGGATTCGTAATCTGAAGGTATTCCGGGGCAGCCGCAGCGGCACAACATAAGCGAAAGTTCGTCATGACCGATCCCAGCGAGGTGACTGAACTACCCGCTGGGCGCCAGAACGACATGGTTTATCTGATAGTCACGGTCATGGTGCTGGAGTGTCTCATCCCACTCAGCGCGTTTTTCTGGTCATAGGGCTGGGAAGTCGGAAAGGGAGAGTCAAGAGCGGACGCTTCTGCTTGCCCTCCGCCCCTCGCTTTGCCCCCTACGCATCGGCCGCTCGCAGCCTCCGCAATGTTTCGTGCAACTCACGGCCAGCGAAGCCTCAAGCAACATTCCGAGGAATTCATCTGCAACTCTCGCCCCTCATGGTTAACGCAACGCTTCGGAGAGAGGCGGCCACACCATGTACAGACGACACAAGGGGCTTGCCATGCACGTGCTCACCATCGCCTTCTCCGCCGCCATCCTCGCTGCTGGAGCAACCTACGCGCAGGGCAGCCGTTCGGCACTTCCGACACAACAGACCGCCGGTATCCTGACGTGCACCACCAAGCCGGAAGCCAGCCTCGTGTTCGGCAATACGCCCGTCGCGGAATGCACCTTCGTGGCGGATCGCGGTAGCTTCAAGCAGACCTACCTCGCGCTGTTCTCGCGGATGGATCGGCCCCAGGCCGAACCCAAGGCGCAGACCGTGAAGTGGCAAGTAATGACGAAGGATGGCTTCGCTCGCCCGGGCATGCTTAGCGGCCTGTTCAACACGCCAGCATCAGGCGAGCACGACAACTACCGGAGCATGCCGGACCTGACGGGCCACGGAGCGAGCCTCAAGCTCCTGTCGCACTCCGGCACGGGCACCGCGAAGTTCGCCGTGAGCACCCCGCGCATCCGGCTCGCTGCAGCTACCGAAGGCCTGACGCGCTGAAGCGGTTCAATGGGTGTGGATGCGCAACCCGGAGGGAAAGCCTTATGCGTTCCTCCCGGTCGTCCTCTCGCCTTGGGTTACGCTCGATCAAGCCTGCGAATGAACGGCCGCAAGTTGGTCCCTAACGCGGTCAAGGGAGGGAGGAATGATCGGGCCGGATCGTCCAGCCTCAAACCTTCCAGTAGGCAAGCGTCCGAGACTTCCTGTCTCCGAGCAGAGTCGCGGCGAGGTATGAGAACTCGACAGCCGCCAGCATCAGCAGGGCGTTCAGCAGCACGGATGTCAGTGCCCGGTGGCTCAAGGCGCCTTCCACCCCAATGGCGACTGCCAAAACCGAGACGATGAGGAGCAGGGCGGGTAACCTAACGGCTCGGCTCGCGGCGGCTCCGATCAGGACAAAACACGTGAGAAGCATTGTAACACCAGCGTGATGGCCGGTCAGACTACCTACGTACTCAAATGTTACAAGTTCCAATTATAGGCAGCTTTGTGCTCTGCGGTATTCCAGATGCACTGCAACAACTAGCCAATAAGCAGCAGCAGTAAGCTGAATGCCGCCCACGCAAGGAAGGCTATCCACGCGAGTGTCGCTCCGAAACTAAGCGCTAGGAAGAGCGGGATCGGAAGACGCCGAACGAAACGGTCCGCGGCGATGAGCATGATGCGCCACGAACGCCTACCAGCAGGAGGCTCTGGGTCGTTCGCCTTCATCACGGGGATTTCGCTCGCCAACGGGACGCCTACTCGGAACGCCAAGCGCGTGGCGCCGGGAAGGGCACAGTGAACGCCTCGTGGGAAGAAACCGTTGCGACAGTTGCAGCGTGGAAGGTTACCGTGGACTAGGTGGCATCGCGGCCTGCGCTCCTCACGCCATGCCGTCCAACCCTCTCGCGAGTCGATGCGCGTCCTCGACGATCACGATGCATCGGCCTTTCGGCGCGCGCACATGCATGGGCGAGCCCCTGGGGGGCACACGGGTGGTGCGATGGAAGCGCATGGACCGGAAGGCGAACGCCGCCTTACCCCGCCGTGGCCGTGATGCAGGTGACTTCGCCCTATGGGCGGCCAACGCGCGTGTTAGGCCGAAAGCGACTTGAGGCTGTGGTTGATCTCGGACACGCCGAGCGCCGCGGTCTGCATGTTGGTCGAGATGTCCTGCGTGACGGCGCTTTGCTCCTCAACGGCCGAGGCCACGCCCGTGACGAGGTCGCGGACCGAGGTGATCGACCGCGTCATCGCAGTGAGGGATCCGACGACGTCGCCCGAGATCTCCTGCATGGTCTGGATGTCCTCCGCGATCCGCCCGGTCGCGTTCGTCACCTGCTGGGACAGGAGCTTCACCTCGCCGGCGACGACCGCGAAGCCGCGGCCCGCCTCGCCGGCGCGCGCCGCCTCGATGGTGGCGTTCAGCGCCAGCAGGTTGATCTGCTCGCCTACGCCGCGGATCAGCTTGACGACCCCGTTCATCGAGGTCGCGGCGCAATCGAGCCGGGCGGTGGAACGGTCGGCCGCCTGCGCCCGGTCATGGATCGCGTCGACGTCGGCGCGCGAGCGGGAGAGGCTCTGCGCGATCTCGCGGATCGATGTGCTCAGTTCCTCCGCGGAGGACGCAACGGTCTGGACGTTCTCCAACGTCCTTTCGGATGCGCTTGCGACCCGGAGTTGCGCCGCCATCCTGTCGGAGACGTCGGTCGCGTACTTCACGATCTTGAACGGCCGTCCGTTCATGTCGAGGATCGGGTTGTAGGCGGCCTGGATCCAGACTTCCCCGGCGCCCTTGCCGATCCGACGGAACATGCCGGCCTGGAACTTGCCGGATCGCAGGTCGTCCCAGAGCCGACGGTAGTCGTCAGTCTTGGCGTAGGCGGCGTCGCAGAGGATGCTGTGATGCCGGCCGCGGATCTCCTCCATGCGGTAGCCGATGACGCGGAGGAAGTTCTCGTTGGCATCCAGGATCGTGCCGTCCATGCCGAAGTGGATGACGCCCTGCGAGCGGTTGATGGCCGAGACCTGGCCCATCATGTCGGCCGTCCGGAGCTTCTCGGCGGTCACGTCGGTCGCGAAACCCACCACCTTGTACGGCTTGCCACGGGCGTCGCGAATGGGATTGTAGATGGATTGCAGCCAGATCTCCCGTCCGCCCTTGGCGAGCCGCCGGTACTCCGCCCGCTGGAACTCGCCGCCGCCGAGTGCCTCCCAGAACGCGCGGTATGCTGGGCTTTCCCGTTCGGGCGCAGCGACGAACATGCCGTGGTGCCGTCCCCTCACCTCCTCCAACGTGTAGCCGACGGTATCGAGGAAATTCGCGTTGGCGGTCAGGATGGTGCCGTCGGGCGTGAATTCGATGGATGCGCGCGACCGGCTGATCGCCGCGATCTGCGCTTGGTTGTCCGCGTTCAGGCGACACTGCTCGGTCACGTCGACCGCGGCCAGGACGATCCTCGCGACGCGTCCCCTACGGTCAACGACGGGCGCGTAGGTGGCCTGTAGCCAGACCTCCTCCCCATTCTTCCCGACACGGGGGAAAACGCCCTGCTGCGCCTCGCCCCGCGCCAGCGCCGACCAGAACTCCGTTTCCGTGCGATCCCGCGCGTCCGTGGACTCGACGAGGATCTCATGCCGCCGGCCCCGTACATCGTCGAGGGAGCGTCCCAGGATGCGCAGGAAGGACGCGTTCGCGTCGAGGAGGGTCCCGTCCGGGGTGAACTCGGCGACGGCCTGGATGCGCGCGAGGGCGGCGAACTTGGCGTCGGAAGCATGGCCGAACGGCATGGATCATCCCCGTAGACGGTTATTGGAACCTGTCGGGCGAACGAGGGCATCAGTCCGTCGTCGCTGCCGCGGTCGTGGGACAGAATGTGCCAAAAACCCCTAAGATTTTCCTAATCGGTCTACTCTCGCAGTCTTAACTTGGATTAATACGAGTTCTGCGCACGCCTGCGGTCGCGACATCTTGTCCGAGGAAGACGATCCCGCGGTCTTCGAGCGTCAGGCGTACGGCCCGTACCGTCGGCGTACTCGCTTTCAGGTTGGCGGTACTTGCTTCGAACCGCTTGATGGTGTTCGCCGATACGCCCGAAAGTTCTGCAAGCCGATTGATGGACCAGTCGAGCAGGCCCCGGGCGGCGCGGATCTGCGCCCCACCGAGGAAGTGCGCACCGGGCAGGTCGTAGGGCACCGGCGAGGACATGCCGTTCTTGTCCGCGCGGCCCTGCCCCAACTCGCGCAGCCAGAGCTCGCCGACAACGATCTGCGCCAAGCCTGCCAGGCGCCGCACGTCGTCGGGATCGAAGGTGCGCGGCTCGCTGTCGATGATGCACAGGGAGCCGAGCCGGATCCCTGGGGCGACCGTGAGCGGGGCGCCCGCGTAGAAACGGATGAAGGGAGGACCGACCACGAGGGGATTGCCGGCGAACGTCGGGTTCGCACGAGCGTCCTCGACGACGAACACCGTGTCGTGCAGGATGGTATGGGTGCAGAACGCCTGGTCCCGAGGCGTGCCCGGGACATCGAGGCCGCACTTCGCCTTGAACCACTGCCTACTCTCGTCGATCAGCGATACGAGCGCGACCGGAACCCGGAACACCTCCTGCGCGATGCCCGCGATGCGGTCGAAGGCCGGCTCGGGCGGCGTGTCCAGGATCTGGAGCCGGTGCAGCGCGGTCAGGCGAAGGGCCTCGTTCGTCGCCATGGGACCTTGGTTCATCCGCACCTCGACTAAGATGGTATGCCCGCACATCGAACATCCGGGTCCTTCTCGGCAGCGAGAGCCTCTGCGAGATGCGCGCCAGAGCGAGGAAGCCGACCGCCTCGGATTCGGGACTGGGCTCTGCAACCCCGGTCTCGTTGCCGGCGCCGGTAAGGCGCCATACCGGCACCCGATGGCTAAGAAGGACGGTGGCCACAATAGCCGAGCCAGTTCAGGGGAGGGCATTGTCGAGCGAAGGTCAGTCATGCGCCGACTGCACCCAGACGGAAGAGTTCTCGCACCACCGTCCGAGTGGAGCGGTGCGCGGCCGCCAAATGCACGTCCGCATGTCGCGGACATGGTCGGATCGCGGATCGGGATGTCCCCGATCTCCTTTCCGCCTCACGTTTTCGAGAGGATTAAGGTTTCCGGGCTATGAACCATGCAGTTCGAACGGCCTCCGACGCGAAGCCGCCCGGGCGTCGATAGTCACGGATTCGCCATGCGCCTCTCGCTCAAAGCCACCCTTGCCTCGCTCTTCGCACTCATCGCACTTGTCTCGGTGGGCCAGGCCTTTCTCAGCATCCACGACTTCGGTGCGATCCGAGGCAACATCGACGACCTGGCGCGCAACCGGCTGCCCTCCGTGGATGCGATCAACCGGATCAACACGGCCACCCGGGACAACCGCGTCAAGCTCTACCGCCTTGTCGTGGCATCCGGCACGCCGGAGGCCCTCGCCGAGAACAGGAAGGCCGTAGCCCAGGCAAGGGAGTCCTTGGCCCGGCTCGGGACGGTGTATCGAGCCCTGATCAGCTCGCCCGAGGAGGCTGCCGCATACGAGCGCTATTCGGTCCTCTCGGGCCGGTACACGAGCGAGCAGGAGGCCGTCATGGCGTCGGTCGACGCCGGACGGGTGAGCGAAGCGCTTGCGCATCTCGTACGGCCAAGCATGGGCCAGATCGCGAAGGACATGGCAAAGTCCCTCGAAGACGGGATCGACCTGAACAAGCAGGCCGCCGAGGCGAGCGCGCGCGCCGGACTCGACAGCGAGGGCGCCGCCGTACGGAATGCATACGTCGCGATGGGCATCGCCGTCGCGGCCTCGATGGGAGCCGCGCTGTTCAGCCTGGTGGGCATCTCGCGTCCCATCGCGGACATGACGGTGGCCATGCGTACGCTCGCCGAAGGGGACGCCGGCGTGCGGGTCCCGAGCGTTGGCCGGGGCGACGAGATCGGCGCGATGGCAGCGGCCGTGCAGGTCTTCAAGAACAACCTGGTCCACGCCCGGCAGATGGAGGCGGAGACGGCCCTTGCGAGATCCGGTGCGGAGGTCCAGCGCAGGCAAGCCATGCGCGACGTGGCAGACCGGTTCGAGTCGGCGGTCGGCGGGATCGTCGGCGGCGTGACCGCCGCCGCCTCGCAATTGCAATCCACCGCCCAGGGCATGGCAGGCACCGCCAGGGCCACGGCCGACCGGTCGGGTGCCGTGGCGGCCGCGGCGGAGGAGGCCGCCTCGAACGTGGGGACCGTGGCAGCCGCGGCGGAGGAGCTCGGCGCCTCCGTACAGGAGATCAGCCGGCAGGTGTCGGGCTCCGCCGCGCTCGCGCAGGCCGCGGTCCGCGAGGCCGCACATACGGCCGACCTCGTGCAGGACCTGAGCGCCGCGGTGGCAAAGGTCGGCGACGTGGTGACCCTGATCACGAGCATCGCCGGCCAGACCAACCTGCTGGCGCTGAACGCCACCATCGAGGCGGCCCGCGCCGGCGAGGCCGGCCGTGGCTTCGCCGTGGTCGCCTCGGAGGTCAAGGAGCTCGCGAACCAGACCGCGCGCGCCACCGACGAGATCGGAGGGCATATCGCCCGTATCCAGGGTTCGACGAGCCAGGCCGTGTCGGCCATCTCTGCCATCACCGTGCGCATCCGCGAGATCAGCCAGGTGGCGACGACGATTGCGGCAGCCGTCGAGGAGCAGGGCGCGGCTACCCAGGAGATCGTGCGCAACGTCGGTCAGGCTGCGACCGGGACGAGCGAGGTCACCGAGAACATAGCCGGGGTTGCGGGTGCCGCCGGCGAGACCCGCGCGGCTGCAAGCCAGATGCTCGCCTCGGCCGCCGAACTCTCCCAACGGTCCGGGCAACTGGATAGCGAGGTCGCGCGCTTCCTCGCGACCGTAAGGGCGGCGTGAGGCGAGAATGGCCAACATCCATGCACTTCCGGTCGTCCTCGGCCCTGAGGGGGCACGGCGCCTGCTTGCCGACCTCGCCCACCTTCACGCGAGCGGAGCCTGCCCCGGGCCACGCACGGCACAGATCGATGCGCTGGTGCGGTCATTGAGAGACCAAATCCGGATGCTGTCCGTGATGGTCGAGAGCCTCACGGCGGAGCTCGCGGTTGGCGATGCCGACACCGACGAAGCGCAGCGAGCCGTTGCCAGGCTCATCGGGTCGGTCGAGCGTGTGATGGCCTCGGCGAACGCCTGTTGCGAATAGGCGAGCCCGGAGCGTCGGCCATCGCTCGGGACCCGGTCGTGGCGCCCGTCCTTCCTTCCTAGGATTCGGAGCCCGTGCGTTCCGGATGGCAGTCGGCGGCCAGGTTCAGCCGGACCGTGCAGAGCTCCGCCCCCTGTGCGTCACGGACGAACGCCACGAAATCGCGCCTGCCGTCACGCGGCGGGGCCTCCCGACCGATGTCGGGAAGCGCTCCGATGGCGGCATCACGGGCGGCCTGCAGGTTCTCGTATTCCTGGCCCTCCTCGTCCTTCAGCCAAAGCGTGCCGTCCTGGAAATCGATGAAATAACGAGGCATCACAAAGCGCGTTCTGGGGAAGGCGAACCTTTACGTACCTAGAAATCACCTCGGCGCGGAAGGTTGCATACGTTAAGCCGAAGGCTGGCCTCGCTACTGGGAAAAACGACGCGGCCGCCCGGTTGTGTGCACTAATAGACAGACATGGCGCCAAGCGTTGCGTTAAGCCTCGCGCCCGATACAGTCAGAAACACGCCGCCGGTCCATGCTTCCCGACATCGACACCCTGATCAGCGGCAACCTGCTCCTCAGCGCCTTGCGCTTGCCTGACCAAGCCCTGCTCAAGCCCCATCTGGAGGTCACCGAATACCGTCGCGGCGACATCCTTTTCGACGCCGGGGAGGATGTGACCTTCATTTCCTTTCCCCTCGGCGAATGCGTGGCGGCCCTCGTCATCGCGCTGCGGGACGGGCGTACCGTGGAGACCGCGACGGTCGGGCACGAGGGAGCGATTGGAGGCGTGGTCAGCCAGGGCTCGCTGCCGGCTTTCAGCCGCGCGGTGGTGCAGGTCCCTGGCTCGGTGCTCCGTATCGAGGCCACGGTGCTGCAGCGGATCAAGCAGGCTTCGCCGGGCCTGCGCAACCTGATCACCCGCTATTCCGACTGCCTGCTTGCGCAGGTCTTGCAGTCGGTGGCGTGCAACGCCAGCCACACCATCGAGGCGCGCTGCGCCCGCTGGCTGCTGAGCCTTCAGGATCGGATAGGCGGCGACGTCCTGCCCGTCACGCACGAGGTCCTGGCCGAACTCCTCGGCGTGCAGCGCTCCTATCTGATGCGCACGCTCCGGACCCTGCAGGCGCAGGGCCTGATCCAGCTCCGACGGGGACGCATCGTCATCGCGAGCCGTCCAGCCATGGAGGATGCCTCCTGCGAGTGCCATGGCGCGGTCAAGCGCCATTTCGAGAGCGTGCTCGGCGCCGTCTACAACGCTTCCGGAACGCTGATGTCCCTGCGTCCCCGTTCGGTCGAGGACAGCCCTGCGTGCCAGGCCGTCTGAGGGTGGCGTCGCCGTGACGGAACCGAACGCGCTGCCTGGGCAGTCCCGACCGCCATGGACAGAGTGCAAGCGGCTGGCCACCCTCGATGCTTACGGCATCCTCGATACGCCGCGCGAGCAGGGCTTCGACGATGTTGCCGCGCTGGCGGCCGAGATCTGCGGCACGCCGATGGCGGCCGTGGCGTTCGTCGGCGAGGGACGCCAGTTCCTCAAGGCGGAGGTCGGGCTCGGCGGACTGGGGGCGCCGTTCGACACCTCGTGCTGGCGTCGGGCCGTCTTGCAGGATGATTTCCTGCACGTGCCGGACGCGACGAAGGACGGGCGTCTTGCGGGCGATCCGCTCGTGACGGGAGAGCCGGCTCTGCGCTTCTATGCCGGGGTCCTTCTCAGAGGCGACGGAGACCAACCCATCGGCACGGTCTGCGTCCTCGATACCCGGCCGCGCGATCTGACCGAGACGCAGCGGGCGAGCCTTCGTCGCCTGGCGCGCCAAGCCATGGCGCAACTGGAGCTCCGCCGCTCCGCCCGGATCCGGCAGGCCGACAGGGAGCTTCAGGACCGCATCCTGGAGAGCGCGACGGACTACGCGATCATCGTGACGGACCTTAGCGGCCGGGTGACCCGCTGGAACGTCGGCGCCGAGGGGATCCTCGGCTGGCGCGAGGAGGAGATGCTGGGCGAGTCGACCCACCGGTTCTTCACGCCGGAGGACCGTGCAGCAAGGCGGCCCGAGATCGAGATGGGTCTCGCGTTGGAGCGCGGCTCCGCACCGGACGAGCGCTGGCACGTTCGAAACGGGGGCGAGCGGTTCTGGGCTAGCGGCGAGATGATGCCCCTGAGGACCGCGAACGGCGAGATCCGGGGATTCCTGAAGATCCTGCGCGACCGAACCCACCAACGCGCGGACGAGGCCGAACGGAATGCCACCGAGCTGCGCTTCCGCTCGCTGGTCGAGGTCAGCCCCCAGGTGGTCTGGTTCGGTGACGCGGCGGGCAACATCACCTACTGCAACGCCCATTGGTACGAGTTCACCGGCCTGACGCCAGGCGATGCCGGCGGGGACGGCTGGATCGACGCGATCCATCCCGACCATCGCGAGCGCGTGCTGGGCGTCTGGGCGGACGCCATCGCCGCCGAGAGGACCTACGAGATCGAGATCCCGTTCCGCCGGGCAAGCGACGGTGGGTATCGCTGGTTCCTCGCCCGCGGCAAGCCGGTCCGCGATGCGTCCGGTTCCGTGGAAAGCTGGATCGGCATCGCCCTCGACATCCACGACCGCCGGCAGGCCGACGCGGATCTCCGCGACGTCAGGGACCGGCTGCGCCTGGCCGTCGAGGCCGCCGACATCGGCATCTTCGACTACGACCTTGTCGGCGGCAAGCTGGACTGGGACACGCGTGTGCGCGCCCTTTTCGGCGTGGCCCCGGATGAGCCGGTGACCTACGACACGTTCCTGGCCGGCCTGCATCCGGACGACCGGGCCTGGGTGGACGAGGCGGTGAAGACCGTTCTCGACCCGGCCGGCCGAGGCGCATGCGATATCGCCTACCGCACCGTCGGTTTGCGGGATGGCATCGAGCGCTGGGTGGCGGCCAAGGGCCAGGTGTTGTTCGCGCAGGGACGTGCGCTGCGTTTCGTCGGCACGGTGCGCGACATCACGGAGAGCCGACGCGCGGAGCAGGAGCTGCGCGAGACGGAGGAGCGCTACCGCCTGGCCTCGCGTGCCACCAACGATGCCATATGGGACTGGGATCTCGCGAGCGACCACATCCGCTGGAACGAGGCCGTGCAGACCCTTTTCGGCTATGCCCCGGACAGGGTCGGCCCGAGCGGCGCATGGTGGAAGTCGCGCATCCACCCGGAGGACCGCGACCGCGTCCGGAGCGGCATCCATGCCGTGATCGACGGCGGGGCGGAGCACTGGCGGGACGAGTACCGGTTCCTGCGCGCCGACGGCTCCTATGCGGATATCCTCGACCGTGGCTACGTCCTGCGCGACCGGGACGGACGGGCTGTGCGCATGATAGGGGCGATGCTGGACGTCACAGCGAGCAAGCGGGCGGAGGAACACCAGCGGCTGCTCACCGGCGAGCTGCAGCACCGGGTCAAGAACACCTTGGCGCTCGTCCAGGCCATCGCCAGCCAGACGCTCCGCGGGGCGACGGACGTCGACGAGATGCGCGAGGCCCTCGCGGCGCGCCTGATCTCGCTGGGCCGCGCTCACGATATCCTGACCGAGGCCAGCTGGACGGCGGCACCGATCATGGATGTCGTCGAGGGCGCACTCGGCATCCACCGACAGCCGGATTCCGCCCGGCTTCGGATCGGCGGCCCGAACGTGCTCCTGGCCGCCAAGCCGGCCCTGTCGCTGGCCCTTGCCCTGCACGAGCTCGCGACCAACGCGGCGAAGTACGGCGCGCTCTCGAACGAGGTCGGCGTGGTGGACCTGCGCTGGCACGTGTCGGACGAGGACGGCGCGCCGCGACTGCGCCTGACCTGGTCCGAGCATGGCGGACCGCCCATCCTGGGCCCACCCGCACGGCGAGGGTTCGGGTCACGCCTGATCGAGCGCAGTTTCGACGCCGAGGCGAGTGGGGAGGTCAGGCTCATCTATGCGCCGACCGGATTGACATGCCGGCTGGAAGTTGCACTCGCCGCAAACCAGGACCAGCACGGCGACGCAGCGGCCTAGCATAGGCGATCCTCGACGAGGCGGGCGCGCAGGCGAGCGCCGCGTCCTCCCATCGGACCGCCGGTAGATCCTGATGGTGGGTCCAGGGCTTTTCGCTCCGATGGTGGGGCGAACCGAATGCACTCGCTCAGCTTCGACCCGAGCGGTCCAGGCTTGATTGAATGCATAGGATCGCGGATCGATGACGATCATCCCCGTGCGATGCGCATTGCAGCAACGATGAGCCGGACAACTTCGGTCCGCTCCCCGAGCTCCTAGCCCGCTTTATTCACCAGGGTTTGGCTGGCGACGTGTTTTGAGCTGAAGGCGAGCGGGATCGTGCGTCTGTC
>JAIEPJ010000260.1 GCA_019749835.1 Phreatobacter sp. | reverse complement strand
CCCCGCCCGTGCTGATCCTTGCCGGACGGGCGGGCGCCGCCCCGCCGCTGGGCCTTGTTCCGGTACCGCCGGAGCAGTCTCCGCGGGCGGCGAGCCGCTGGCTCGCGCCGACGACGAACCTCGTCTCCGTTCTGCTGCACGGCGCAGCGCTTGCCGGCTTCCTCGCCTTCGCAGTCCCGACCCCGCCGCGGTCCGATCAGCCCTCCGTCGAGGTCGAACTGGTTCAGCCCGATGGCGAGCCTCCGCCAGCGGCCGCGGCTCCGGTCACGCCCGCGGAGACGCCGCCGGTCGAGACCCCACCGGTCGAGATCGCCCTGCCACCGGTCGAGGACCTCCCGCTTCCCTCCGAACTGATCCCGCCCGAGCCTGTCGCGGCGGCCGAACCGGCGCCGATCGACCTGCCGCCGCCGCTCGCCGAAACGCCGCCACTGCCGGCAGAACTGCTCCCGCCGGAACGGCCGGCCGTCGATCCGGCCACCGTCACCATCGATCCGCCACCGGTCGCCGATCTTCCCCTGCCCGCCGAGCTGGTGCCGCCGCCGCGCCAGGACGAGAACCCACGGGTCGAGTCGGTACCGCCGCGGGCCGTTCCGCCGGTTCGCCTGGACCAGGCGCGACCGCCCGTCCAGCGTCAGCAGAGCGAGCGCCAGCCCCCCAGGCGCCAGCCGCCTCCGAGTTCCCGCCCGGTCTCGGCAGCTTCGGAAGGCCGCGGCGTGACCGCGCAATCACCGGCGCGCACGGCAACGCCACCACCGAGCTATCTCGGCAGCGTCATGGCCCAACTCCACCGCGCCAAGCCGGCGGGATCGGGCCAGCAGGGCCGCGCTGTGGTTCGGTTTTCCATCCAGCGTTCCGGCGCGGCGGCCGGGATCGGCCTTGCCGCCTCGTCGGGCAATCCGACGATCGACCAGGCGGCGCTGGGCATGGTCCGCCGCGCCGCGCCCTTCCCGCCATTGCCGGCCGAATACGGGCCGGCCTCGATGCCCCTGACCGTTCCCATCAACTTCCGCTGACAGAGACTTCCCCGATGAAACACGCCATCCTCGCCGGCCTGCTTGTTACCGCCGCGATCGCGCCGCCCGCTGTCGCCCATGTCACGCTGGAGCGCGGCGAGGCGAGCCCCGGCTCCTACAAGGCCATCCTGCGGGTGCCGCACGGCTGCGGCCGCGAGCCGACCACGGGGCTGACGGTGACCATTCCCGAGGGCGTCCATTCGGTGAAGCCACAGCCGAAGCCCGGCTGGGCGCTGGCCACGCGCGTGCAGCCCTATCAGCGGACCTATGTCAATCACGGCCGCGAGGTCCGCGAGGGCGTCACGGAGATCTCCTGGTCGGGCGGCACGCTGCCGAACGAGCACTATGACGAGTTCGTCTTCGTCGGCCAGATCGACGCCTCGCTGGCCGGCGCCGGCCGCATCTTCTTTCCCGTCGTACAGACCTGCGCCAACGGCGAGAACCGCTGGGTCGAGGTCCCCGTCGCCGGCAGCCAGGCCCGTCTCGCCTCGCCCGCCCCGGCCTTGCGCATCTTCGCAGCCGCGCCGGCGACGCAACCGGCGGCCGCATCGGTCCGGGCCGGCAGCCTGACCATTGCCCAGCCATGGGCGCGGGCGACGCCCGGTGGCGCCAGGGTCGCCGGCGGCTACCTGACCGTGACCAACTCGGGCGCGGCCCCCGACAGGCTGATCGGCGGCAGCGCGGCCTTCGCGGAGCGGGTCGAGATCCACGAGATGGCGACGCGCGACGGGGTCATGACCATGCGCGCCCTGCCGTCAGGCCTCACCATCGCGCCTGGCCAGACGGTCGAGCTGAAGCCGGGCGGCCTGCACGTCATGTTCATGGGCCTGCGGACGCCGCTCGCGGAAGGCCAGACCGTGAAGGTGACGCTGGATTTCGAGAAAGCCGGCAGGGTCGAGCTCGATTTCCGCATCGGCGGTCTCGGCGGCCGGGCAGCGCCCGGCGGAGAGCACCACCACCACTGATGCCGGCGCGTCCGGCGCAGCGATGACCGCAGCGTCGGCGCAGGCGGGCCGATCGGCGCTGCCGGTTCCAGGACGCCGCAGGATACAGGTCACGGGACCGGTCGGCGTCCGGACGCCCCGGTTAGCCTAAAGGCTAGCGGGCAGCAGCCTTGCGCGGAAGGCGTTGCCAGCACGCCCCAACCTTCGGCTTATGCCGGCCTCGGCGCACCTTTTTTGGAAGGTGCCCCGTCCATTCCTGGAGGAATCGCATGAAACGCCGCAATTTCCTGGCCGCCTCGGGCGCCGGGCTCGCCGCTGCCGCCGTCGCCGCTCCCGCCGTCGCGCAGTCCTCACCCGAGATCAAATGGCGCCTGACATCGAGCTTCCCGAAGTCGCTCGACACGATCTATGGCGGCGCCGAGACGATCGCCAGGCAGGTCGCCGAGCTCACCGACAACAGGTTCCAGATCCAGGCCTTCGCCGCCGGCGAGATCGTTCCCGGGTTGCAGGCGCTCGATGCCGTGTCGAACAACACGGTCGAGATGTGCCACACCTGTTCCTACTACTATGTCGGCAAGGACCCAACCTTCGCCATCGGCACCGCCGTGCCCTTCGGCCTCAATGCCCGCCAGATGAACGCCTGGCTGTTCCAGGGCGGCGGCAACGAGCTCTTCAACGAGTTCTACAAGAAGTACAACATCCATGCGATGCCGGCCGGCAACACGGGCGCCCAGATGGGCGGCTGGTTCCGCAAGGAGATCAAGACGGTCGAGGATCTCAAGGGCCTGAAGATGCGCATCGCCGGCATCACCGGCCAGGTCCTGTCCAGGCTCGGCGTGGTGCCGCAGCAGGTCGCCGGCGGCGACATCTACCCGGCGCTGGAGAAGGGCACGATCGACGCCGCCGAATGGGTCGGCCCCTATGACGACGAGAAGCTCGGCTTCAACAAGGTGGCGCCGTTCTACTACTATCCCGGCTGGTGGGAGGGTGGTCCGACCGTCCACGCCATGGTCAATATCGAGAAGTGGAATGCCCTGCCGAAGTCCTATCAGGCGGCGCTGACCAATGCCTGCACCAACGCCAACACGGTGATGCAGGCGAAGTACGACCTGCAGAACCCGGCGGCGCTGCGCCGTCTGGTGGCCGCCGGCACCCAGTTGCGCCCCTTCTCGCAGGAGGTGATGGAGGCCTGTTTCGTGGCCTCCAACCAGCTTTATGGCGAGATCAGCGCCCGCAACGCCGATTTCAAGAAGATCATCGACGCCATGCAGGCGACGCGGTCCGAGCAGTACCTCTGGTGGCAGGTCGCCGAGTTCACCTATGACGCCTTCATGATCCGCGCGCGCGCCCGCACCGGACGCTGATCCACTCCAGACGACGGACGACAGGAGGCCGCGTCCCGCGGGGGGCGCGGCCTTTCCTTTGGTTCCCAGCGGAGCGGAAAGGGAGCCCTGCCGGAAAACAGGGCTCCGGCTCTGGCGCGATCCGTGTGATCGGTGGCAGTTTGCGCGTCCGACCCGGGTCCGTCACCGGACCTGCGGATCCCGTCTTGCACCTGCGGAGGACGACAACGATGTCCAACAACCTCAAGTTCTACATCAACGGCGCATGGGTCGCCCCGACCGGCGGCGCGACCCTCGACGTGATCGATCCCTCGACCGAAGAACCCTTCACGCAGATCGCGCTCGGCACCGAGGCCGATGTCGACAAGGCGGTGAAGGCCGCCCGCGAGGCCTTCAAGACCTTCTCACAGACGACCAAGGCGGAGCGTCTCGCCCTGATGCGCAAGCTCCTCGAGGTCTATAACAAGCGTTTCGCCGACGTGGCCGACGCCCTCTCCCGCGAAATGGGCGCGCCGAAGAAGCTCGCCCACACGGCCCAGGCCGGCATGGGCACGGCCCACCTGTCGAAGATGATCGAGACGCTGGAGAAATTCGAGTTCGAGGAGCTTCGCGGCACGACCCTGATCGCCAAGGAGCCGATCGGCGTCGTGGGCATGATCACGCCGTGGAACTGGCCGATCAACCAGATCATGTGCAAGGTCGCCCCGGCGCTCGCCGCCGGCTGCACCATGGTGCTGAAGCCGAGCGAAATCGCCCCGATCAACGCCATCATCTTCGCCGAGATCATGCACGAGGCCGGCGTGCCGAAGGGCGTGTTCAACCTCGTCAACGGTGACGGCCCGACGGTGGGCGAGGCGATCGCCCGCCATCCCGGCGTCGACATGGTGTCGTTCACCGGCTCCACCCGCGCCGGCGTGCTGGTGGCCAAGGCTGCCGCCGACACGGTCAAGCGCGTGCACCAGGAACTCGGCGGCAAGTCGGCCAATATCATCCTGCCCGATGCCGACATCGCCAAGGCGGTGAAGCTCGGTGTCGAGGGCATGATGCGCAATTCCGGCCAGTCCTGTAACGCGCCGACCCGCATGTTCGTCCCCGCCGCCCGACACGACGAGGCCAAGCAGGTCGCCAAGGAGACCGCCGAGAAGCTGAAGGTCGGCCCGGCCTCGGCTGAGGACAGCTGGATGGGCCCCGTCGTCAGCGAGGTGCAGTTCAACAAGATCCAGAAACTGATCGAGAGCGGCATCAAGGAAGGCGCCGAGGTCGTCACCGGCGGAACCGGCCGTCCCGAGGGCCTCAACCGCGGCTATTATGTGCGCCCGACCGTCTTCGCCGGAGTCACCGACGAGATGACCATCGCCAAGGAGGAGATCTTCGGGCCGGTCCTGTCGATCCTGCCCTATGACAGCGAGGACGAGATCGTCGAGCGCGCCAACAACACGCCGTACGGTCTCGCCTCCTACGTCCAGTCGGGATCGCTGGAGAAGGCCCGCAAGCTCGCGGCTCAGATGCGCTCGGGCAACGTCTATATCAACTATCCCGCCTGGGACGCCGGAGCGCCCTTCGGCGGCTACAAGCAGTCCGGCAACGGCCGCGAATATGCCGAGTTCGGCCTCGAGGAATTCCTCGAGATCAAGGGCACCGTCGGCTACGGCGCCGCCTGATCGGCGCCAACTCTCCCGGATGGCAAAGGGCGGCCCACGGGCCGCCTTTTTTGTCGGCGATGCCGAGCCCGACCGTCGAACGGGCGCCCTGTGCCGCGCGGCAGGCCGCGGCGAGCCACGACCGAAAATGCCCCGCGGCAAGGACGTAGCGGAACCGGGAACCGACACCGGTCGATCGCGTTTCTGCAACGGGACCGGGCGTCACAGGGTCGCTCGCAATCCCGCGGATCATCCCCACATCAAAGCCATGAGCAAAATCGGAAAACGGATGGTGATCGGCCTTGGCGTGCTTGTCGGTCTGGGAGTGCTGGGCGCCGGCCTCTGGGCCTATGTCATGAGCAATGTGGAGCAGCCGCGCTACGGGCTCGTCACGCGCGACGGGCCAGTCGAGGTCCGCGACTATCCGGCCATGGTGGTGGCGGAGGTGACGCGGGCCGGTGACCGGGGCAGCGCGGTCCGCGCCGGCTTCAGACCGCTCGCCGCCTATATCTTCGCCAGGGATCGCGGTGGCGAAAGCGTCAGCATGACGGCGCCCGTGACGCAGCAGCGCGAGACCATCGCCATGACGGCGCCGGTCACGCAGATGCCGGCGCGCTCCGAAGCGGGCGAGGCCTGGGTCGTCCGCTTCATCATGCCGTCGAAATACACGCTCGAGACCCTGCCGAAGGCGGCGGGCGAGGACGTGCGGCTGCTGCCGGTGCCAGCCGCGCGCCGTGCCGCGATCCGCTTCTCGGGCGTCGCGACCGATGAACTGATCGCATCGAACGAGGCGGCGCTGCGGACCTGGCTGGCAGGGCGCGGCTTCACGATCCTCGGCGCGCCGACCTACGCCTATTACAACGACCCCTTCACGCCTGGTTTCCTCAGGCGCAACGAGGTGCTGTTCGAGGTCGCAGGGCCCTGACCGCACCGATAGCGCCCTGACCACGGCGATCCGGCACGGGCGGTCGCCCGTCCTGCGACGTGAGGGTGTCGGCAGGCATCCCCGGCCATTTCCGCGGGTAACGCGGCCACGGACCGCCACGGCGCTCAGGCACGTCAGCGCCCCGGCCGCGTTCAGCTGCCACCCGCCAAAGCGGGGGCCGGCCTCCTGGCTCCCATGCAAGCCCTGAAACCCACACCATGTATCGGTTTGCAGCTCCGCAAGGCGGCGGCGTTCACAGCCGCGCGATCAATGCTCACGAAATTGCGAGTGTGCATAGATGCAATCGTTGTGTTGCGGGTCTTATTGCATTTTCTCAAGTTCGTGATTGGCAAGTGAACGGGCTGAGGTCCATTTCAGGGTTGTCGACGGCGGACACCTCCCGCCGACACAGCAACACTTTCCGGTCGGCGCGTGTCCCTCCCCGCCCGGTTTCGAATGGAGTTAAGACCATGAAGAAGTTCATCCTGACCGCCGCTCTGCTGGCCCCCCTCGCCGCCGCCGCACCTGCCTTCGCCCAGGTCGACGCCTCGGCCAATGTCGCAGTCACCCAAGCCAGCGAGACCCCGCGCGAGTTCACCTCGCGTCGCGTCCTCACGGTTCCCGCCGCGCTGAACCGTGGCGAGCAGGGCCAGATCAACCGCCAGGGCCCGGCGGGCAATTTCTGACGCCAGGCCTTCACCCCAGACCCGCGGCCAGGCCGCGGAACACCCCGACATGACCGGCCGGGCCGCCACGGCCCGCCGGCCCCCTCCAGGAGACCCACCATGAAGAAGATCATCCTCGCCGCCGCCCTGCTGGCGCCTCTCGCCGCTGCACCCGCCTCCGCCCAGGTCGAGGCCACGGAAACCAACACCGTGACCCAGTACCAGACCCAGGCGCCGCGCGAGTTCACCGCCCGCCGCGTTTCCACGACGCCGGTCGCTGTGGACCGTTCGGACGTCCAGTCCGACCGCCAGGGCCCGGCCGGAAATTTCTGACGCAGCACGCCCCCAAACCAGCGGTCGGACCGAGGTCCGCCGCTCCATGATCGACGGGGCCGCAAAGGCCCGCCTCACCCCCTACAGGAGACCCACCATGAAGAAGATCATCCTCGCCGCCGCTCTGCTGGCGCCCCTTGCAGCTGCGCCCGCCTCCGCCCAGGTCGAGGCCACGGAAGCCAACACCGTGACCCAGTACCAGACCCACTCGCCGCGCGAGTTCACAGCGCGCCGGGTCGCCTATGCGCCGGTCGCCGCCGACCGCTCGGATGCCCAGTCCGACCGCCAGGGTCTGTCCGGCAACTTCTGACGCCGGCTCAAAGGACCAACGCAAACGCCGGGGCCAAGCCCCGGCGTTTTCGCGTCCGGAAGCAGGCCAGCCTGCCATGCGCCGGTTACGACGCGAAAGCCTGGGAAAGGGGAGAATGGTACAGCCGCCCCGAATTGAACGGGGGACCTCCAGAGCCACAATCTGGCGCTCTAACCAACTGAGCTACGGCTGCACATGCCCGACCTGATGGAAAACCAACCGAGCGGCGCGCAACCTAGTCCGAAGGTCCGGGCAATGCAAGGCGCCTGACGCGACCTTCGTCGGCCCATCGCCTCTTTTCGCAAGACTTTGACGACGTTGAAGGATTTTGTCGCCGGATCGGGCTGCACGACAGAAAAAACCCGGGCACTGGCCCGGGCTCGCAGTTTTGACCGCAGCTGCAAGAACGCGGTCGGGAGAAACGTCATGCTGCCGCCCGCAGGCGGCGGCATGGTCAGATGGCGGCCGTCTTCATGACCTTGCCGACCTTCTCCTTGACCGGCTCGACGGTGTCGGTGGCGGTCTTCTGGACGACGGCCGAGAGATCCTTGCCCTGGGCCTGGACAGTCTCGAACATCTTGCGGGCATAGGCCGTCTGCAGCTCGATGACCTCGGCCAGGGACTTGGCGCCCATCAGGTCGCGGGCATGGTCGAAGCCGGCATTCATGTTGAGGCGGGCGGCCTCGAGGGCCTTCAGGTTGAAGTCCTTCACGCCGGCGCTCGCGGTGGAATAGGTGTCCTCGACCAGGTCGGTGGTCTCTTCGGCGGCCGCCTTCATCTTGGCGTAGCCGTCCTTGATCTGCGCCACGGCCTTTTCGGCGGCCTCACGCATGGCGGCGGGCACCTCGGCCTTGGCGAAGTCGAAGGGGGCGCCGTCGAACTTCGGCATTTCGAACTTGGTCAGGTCGAAGGTCGGGAAGGGGAAGATCTGCGCGGCGGTCGCCGGCTTCTCGGTTTTCGGCGCTTTTGCAGCCTGGCTCATGATGGGCCTCCTCGCGGGGTCGCTTGAACGGTATGACGCCGCTACCGTTTCCCCGCCGGAACTGGCACGACGCGCCGGTCCGCATTGAGAACGCAGACCATCACGCCGTTCTCATAGGCCAAAAGATGGTGCGTTGCAACAAAATATTGCATCGCACAAACCGTAGGACAACCGTCAGTCCTGTCGCGCTGCCGATTTCGGCGCGAGGGCGCCGCCGAGCTCGCGCGCCTGTTCTTCCATGGCCTTCATCTGCTCCTGCAGGAAGCGGGTCTGGATCTCCATCACCTCGGCCATGTCGCGGGCCTGAACCAGGCGCTGGGCATAGGCGAAGCTGGCGGCGACATTGGTCTCGGCAAAGGCGATGGCCTTGCGGCCGACATCCTGGGCGCTGGACTGCACCGAACCGGCCGACCCATCCATGGCCGAGACGGTGCGCTGGGCGGCGCCGACGAAACCGTCGAAGGCCTTGCGCGCCTGCTCGACGCTCTTGTCAGCGAACTCGCGCATTTCCTGAGGAATTTCGTAAACACCAGGGGTCCTGCCGGCCATGCAAACCTCCCGAATCGCGGTCGTGCGGAGCACGCGACCTCATCCTAAGCTGCCGCGGGGCGGCTGCGATAGCCGTTGACGCTTACGCCCTCGGGCAGCGGCTGGATCTCACGCGCCGCCGGTCTCCGGCGGGCGCTGGAGGCGCGCCAGTTCACCGCGCACCAGAGCGAGTTCCGCGACGATGGTGTCGAGCCTGGCATTGAGCTGAGCCTCCGCACCCGCCGGGTGCGTCAGTTTCGGCTGTCCGTCATCGGTTTCGGCATCGAGCGCCGTGACGACGACACCGATGAACAGGTTCAATGCCATGAAGGTGGTCAACACCATGAAGGTGATGATGATGAACCAGCCGAAGGGAAAGCCCTTTTCCGCAAGTGGCTTGACGATCCCGCCGGACCAGTCGTCGAAGGTCATGGCCTGGAACAGCGTGTAGGCGGAGGCGCCGATGCTGCCGAAATGGTCCGGCAGCGCCTGGCCGTAGAGCTTTGTGACGATCACCGCGAAGACGTAGAAGATCAGGCCGAGCAGCATGCCGATGGAGCCCATGCCCGGCAGTGCCGAGATGAGGCCGCCGACCACACGCCGCAGCGCGGGCACGGCCGTAACCAGGCGCAAGACGCGCAGGATGCGCAGGGCGCGCAGCACCGAGAGGCTGTCGGAGGCCGGAACCAGCGCGATCGCGACCACAAAGAGATCAAAAAGGCTCCAGGGGTCGCGGAAAAAGGCGCCGCGCTTCACGACGATCCGCGCGAGGATCTCGGCGACGAAGATCGTCAGGACGATATTGTCGATCGTCAGCAGGAGGCCGCCCGCCTGGGCCATGACGGTGGGGCTGGTCTCAAGGCCGAGCGTGATGGCGTTGATGACGATGAGCACGATAATGGCGGTCTCGAACCGCGGGTGCTGGATCAGGGCGCGCAGCTTGTCGATCATGGGTGAGGTCGGTGGTCTCGAGGGTGGCAGTTAACCCTGCCTAACACGGGCCCTTGACTGCCGCCACGGCAGCGCTGGCAGAGACGAGCCTGTCACGCATCTGGATTAACCCTAACTGCGGGTTGACGCTCCGGAAGACCCTTCGCGACGTGGACGTTTCGGCTCTGTTCCGACACAATCTCTCAACACATCCTTTACCAATGCGGCGTGCCGGATGTGGCACGCCTCGCCTCGTGCCCGGAAGCGACCGTATGACATCCGCGTTCCCCAGCCTGTCGACGATCCTGTCGGAGCCGGAAGTCGCGCGCCTGATGGCGGAACCTGGCCCGTGGTGGCTGTGGACAGCCGATGCGAGCCGCCTCGTCGTCGCCAACACGACCGGCGCACGCGCCATGGGCGCCAGCGGCCTCACTGCAGCCCTCGATCGCGACTATCCCTCGACCCATGCCTTCGCCGCGCAGATCGGTCGGCTGGCGCCGACCCTGCCTGCCGACGGCACGCCGCGCAGCGAGCGCCTGCGCATCGCGGGACGTTTCGGTTCGGAAAGTGTCGTCGCCGAGGCCTGCCGCGTCAGGGCCGGCGCGCTCAGCCTCATCGCGGTACGGCTGCCAACCCTCCGAGGCGAAACGCCCCGCAACGCGGCACTCGGCTTCGTCGCGACGTTGCGGATTCCCGCGCTCGCCTTCGACCGCGCCGGCGTGCCGCTGGCGGCGAGCGACGCTGCATCCGCCCTGTCGGCGACGTCGCTGAGGGACCTCGTCGGACCCGTCGCCGAGACGATCTTCGACAATGTCGGCGCCACGGGTCGCGCCGAGGTGGACCTCGTGAACGGACCGATGACGGTCGTCGCGCTGCCCGAGGCGGGCCTCATGGTCGCCCTTCTCGCGCCGCTCGCCAGAAGCGTCCCGGAAGCCGGTCTCCGGCTGGTCGCGGGAGGCACCGGACCGGCCGCAGCCCCTCTGGCGGATGCCGGGACTGAGGCTTCCGCGATCGACGACGCTGTCGATGAAGCCGCGCAGACGGAACCCGTCACAGATCTGACGATGCCCGTGGCCGAGGCTTCGGAGGTCACGCCACCCCCGGCTGCGACCGGAACCGAGGGGCCCATTCCCGCCTCCACCGCCTTGGCGGATTCCGATTCCCCCGGTCTTGCCACCGCGGGCGGACAGGGCGATGAGCCGGCTGACGGCGCGCATGTCGAGGCACCCGAGGCGATCTCCCGGGATAGTCTGCCGCAAACCAGCCCGGACCAGCACGCAGACGCAACCGTGCCGGAGGTTCAGCCGGCCGATACGGTCGACGCCATTCACGCCGTGCCGCAGCGCTTCTCCTGGCGGATGGATGGGGACTATCGCTTCCACACCATCGCGCCGGACGAGGTCGCCGGCCTCGCCGGTGAGACCCTCGAGGCGGCGGTGGCCCGCTTTGGCATCGCCCCCGACGGCGCCCTCACCGCCGCCGTGACCGCCCGCAGGCCCTTCAGCGGCGTGGCTGCCCTCTGGCCGCTGGGCCGGGCCGGACGCCGGCTGGCGGTGACACTGGCCGCCTTCCCGACGCTGCGCGACGGCGCCTTCCAGGGCTATTCCGGCTTCGGTCTCGTCGTCGAGGAAGTCGCGCCGATCGCTCCTGAGACGGCTCCCGAGCACCTGCCGCAGGACGCGCCGGTCGCCGACGTCGATCCTGCTGAAACAGCTGAATCCGCCACCGAATCTGCCGGTGTCGGGGCTTCCCCCGTGCCTGCAGACGCTGCGGACGAGGATGCCGACGTCACAATCGCGGCGGATGAACCCGTCGACGTAACGGACAATCCGCACCTGACCAGTGCCGGGGACGATGCCGCCCAGCCTGTCGATGGCGATGCCCCGACCACCGAGACGGCCGCTGCCGCGTCGGTCGAGGACGCCGACGTTGCTGCCGAGGCGGACGAACCCGTCGAGGCGCCAGACGCTCCGGACATCGGCGCTTCCGAGGATATCGCGGCCCTGCCCGCCGCGACTGCGATTGACGACGTCGACCCGCTGGCGGCGAACATCGCGTCAGCCGAGAAGGCGGATGCCGCCGGCGATGCGCCAGTGCCCGAGGAGGCACAGCCCGGCGATCCCGTTACCGATCCCGATGCGGCGCGGCCCCTGGCCGAGACGCGTCCTGTTCTGACCGTCCACACCAATCCGCCCAATGTCGTCGCGCTCCGGACCACCGTCGGCCAGGACAGCAAGCGCCCGCAATTGTCGCCGGGCGAACGCAACGCCTTCCGCGAGATCGCCCGCGCCCTCGGTGCCCGCACCAGCGACCCTATCCCCGCGGACGAGGACGGCCCGCGCCCGCCCGATCAACTCCCGCCGCCCGCCGAACAGGCGGCGCCCGGCGCGCAGCTCCCGCTGCCGGTGGCTCCGGTCGCAACGGGACCGCTCGACGGCAGCGACAGCCTGCCGGAGACCCGGTCCCCTGACACGGCGGGGGAAGCGCCGGCCCGCGCCTTCGTCGATTCGGGAACGCCTTTCGGGCCGCTTCCGAGCGCCTTTGGCGCCGATCCGGTGATGGCCGGGCCCGACCAGGGGGCCGATCTCGCCGCGCTTCTCGACAAGGTGCCGACCGGCCTCATCATCCACCGCGGCAATGCGGTGCTCTTCGCCAACCGCACGCTGCTCGACTGGGTCGGCTTTGCCGACGCGGCGACACTGGAGGAGGCGGGCGGCGTCTCGCGCCTCTTCGCCGGCGGGCCCGAGGACGGCAGCGAGGCGGTGACGCTGACGACGTCGGAGGGAACGGCGCTCCCGGTCCATGCGCATCTGTCGCGCGTCACCTGGGCCGGGCAGTCGGCCTTCCTCTTCACCCTGACACGGACACCGGCCGGCGAGGTCGCCGCCGATCATGAATCGACAACGCTGAGCGAACTGCGTGGCCGGCTGGACGAGGTCGAGCAGATCCTCGACACGGCGACCGACGGCATCGTCATCGTCACGTCGGACGGCGCGATCGAGAGCATGAACCGTTCGGCGGAGGCCCTTTTTGGCTATGAATCGGCCGAGGTGAAGGGGATGTCGGTGACGACGCTCTTCGCCCCCGAGAGCCACCGGTCGGCGCTCGACTATTGCGACGGGCTCCTGTCCAACGGCGTTGCCAGCGTGCTCAACGACGGCCGCCAGATCATCGGGCGGGTCAAGCAGGGCGGCCTCATCCCGCTTTACATGACCATGGGCCGGACCGGACCGGCGGCACGGCCGAAGCTCGCGGCCGTGTTCCGCGACATGACGCACTGGAAGAAGGCGGAGGAGGACCTCATCGCCGCCAAGCGTCAGGCCGAGCAGGCCTCGTCGCAGAAGTCGGATTTCCTCGCCAAGATCAGCCACGAGATCCGCACGCCGCTGAACGCCATCATCGGTTTCTCGGAAGTGATGATCGAGGAGCGCTTCGGTGCGATCGGCAACGAGCGCTACCGCGACTACCTCAAGGACATCCACGCCTCAGGCGGCCATGTCCTCTCGCTCATCAACGACCTGCTCGACCTGTCCAAGATCGAGGCCGGCAAGCTGGAACTCGCCTTCACCAGCGTCGACCTCAACGACATGGTGCAGTCGACGGTGGCGATCATGCAGCCGCAGGCCAACCGCGAGCGCGTCATCATCCGCTCCTCGCTGCAGCCGCGCCTGCCGAACGTGGTGGCCGATTCCCGCTCGCTGCGGCAGATCGTGCTGAACCTCCTGTCCAACTCGGTGAAGTTCACACCCGCAGGCGGGCAGATCATCGTCTCCACCGGCCTGTCGGATGCCGGCGAGGCGGTGCTGCGGGTGCGCGACACCGGCGTCGGTATGACCGAGACCGAACTGAAGGCCGCCATGGAGCCCTTCCGCCAGGTCGCAACCTCCAATCCGCGGGCGGCCAAGGGCACGGGCCTCGGCCTGCCGTTGACCAAGGCGCTGGTCGAGGCGAACCGGGCGAGCTTCGGCATCTCCTCGACGCCGAACCAGGGCACGCTGGTGGAGGTGGTCTTCCCGCCGACCCGCGTGCTGGCGGAGTGAACCTGGCAACCGCTTGAATCGCCTCGCGGCCCATGCGAGGAAGCCGGCCTTCGGGGCGGCAGATGGCCGCCCCTGCTTTGGGATTCCACCACCATGGCGACCTTCAAGCCGCTCGTCTTCTCGGGCATGCAGCCTACCGGCGACCTGCATCTCGGCAATTATCTCGGCGCCCTGGTCAACTGGGTGGCGATGCAGGAGACGCATGACTGCATCTATTGCGTCGTCGACATGCACGCCATCACGGTCTGGCAGGACCCGAAGGCGCTGCAGAAGGCGATCCGCGAGGTCACCGCCGCCTATATCGCCGCCGGCATCGACCCGCAGCGCTCGATCCTGTTCAACCAGAGCCAGGTGCCCGAACACGCCGAGCTCGCCTGGGTGTTCAACTGCGTCGCGCGGATGGGCTGGATGAGCCGCATGACGCAGTTCAAGGACAAGGCCGGCAAGGACAAGGAGAACGCCTCGCTCGGTCTCTTCGCCTATCCGAGCCTGATGGCCGCCGACATTCTCGCCTATCGCGCCACCCATGTGCCGGTGGGCGAGGACCAGAAGCAGCACCTGGAACTGACGCGCGACATCGCCATCAAGTTCAACAACGACTATGCCGAGCGCATTGCCGAACTCGGCCTTGGCGACACCTTCTTCCCCGTCACCGAGCCGGTGATCATGGGGCCGGCGACGCGGGTCATGAGCCTGCGCGACGGGACCAAGAAGATGTCGAAGTCGGACCCCTCGGACTATTCGCGTATCGCGCTGACGGATGATGCCGACACCATTGCCCAGAAGATCCGCAAGGCGCGGACCGACCCGGAAGCCCTGCCCTCCGAGGAAGCGGGACTGAAAGGCCGGGCCGAGGCCGACAATCTCGTCGGCATCTTCGCCGCCCTCTCCGGACGGACCAAGGCAGACGTCCTCGCCGAGTTCGGCGGCGGGCAGTTCTCCGGCTTCAAGACGGCGCTGGCTGACCTGTCGGTCGCCAAGCTGTCGCCGATCACCGCGGAGATGAAGCGCCTCGTCAGCGACCCTGCCGAGATCGACCGCATTCTGGCGACGGGTGCAAGCCGCGCCCGGGCCATCGCCCGCCCGGTGATGAATTCGGTGAAGGACATCGTCGGCTTCGTGCGGGGCTGACGGAAAACCTCTGGCGCGACAGCGTATCAGACAGTTGACTCTTTCCGCCCACCTTCCGAGTGTGGCGCAGGATTTTCTCCGGCCGGACCATCCCGCCGGAGCCTACCGGGAGCCAGTTCCATGACCCTTCTCGCCCGCGGCGCGCTCGGCGCCGCCATCCTTGCGCTCGGTGCCGGCGCGGCCACCGCCCAGCAGCTCGCGCCCTCGCCGACGCTGGATGCGATCCGCGCCCGCGGTCACCTCGAATGCGGCGTCCACCTCGGCCTGCCCGGCTTCTCCTTCGCCAATGACAGGGGCGAGTGGACCGGCCTGGATGTCGACTTCTGCCGCGCCGTGGCCGCCGCCGTCCTCGGCGACGCCAACAAGGTGCGCTACACGCCGACCTCGGTGCAGCAGCGCTGGCCGGTCCTGCAGTCGGGCCAGGTCGACCTGCTGTCGCGCAACACCACCATCACCTTCTCGCGCAACGCCTCGCTCGGCGTGAACTTCCAGGGCATCAACTTCTACGAGGGCCAGACCTTCATCGTGCGCACCGCCTCGGGCGCCAA